>CAYVAM010000050.1:0-24630 GCA_964449275.1 uncultured Anaerolineales bacterium
AAGACTGAACGTGTCACCGGCAAAATCCCCTTGACCGACCCGGCTTCATGGAAGTGCGTAGAAGCCGCAGGCCAAATCTCCCTCTTCCGAGCCTACTTCCGAGTCCACGTCCGAGCCGATCTCCCGGCCGACTCCCGCGCGCCGGCTGGGTGAACGGAAGGCCCGAGCATCTCGGAACGCCGCGTGAAAAATCTGGAATTTTCCTTGACGGCGGCGCGGCACGGGCCTATTATCATTATCACTAGGCGGAGAGCGAGGCCGAGGCAAAGGGGGTGTCGTAAGCGCCTAGCAGGCTTCGCTCTATGAAGGCGTCTGAAAAAAGTGGAAGCCGATGGGACCTGCAAGGCGCGGAGCGCGCCGGGCGGGTCTTTCTTTGCGCACTTTCCCCAGTTCAAGGGAGACTAACATGTCTGAAGGCACACCGCAGGTGGCTCAGGAACTCGGCATCAGGCCGGAAGCCGCGTGAAAAATCTCAGAATTGTCTTGACGGTGGCGCGAGGCGATGCTATCATCATCATAATTGGGCGAGGCGAAGCCGGAGGCGTCGAAAGGCGCTAATGGTACCGTCAAGCACGCTAGGAAACATTCCAAGCCGACACAACCCGCAAGGCGCGGAGCGCGCTGGGCGGGTCTTTCTTTGCGCACTTTCCCCAGATCAAGGGAGACTAACATGTCTAAAGGCACACGGCAGGTGGCTCAGGAACTCGGCATCCGGCCGGCGACGCTCTTGCAGGCCATTTGGCAGGGCCGGCTGGCGGCCCCGCCCAAGTCCGCCGCGGGGAACTACTTGTGGCGACCGGAGGACGTGGCCCGCGCCGCGGAACTTTTCCAAGCCCCCCGGCATCCTCGACGGCGCAAAAGCCGTGGCCGCAGCGCGGCGGTCTGATCAAACCACCCAGAAGCCCCCCCTTGACAAACATCCCGACGGGGACGCCCTGCGCCGAGTGGCCGAAGCCAGTTTTTCGGCCCTGGCCGACGGTCAAGGAGGGGCTACGCCGCGAGTAACCGCGCCGAGGCCCCGATGTCTGGCAGCACCGCGACGCCGCCGCTGCTCGTCGGCGCTGTTCAAGCGGCCTCGCTCTGCAGCGTCTCGCGTTCGACCTAGCTTTCGCTTGACAGCCAAGGCCGCGTGCCCCAGCCCATCCGCCTCGGCTGGCGCGTGCTGCGGGGGCGGGCCAACCGGGCGGAAGATGCCATGGGCAAGGAGGCTAGCGATGGCCGGTAGGACCGTCCAGCGTCCGGCTCCGATGTTGCAGGAGGGGCAGGAGTGAGCGCAGAACTTCAGGCCCTTCTAACCGCACGGCAGACCGCAAAGATCCTCGGCATCGGCAACCGGACACTGTGGGGATTGACAAAGGGCAAACAGATCCCGCACATCCGCATCGGCAAGGCCATCCGCTACGACCCGCGCGACCTCGAGGACTGGCTGGACAAGAAAAAGAAGGAGGCCATGCGGTGAAGCGCGTCTCAAAACGCAAGCCCTGCCCCATCTGCGGCCGGGCTGACTGGTGCGGGATTGCGGACGACGAGTCTCTGGCTATTTGCATGCGTGTGCAGTCGAGCAGGCCGTCGAAGAACGGCGGCTATGTCCACATCCTGCGGCAGGATGAATACCACTGTCGCCCACGGCGGATCACGCTGCGCATGACCAGGCCCGTCGAGGCCCGCAACGCCGCCGACCTCGCGGAACAGGTGGAGCACTGGCGTCAGGTTGCCGAGCACGGTGGGTGGCTGGTGCATCTGTCCGAGCAGCTCGGCGTCAGCGTCGAGGCCCTGCGTCGGTTCGGCGTGGGCTTCAACCCGCGAGAGTCCTGCTGGACGTGGCCGCTCCAGGACGCTGGCGGGCGGATAGTCGGCGTGAACCGGCGGTTCCTGGACGGTGCCAAGCGCGTCATGCCCGGCACGCACGCCGGGCTCTACGTTCCCGACGACCTGATCCTCACACCCCGCGGTCCCCGGGCGCCCCCGCTGCTTCTGGTCGAGGGCGGTTCGGACGCTGCCGCCGGGCACGACATGGGCTTTCCCACCGTGGGCCGGTTCGCGTGCACTGGCCAGCAGGACATCCTCGCCGACCTAGTGCGGGCGGTGAGGCCCGGCATAGTGGTGATCATCGCCGACGCGGACGCCCCCGGCCGGTCCGGTGCCGAGCGTCTTGCCCGCAGGCTTAGGCCCTTGGTGCGGCCGCTAAAGATCGTCGAGCCGCCCGCCGGGCACAAGGACTTGCGGGCTTGGCGGCAGGCCGGGGCGACGGACGGGGACTTGATCCGCTTGATCAGCGAGACACCTGCACGACCGCTTCGCATGGAGGTAAAACGTGCCTGACGCGCAAGCGATGCGGGAGGTCCGCGAGAACCTCAACCTGGGGCGCGGGGACGAGAAGCCCGACGTGACGGTCACGGCCCGGTGGGCCGGCCGGGCGTTCACGGCGGCCGTCAACGTCGCGGCCGGTGGCGGGCCGGTGCTGTCGGAGCGGATGGACCTTTCACGGTCGGACGGGCGGGCCGACCTGGTCGGCAAGATCATCGAGGCCCTGCCGGGCGTCGATGCTGCCCAGGCCGAGAAGGCACTGCTCCGGCTGGTGCACGAGCGGGCGAGGCGGCTGGATGAGTCCGACCAGCAAGAGCAGGCGCCCCACCCAACCATCTCGGAGATGCTGGTGGACATCGCCAGCAGCGCCGAGCTTGCTCACGACGAGAACCGCATCGGCTACGCACGGATCGAGGTGGACGGGCACCAGGAAACATGGCCAGTCAAGTCACCGGGCTTCCGCCAATACTTGTGCCGTCACCTCTACGAGCAGTGCAAGAAGGCGGCGTACACCGAGGCCGTGAAGACGGCGTTGGACCTGATCGAGGCCAGGGCCGTGCATGAAGGCCCGCTGGTCAGGGTGTTCGTCCGCGTGGCTGAGCAGGACGGGGCCATTTATCTTGATCTCTGTGACGACGTCTGGCGAGTGGTGCGGGTCACTCCGTCGGGCCGGAAGGTGCTCGACCGATCCCCGGTTTGGTTCCGCCGGTCGCGGGGCATGCTCCCGTTGCCGGCGCCGGGCGCCGGCGGCAGCGTCAACGAACTCCGGACCTTCCTTAACGTCAGGGACGATGCCGACTTCGTGCTGCTCGTCGGCTGGCTACTCGGGGCCCTGAGCCCGCAGGGGCCGTACCCTATCCTGAACATCTGCGGCGAGCAAGGGAGCGGCAAGAGTTTCGCCCAGCGAGCCCTGCGGGCGCTGGTGGACCCGAACCTTGCACCTCTTCGGAGTGAACCGCGCGAGCCGCGTGACTTGCTTATTTCGGCATCGAACTCCTGGGTGTTGGCGCTTGACAATCTGTCCAGGATCCCGCCCTGGCTGTCCAACGCCTGCTGCCGCCTCTCGACGGGCGACGGGTTCGCCACGCGGCAGCTGTACAGCGACGCCGAGGAGATCATTTTCAGCGTCAAGCGTCCGCTGATGTTCAACGGGATCGGCGACCTTGCGAACCGGGCCGACCTGCTGGACCGGTGCATCACGATCATGCTCCAGGCGATCCCGCCAGCCAGGCGGAGGGACGAGAGAAGCTTGTGGGGCGAGTTCGAGGAAGCCCGCCCGCGCGTGCTCGGTGGGTTGCTCGACGCCGTCGCCGCTGGCCTGGCCCACCGCGAGAAGGTTCGCATCAACCCGGAGCAGCAGCCGCGCATGCTGGACTTCGCGCTGTGGGCGATGGCGTGCGAGCGCGGCCTTCCGTGGAAGCCCAGCATCTTCCTCGACGCGTACAACAACAACCGAAAGGACGCCAACAGCATCGCCATCGAGGCCAGCGTCGTCGGGCAGACGGTGATGAAGTTCATGCAGGACCGGAACCGCTGGACCGGCACCTGCAAGGATCTGCTCGAGGCCCTGGAGAGCATCGTGGACGAAAAGGCCCTCAAGCGCAAGGACTGGCCTTCCAATGAGCGGAAGCTGCGGGCCGACCTCGACCGGGTGGCACCGAATCTTCGCGGCGAGGGGATCGACACGCAGAGGCTTCCGAGGAAGGGGCAGAGCAGGCCCATCCTGCTCCAGCGGATCGGCAGTGGCAGCGCGACCGTCGCGGAGGGCCGCCAGGATTCCCGGCCGCCGTTGCGATCAGAAGAACTTGTGGGCACAGGCGAGCGGGTCAGCTCGGCGGAGAATCGCTGAACGCGGACCAACCTTACGGGCGGAAATTGGTTGACACCCCCGGCGAGACGAGCAAGCATGGACCTGCACCGATAGGAGGATAGCCATGGCAGGCAAACGACGGTCGAACGGTCAAGGGACGCTGTTCCAGCGCGTCGCGGGCGGTCCTTGGGTCGCCGCGTGGTTCGATCATACGGGCAAGCGACGTATCAGGTCTACCCGCACGACCGACAAGCGTGCCGCAGAGCGGCTGTTGGCGAAGTACGTCGCCGACGCCGCCCTGCGGCGAGATGGCGTGGTCGATCCCCGGCATGACCGCTTTTCGGCGGCGAACCGCGTGGAGTTGGCCGAGCATGTCGATGCCTACATCACACATTGCCGCCGGTCCGGGCAGGCCGAGAAGCACGTGGTGGAGAAGGAACGCCACCTCAAGAACCTGCTGGCGGGCACCGAGGCGACCCGCCTGTCGGAGCTGACCGCCGAGGCCCTCACCAAGCACATGTGGGCGATGAAAACCGCCGGGAAGGCCGCCCGGACGGCCAATTTCGCCCGGCAGGTCGCGGTGGCGTTCATGGGCTGGTGTGTCAACACCAACCGGGTCGAGGTCAACCCGCTGAAGGTGGTCGCCCGGCAGGACGAGCGGAACGACCGCCGCCGCGTCCGCAGGCCGCTCACCGACGACGAACTGGCCCTGTTGTTTGCCGTGGCCGAGCCTCGGGGACGCAGGGCGTGGTATATGGCTGCTGCCCTGGCGGGCCTCCGCAAGGGCGACCTCCAACGCCTGCGGTGGGCTGACATTGACTTCGACGCGGGCACCATCACCGTCCGCGACGGCAAGGCCAGTCGTGAGGACATCATCCCGATGCACCCGCAGCTGGCCGGCGAACTGGCCCGGCGGCTGGACGAATACCCCGCCCTGCCGCAAACCAAGGTGTTCCCGACGACGGTGACCGACCAGACCCGCTTGAAGGACTTCCTGCGAGCCGGGCTCGCCCGCCGGGAGGTCGTCACGGACGCCGAGGGTCAAGTCGTGATGACTGGCAAGGGCAAGCGGCAGAGGCCGAAGACGCGGATCGTCACCGAGGACGCCGAAGGCCGGGTGATCGACCTACACGCCATGCGGACGACGCTGGGCACAGCCCTCGCCAAGGCAGGCGTGGCCCCGCAGCTGGCCCAGCGCATCATGCGGCACGCCGACTATCGCACGACGCTCAAGCACTACACGGTCCTCGGCGTGGTAGACCTCGCCAAAGCCATCGACGCCCTGCCGCCGATTCGGGAGGCGGAATCGCAGGTGATGGCGGCGACGGGAACATACGCGAATGACGGTCGTGACGGTCTCGCGCCCGGTCTTGAAAAAAGGAACATAGCAACTTCTCCCCTGCGGTCGTCGTCCCGCGAGCCGGGCCGCGGCACCGATGGCAGTGGTAGCTATAGTGCTAGCAGTAGCGGCACGAAACGACGCGATGTGGTGCGACGTGGTGCGACAGGTGAAGCGACCGACCACAACGCGGCCGAGGAGCGTAAGCCTTTGACTTGTGCGGGCTTATGCGACGGCTTGCGAGACGGTGCGACCGCCTGCGATGGAGCGGGCGAAGGGATTCGAACCCTCGACGTTCAGCTTGGGAAGCTGACACTCTACCACTGAGTTACGCCCGCTTCGGCGGCGCCTATAGTATGGCCGCGGGCCGCGG
Source organism: uncultured Anaerolineales bacterium (assembly GCA_964449275.1). GTDB lineage: Bacteria > Planctomycetota > Phycisphaerae > FEN-1346 > FEN-1346 > JAUVZF01. The sequence continues at coordinate 5,830 of CAYVAM010000050.1, forward strand.
AGTGTCAATGCGTTTTCGCGCCGAGCCTGTGCCCGGGCGGCAGCGTTTTGTTCCCTTGCTTCGATAGGTTTTTCGGGAATAATATCCGGCACCCCGGCCGTCGGCGGCGGTTTCAGGATACATAGGCAGTTTCTGTGGAGCGTGCGCTTGCGGTCCACGGAATGCGTCGAAGACTGGTGAATCCATGGGTTTGCTGATCCTTGATCGGAGGCCGATAGATGACTGACACACCCAAACCGGACGCAGAGAAACCGAAGGTCGCTCCGAAGATCGCCGAGGGCGACGACATCGAGGCCGTCAAGAGCCTCAATGCCGCCTACAAGAGGATGACGGAGCAACTGGCCCGCGCCATCGTCGGCCAGAACGAGGTCATCGAGCAGATCCTGATCGCCACCTTCTGCCGCGGCCACGCCCTCCTGGTCGGCGTGCCGGGCCTGGCGAAAACGCTGATGGTGAGCACGACGTCTCAGTTGCTCCACCTGACGTTCAAGCGTATCCAGTTCACGCCCGACCTGATGCCGTCGGACATCACCGGCACGGACGTGCTGGAGGAGGACCGCACGACCGGCAAGCGCGTCTTCCGCTTCGTTCACGGCCCGCTGTTCTCGAACATGATCCTCGCGGACGAGATCAACCGGACGCCGCCCAAGACGCAGGCCGCCCTCCTGGAGGCCATGCAGGAACACATGGTCACGTGCGGCGAGACGACCTACACGCTTCCCGAACCGTTCTTCGTCCTCGCGACCCAGAACCCCATCGAGCAGGAAGGCACCTATCCCCTGCCCGAGGCCCAACTCGACCGCTTCATGTTCAACATCATGGTGGATTACCCCACCGCCGACGAGGAAATGGCCATCATCAAACAGGTCACCGGCACGTACGAGGCCGATCTCGAAGTGACCCTGACCGGCGAGGACATCCTGCGGCTCCAGGACATTGTCCGCCGCGTGCCCGTGGCCGACCACGTCGTCCAGTACGCCAGGGACCTGGCGAGGGCATCGCGGCCGAACCGGCCAGAAGCCCCACCGTTCATCAGCGAACTGGTCCAGTGGGGCGCCGGGCCGCGCGCCGGCATCTACATGATCCTCGCCGCCAAGGCCCGGGCCATCCTGCACGGCCGGTATCACGCGACCACCGAGGACGTGCGGGCCATGGCGCCGCCGGTGATGCGGCACCGCGTCATCACGACGTTCAACGCCGAGGCGGCGGGCATCTCGCCGGACGAGGTCGTGGCGCGGCTGCTGGCCGAGGTCCAGCCGGCCGTCGAGACGGCCATCGCCTGACGACGCTCGCGGGGTGTTGGGGAGGCGCGGGCGCCGCGAGGCCTGCGCGGCCGAGGGCATCTAAGGGCCGCCGTCCGCCGGACGGCAGAGCGGGTGACATTTCATGGCACTAACGCAAGGTGGTACGACGTCGGATTACATGCGCCTGCTGGACCCGGAGGCGCTGGCCAAGATCCACCGGTTGGAACTGATCGCGCGGGGCCTGGTGGAAGGCTTCGTCTCCGGCCGGCACAGGAGCCCCTACAAGGGCTTCTCCGTCGAGTTCGCCGAGCACCGGCAGTACGTTCCCGGAGACGACATACGCGATCTGGACTGGCGCGTCTACGGCAAGAGCGATCGCTACTACATCAAGCAGTACATCGAGGAGACCAACCTGCGGTCGGTCATCCTGCTCGATGCGTCCGGCTCCATGCGCTACACCGGCCGGCAGGCAGCCGCCCACGACGGCCACAGGCTCTCGAAGTTCGAGTACGGGCAGTTCCTGGCGGCGTCGCTGGCTCACCTGATGATCAACCAGCAGGACGCCGTGGGTCTGGTGACGTTCGACACGAAAATCCGTCGTTACATCCCGTCGCGGTCGCGCGTCACCCACCTGCGAGTCATCCTCGACGAAATCGTCAACACGGCGCCGGGCGACGAATCGGCGCTGGCGCCCGTCTTCCACGATATCGCCGAACGGGCTCACCGGCGCGGCCTGATCATCGTCATCTCGGACCTCTTCGACGACGCGACAGAGATCCTTAACGCCCTGCATCATTTCCGTTACCGCAAGCACGAGGTCTTGCTGCTGCACGTCATGGCCGAGGAGGAACTGACGTTCCCGTTCGACCGGTGGAGCATGTTCCGCGACCTGGAACTGGACGCGCGCCGGGTCCAGTTGGACCCGCGGGCCATCCGGGCCGACTACCTGGAACGCGTCCGGCGGTTCGTCCGCGACATCGAAATGGGCTGCGGGCAAATGGACGTCGACTACGTTCCCCTGTCCACCAAACGCAACTTCGACGTCGCGCTGGCCCATTATCTGGCGAGCAGAAAGACCAGGACAAAAGGATTGGGCAATAAATGACAGGGGATAGGGGATAGGGGTCAGGGAATCAGCAGCGAGGGCGAGTTTGCTCAATGGCGAACATCGGCCGCCGCAACAAGACAGATCAGCACGTGACAACACCGGGCGAGGCCGTGCGTGGCCACCCCAGCAAGATTCAGAACTTCACCGATCTGGTCGCGTGGCAGAAAGCCCGATCACTCGTATTGTCCAAGGCCTGCTGCGCGGCCTGACTAAACCACAGACTTAAGGGGAGAAGCCGAGTTATGGGTTACAGCACAGAGCAAGGCGAGGAATCGGCATGGCCTGTTCCCTATTCCCCGCTCCCTGATCCCTGTTCTTCCTGGGGGAAGAACATATGACCTTCTTAAACCTGGCAATGTTGACGGGTTTGGCGGCCGTCGCCATACCGATCATCATCCATCTCCTGAACCGGCAACGGGCAACCATCGTGGACTGGGGGGCGATGCGGTTCCTGCTCGAATCGCTGACCCACCGCAGCCGCAGAATCCTCATTGAAGAAATCATCCTGATGGCCCTGCGGTGCCTCGTCGTCGCCCTCCTTGTCCTGGCCATGGCGAGGCCTTTCATGCCCAGCCGCACCACCATCCCGTGGGCACTCGTGCTGCCGACCATGCTGGTTGCGGCCATGCTGGCGGGTGTCGCAGCGGCCATGTGGCGGAGCGCTCGGACGCGATGGATCCTCCTCGGCGTGGCGGCGGTGCTCACGCTCTTCGCCATCGGCGCCTCGGTCCTCGAGAACGTGCTTCAGCAGAGAGAGTGGTCGCTGAGCGGCGGCGAACGCGACGTGGCCATCCTCATCGACGGTTCGGCCTCCATGACGATCCCCGTGGACGGCAAACCGAACTTCGAACGTGCGATTGAGGAAGCCCAGGCCGTCATCCAGGCCTGCCGCCCCGCCGACTCGATCAGCATCCTCCTGGCCGGCCCTGTGCCGCGCCCGGTCATCCCCAACCCGATCACCGACCGCGAGGAACTCGCCCAGGCCCTGCATGACCTGATAGCCACGGGCGGGTCGATGCGGGTCCTCGATTCGCTGGGCGCCGCCGCTACCAGCCTCGCGGAAGGGGTCAATCCCGCCAAGAAGATCGTCCTGATTACCGACGGCCAGAACCTCGGCTGGGACGCCCAACACGAAGCCCGATGGAAGTTCCTCGGAGCCGGTCTGAACGCGTTCCGCGTCCCACCCCAGATTGTTTGCCGCATCCTCGACCTGCCGCAGGAACTCCGCAATGTGGCTGTCGGCGACATCCGAATCTCGCGAAAGATCGTCGGCACCGACCGCCCGGTGCGAATCGACGTGACCATTATGAATACCGGCACGACGCCCGTCGAACCGCTCACCGTGGAACTGCTCGTTGACGGCGTCAGTACGGCTCGCCAGGATGCCGGCGAGATGCTGCCCGATGCGGCCGAGACGGTGCGCTTCGACTACCGGTTCAGCAAGTCCGGCCCCCACCTCGTCACCGCCAAGGTCCTGAGCGAAGACGAGATGCCCAGCGACAACGAGGCCACGCGCGTCCTGCCCGTCATCGAGAAACTGCCGGTACTGATTGTTGAGGGCAATCCCTCCACGCGTCCGCTCGACGGCGCCGCCGCGTTCGTCGAGATCGCGCTGACGCCCATCGACGAAGAGGAAGAGAACAAAAAACCGAAGCCCGATAAGAAGAACCCCGATGCGGAGCCGGCCCTCGGCCAACTGGTCGCCCCGACCGTTGTGGCCGCGCCCGACATCGCGTCGGTGGCCGATTTCGGCCGCTTCGGCCTCGTGATCCTCGCCAACGTCTCGCGGCTTCCACAGGCGACGGGCGCCAAACTCGTGCGATTCGTCCAGGCAGGAGGCGGACTGCTCATCATCCCTGGCGACAAGGTGGTGCCGGAGTTCTACGGCGGCTGGTCGAGTGAGGGCGGCCAGCCGTTTATCCCGGCAGGGCTGGCCGGGCGCCGGTCGCTGCCGGAGGCGCCGGCCCATCTGGGGCTGAAGACGCTGAGCCATCCGGCCCTTGCGCTGATGCGCGACACGACCCAGTCGGACGTCGAGCGCGCCGTCATCACGGCTTTCTGGACGCTCGCGGTCGACGAGAAGGACCAGACCGTCCGTGTCGGCGGACTGCTCGACACCGGCGAACCGCTCCTGGTGGAGCGAAGGGTCGGCAAGGGCTACGTGCTGATGACGTCGGTGTCGCTGGACCGGCGTGAGAGCAACCTGCCGTCGCTCAAGTGTTTCGTTCCACTGGTCCACGAGTTGGCGTACTACCTGGCTGCCCCCGCACTGGCGCAGACGAACGTGCCGCCGGGCTCGGAGTTCGTCATGGAACTTCCCGCCAAATCGCCCGACGCCGCGCGGAAGGCCGAGGCGCTGGCGAAGACGTCGGCCGACGTCCTGACGCCCGGCAACCGGCGAGTTCAGGCTCCGCTGGCCGCAACCCCCAACGGCCTCCGCGTGACGTTCCCCGGGACGTACGAGCCGGGCCTTTACCGGCTGACCGTTCCGCAGAAGGTCGGTCAGGATTTCCTTGTGCCGGCCGCTGCCACGGCTGCCGGGAAGGGTTTTCCGTTCATCGTCCTCGGCGATGCCCACGAAGGGCGGCTGACGCCTCTGACGGACGCCGAACTCGAGGCCGCCGGCATACACGTCGATCTGTTCCGCGCGGACAACACCGCACGGCTCGTTGAGGCCGTAACCGGCAGCGTCCCCGGCGAAGAAGTCTGGAAGTTCCTGGCCATCGCCCTGCTGGTCGGTCTTCTGGCCGAGGTCGGACTGGCGCGATGGATCGCCACGCAGCGCCGAATGCACATGATCGACACGGTTTCGTTCGGAACCGACGCCGTGGACATCAAGACGTTCCGCCAACGGGCCAGGAGCCTGCTGGCCGTCACGAGCCACGAACCTGAAGGCGCATCAAAGGCATGATCCCAACCACCGAACAGCATTACGTGTTACCCGAGTCGGTGCCGACGGTGCTGGTGTACGTGCTGGCCCTTGCCGCCGCCGGGGTATGGATCCTCCTGCATTTCCTCTGGCGGCGCCCGGCCGGCCGAGGCGCACGCGCCGTCCGATTTGCTGTTCTCACGGCCGTCGGCTTTCTGACGCTCCTGGCGGTCTGGCAGGCGCTTCAGCGCGGCCTCGTCCTGGCAACCAACTGGCCGCTGTGGCCCATCGCCGCGCTGGGCGCGCTGGCCGTCGAGATCGTGCTGGGGCTGTATGCGCTCGAGTGCCGCACGATCTCCCGCGGCGCGGGCCTTGCCCTGTCGGCCCTGCGTGTGGCGATTATCATCCTGGTCATCATCATGCTCGCGCAGCCGGTCCGCCCGTGGAACCTCGACAAGACGATTCAGCGCTGGGTGACGGTCTTGCTCGACACGAGCGCGTCGATGTTCGTCCCCGACACGGAACTGGGTCCTGCCGAGAAGATCCGCCTGGCCGAAGCGCTCTCCGTCGAGGGCGCCGGCCGCCCCTTTGCTTTGGACCGTCTCGCGGAAGAGTTTGACACGATCCGCCGAGACCTCGCGGCACAGGCAGAATGGCTCGCATCGCTCGGCAGGCTCGACACCGAGTCCCGCAAGCAGCAACTTGACGCTCGACGCGGCGACATGAACGACACATTCACGAAGGCCGAGCGGGCCCTGACCGAAAAGGCCGAGAAGATCGCCGAACCGCTCAAGGCCTCTCTGAAGATGGACGACTCCCTCGTCAAAGGCCTCGAAGACATCCGCAAGAGGATCACCGGCACCGTCCGGGAACGCCTCAAGGAAGCCGTCACGCTGACAAACAAGGACCATGCCGACCGACTGGTCGGCGAGCACGCCCGGCTCCTGGCCACGATCCGCCAGGCCGCAACCGAACTGGCCGCTCTGACCTCCAAGACCGTCGCCATGGCCCGTGCCCTTGACGCGGCCGCCTACGCGTCGCTCGAGACCGAGGTGCGGGCCAAGGTCGATGCCCTCGCCGGCAAGAAGCGGCTTGCCTTGGCCCGCGACATACTTCTGCACCGCCCGCCCGCCGGGCCCAGGAAGCCGGGTGACGACGGGGAAAAGGGCAAGAGCCTGCTCGACCGGCTCCAGGCAGACTACGGCGTCAAGGTGTACACGTTCGCCTCCGAGCCCGCCGAGGTGGACTTGAAGGCTTACGCCGAGGGCTACAAGGGCACCCAGGAGGACCTGCCCGGCAACGCCGCCGCCCTCCCCTCCGAGCGGCAGCAGACGGACTTCACGGCGGTGTTCGAGAAGGTGATGACCGAGATGTCGGACGAGCGGCTCTCGGGCATCCTCCTGCTGAGCGACGGTCGCCACAACGCCACCAAGAGCGTTGAACCGCTCGTCCGGCAACTTGGCATCCAGCAGGTGCCGGTCTCGTCGATCGTACTGGGCGGCGAGAAGCCACCGATCGACGCCGGCATCATCAGCGTCGAAGCACCCGAGGTCATCGCCACCGGCGACCGGATCTTCATCACCACACAGGTCAAACTCGACGGCCTGGCCGGCAAGGAGGTCAAGGTCACGCTCGACGACGGCGACAAGACCGTTGACACCCAGACCGTCCGGGTGCCGACCGGCGCCTACCGCGCCCGCGTCCAGTTGGCCGACGAGCCCAAGGATTCGGGGCTTCACCGGTACGCCATCAACATCGAGAAGTTCGACGGTGAAGTTCTGACCACCAACAACCAGTACCCGCTGGCGGTGAGCGTTTCGGACGAGCGGACCCAACTGCTCGTCATCGAGGGCCGCCCGCGATGGGAGTTCCGGTACATCAAGAACCTTTTCGCCGGCCGCGACAAGACGGTCCACCTCCAGTACGTGCTGCTGGAGCCGGACAAGATCGAAGGCGTGCCGCCGTCGCCGAGGATCCATGCCTCGGCGTCCCGCGAGGTAGAAGAGGTTGAGGCTGCAGCCCTTCCGAAGGATGAGACGGAGTGGATGAAATTCGACGTCATCATTCTCGGCGACGTGTCGGAGGAGTTCATCGGCGAGGAGGAGCAGCGAATCCTCCGGAAGTTCGTGTCGGAGCGCGGCGGGACGCTGATCGTGGTCGCCGGCCCGCTCCACACGCCGCACGCTTACGGCGACGCTGCTCTCGCGGAAATCCTCCCCGTCACGTTCGAGACCTCCGCCGAGCCGATTATGCAGGCGCCTGAGAAGGAGTTTCATATCATCCTCACCACCGAAGGGCGCGAAAGCATCATCATGCGGCAAAAGGTGAATCCGGAAGAAAACCTGAAAATCTGGAACGAACTGCCGGAGATCTACTGGCGGCATCCGATCCTGCACGCCAAAGAGGGCGCCACCGTCCTGGCTTACGCCATGCCCCCCGACCCGCCGGACTTCATGCCCCGGCCCAAGCCGGAAGGCGGGGCGCCCGACCCAACGCCCGACGAAGACATCCTCAGAAAGCGACGCGATTTCCAACGCGAGCACGCACTCATCACCCACCACAACGTCGCCATGGGCAAGGCGATGTTCCTCGCGTTCGACCGCACGTGGCGGCTGCGATACCGGGTCGGCGACACGCATCATCACCGCTTCTGGGGCCAGGTGTTGCGGTGGGCGACCGCGAATAAACTGCCCGCCGGCACCGACACCGTCAAACTCGGCACCGACCGCACTCGCTATGCGCCGGGCGGGTCCGTCCGCGTCCAGGCCAGGATCGCCAAGAAGGATTTCACGCCCATCGTCGGCAGCAGCGACGTGGCCGTCAACGTGTACGATGGCCCCAAGCACGTGCTGCGCCAGAATCTGAAGTATGTCGAGAACTCGGCCGGCATGTACGAGGCCGACCTCGGCGAACTGGACAGCGGGACGTACCGCGTCGAACTCGACGCGCCGGCCGCCAAGCCCATCCTGGCCGCAGAGAACGTGGACACCGTGTCGGTCGAGTTCTCGGTCGATCCATCCACGCCGGCCGAACAGGCCGAACTTACGCCCGACCGCGGGCTGCTGAGCCGGCTGGCAACACTCACCAGCGGAACCGTGGCCGATCCGTCGCGGGCCGACCGCGTGCTCGGCTCCCTCGGACCGGTCACGGAAGTTGAGATTGAGCGCCACGAGTACGTCATTTGGGACTCCGTACCGTTGCTCGTCCTGATCGTCCTGATTGCGACGGCCGAGTGGCTGCTCAGAAAGAAAGTGGGGTTAGCGTGATGACCGACACCACATCACCACTCGCGGGGCATAACATACCCCAACCGATCGCCCGGGCGCTGCGGCGGCTGATCCACCGCGTTCGCGGCGTGATTCTGCTGCGCGGCGTCTCGGCCGTGGTGGCCACCGCCATCGGCACGTTGCTGCTGGTCATGGCTGTCGACGCCGGGTTCACCCTCTTCTCGCAGACGCTCAGGTGGGTGCTCACGCTCTCGGCCGTGGCCATGACGGTGGCGGTGGCCATGTGGCTGCTCATCCTGCCGATCGCCAAGACCATCACCCTGACCGGGATCGCCCGGGCGATTGAGACGCGGCACCCGGAACTCCAGGAACGTCTCAGTTCGGCCGTCGAACTGCTGACCAGCCGCGACATCCCCGAGATCCGCGGCTCCGAGACCCTGATTGCCGCCCTGGCAGCCGAGGCCAGCCAGGACGCCGGCCGCGTCAGACCCCGGACGGAAGTGCCCCTCAAGGCCACCCGCCCGTATCTTCTCGCCGCCGTCGGCGTCCTGGTCGTGTTCGGCTTGTTGTGGACGGTGTACCCCAGCATCACGTCACGGCTGCTGAAGCGTGCCGTGGCGCCGTTCATGAATCTGCCGAACATCTCGGCCGAGATGCTCACCGTAACCCCGGGCGACGCCATTCTGGCCGAAGGGCAGCGTCTGGAGATTCAGGTCGAGGTCGCCAACACCGCCGTCAAGCGTTGCTCGCTGCGCAAGACGCTGCCCGACGCCTCCGAGCGGTCGGCATACATGACGTCGCTACCGGTCTCTGAGGAGGGCTATCCGCGGTTCACGATCACCTGTCCGCCGGCCGCCGAGGATTTCACGTACCGCGTCCACGCGGGCGACGCCCTCAGCCGATTCTACGACGTCACGGTCGTGCCGCCGGCAGTCCTCAAACGTCTGGACGCCCATTACGTGTATCCGGCCTACACCCGGCGCGCGGCCGAGACCGAGGCCGATATTCCGGGCGACATCCGTGCCGTCGCGGGCACCAAGGTCACGATTTCGGCCACGACGAACAAGCCCGTCAAGTCGGCCGAAGTGCAGATCAACGGCCGTCCCGCCAAGGACGTGACCACGCAGATTCTGCCGGGCCCCGCCGGAACGAGCGTCTGCAAGTTTCAGGTTGACCTGACGCCCCGCATGCGCGGACGGTGGGCCCTGGCGATGACCGACGAATACGGCTTCAAGAACACGTCGCCCGAACGCCAGATCGTCGCCCTTGCCGACAAGCCGCCCACCGTCAAGATCATCAACCCCGACGTCAAAAGACTCCGCCTGAAGCCGACCGATCGCCTGCCCGTCCTGTTCTCCATGGCCGACGACTTCGGTCTGGCAAAGGCCGAGTTCGTTGTGGCAACCGACGCCCGCAAGGGCGCCAAGGTCGCGGTCCCCTTGCCTGGGGCTCAGGATGCGGCGACCCGGACGGCGGCCGGCGAGGCGCCCCTGCTGCTGTCGAAACTGCCCCTGCGGGGCGCCAAGCAGTTTACGTTCCGCCTACGCGCCGCAGACAACAGACCGCCCGACCTCAAAGGGCCGGGCGAGGCTTCCTCCAGAACCATCACGGTCGAACTCGACCTCTCGGCGGAATCGTACGCCATGCAGTCGCTGAAGTCCGAAGAGGAAGCCATCCGCAAAGGGCTCGAGAAGGTCCTGCACGAACTCAAGAAGACCAAAGAGGATTCCGTTCCCGTCAAGGAGCAGGTGGCCAAGGCCAAGGAACTCACCAAGGGGCTCGCCGAGCGCGTCGACCGCATGCGAGAGCATCTGGCCGAGGCCAAGGCCGCCACCGCCGAGGTCACGCCCCAGGCGGCCGAGGGCACCTTCGCCGGCCTCGAACCGAAACTCAACCAACTCGAGGCCGAGGTGACCGGCGCCGAAGACAAGACCGGCCAGGTCAAACTTGCCGACACGCCGGCCGACCGCGGCACGGCCGCCGCGGACGCCGACCAGCACGTGGACAAGGCCATCGGCCTGACGGAGGAACTTCTCAAACAGTTGGAGAAGATGGCCGAGGCCGTCCAGTTGGCTCAGGCCCTGACCGACATGGCCGCCGAAGAAGCCGACCTGGCCGCCCAGGCGGCCCAGGAGGAGATCCCGGGCGACTGGCAGAAGGCCCAGGAACAACTCGCCGGCAACGTAGGCGAACTGGTCGCCGACACGCCCGCCGCTCAGCAGGCCCAGTTGGCGCGCGACCAGCAGACCGCCCAGAACCTGGCCGCCGACGCCCGCCAACTTCAGCAGGAACAGTTGACGCTCGCCGAGGAAACCGGACACCTGGCCGAACTCGGCAAGGTCGACCAGGCCCTGGAGAACCTGGCGGCCGAACAGGCCCAACTCGCCAAAAAGGCGGGCGCCGAGCCGATCGCCGCCGACCAGCAGAAGCCTATGGCTCAGGCCGCTGAGGATATCCGGGCCGCCCAGTTGCCGCAGGCTATCGAACAGCAAAAGGCCGCCGAACAGGCCCTCGCGGCACGGGCCGAAGGCCAGCAGCCCGGCGGTGAGCAGCCGGCCGGACAGCAACCCGGCGGTGAGCAGCCGGCCGGAGAGCAACCCGGCGGTGAGCAGCCGGCCGGACAGCAACCCGGCGGTGAGCAGCCGGCCGGACAGCAACCCGGCGGCGAGCAGCCGGCCGGACAGCAACCCGGCGGTGAGCAGCCGGCCGGACAGCAACCCGGCGGCGAGCAGCCGGCCGGACAGCAGGCGGGCGGCGAGCAGCCAAGTCAAGAGGCAATGCAGAAAGCCGGCGAACTGGCCGCCAAGCAGCAGGACATCCGCGAGCGCACGGAAGAACTTCTTGCCCAGCGCAGCGCCCTTGGGCAGGAGATGACGGAAAGCCAGATGGCTCGCCTTCAGGCCGAGCAGACCGAACTGGCCCGCGAGGCCACCGAATTGGCCGAGAACGTCGCTCCGATGGGCGGTCAGCCGAGCCAACTGGGTGAGCAGGCCGCACACGACGCTCAGGCCGCCGCTCAACAACTGCCGGCGGACGTCGGCGCCGCCGCCGAAAGCGCGGGCAGCGCCGCCGAGGAACTCGGCGATCTCTCTGAGAATCTCGGCAGCCAAGCCGCTGAGCAGGCCGGCGGCGAACCGTCCTCCGGCGAACCATCGTCCGGCAAGCCTTCTTCCGGCGAACCGTCCTCAGGCGAACCATCGTCCGGCGAGCCTTCGTCCGGCGAACCGTCGTCGGGCGAGCCTTCTTCCGGTGAACCGTCGTCCGGCGAGCCTTCTTCCGGTGAACCGTCGTCCGGCGAACCGTCGAGCGGTGAGCCGTCCAGTGGTCAGCCGTCAACGGGGGAGGTCGCCGAGATGGCCCAACAGGCGGGGGACCTGGCCGAGCGGCAGGAGCAACTGGCCGCCGAGATGCGGGCCCTCGCCCAGCAGAGCCCGCAGCAGGCGCTGGCCGCCGCTCAGGAAGGTCTGGCAGACCGTACGGGCTCGCTTCAGGAAGCCACCGCCGCACTGGGCGAACGGGCCGAAGCGATGGCCCCGGCCACCGCCGCCGCCGCCGGCGAGGCCACACAAGCCCTTGGCGAGGCCCAGCAGTTTGCCGAGCAGGCCGCCGGCCAACTCGGACAGGACGGCCAACCCTCGCCGTCCGGCTCGCCGCAGGAGGCCCAGTCGTCGCAGCAGAGCGCTGCCAAGGCCCTCGGTGAGGCCGCCGAGGCACTCTCGGGCCTCGGTGAGGCACTGGCTCAGGCGGCCGAGGGCATGCCCGCACCGTCAGCGGGCGAAGCCGCGATGGGCCAGCCGATGGCTGAAGGGTACAGCGCGGCCAGCGAAGCCGCCGCCAGCCAGTCCGCTCCATCGGCCGCCCAGGCCGCTCAGGCGCTGTCGCAGGCAGCCAGTCAGGCCGCAGCCATGGCTCAGGCCATGGGCGCGCAGCCCGGCATGGGCATGGGCATGGCCATGCAGCCCGGGATGATGCCCGGGCAGACGCGGAACTCCCAGTTCGGCATCGGGGCGATCAGTATCAGTCTGACGGCCGCGAAACTTCAGGGCCTGGGCATCAAATTGTCCGACTGGGCACGGCTGCCGGGCGAGTTGCGCAACCAGATCCTTCAGGCTGCCGAGGAAGGCGGCCCCGAGGAATACCGCGCTCTGATTAAACGGTATTTCCAGAAGGTCGCCAAGAAGGGCGGCCAAAGAGCCGAGGAGAGCAAATGAAAACCTCCAGGGGCGGCAGTACCCCAGGCAGACGGCGAACTCGACCGGCGGTGGCGTGCGTCCTTGCGGCCTGCCTCTGCGGGGTCCTCGCAGGCCAGGCGATGGCCGACAAAGCATCGCCGGCCCTCACCAAGTACCAGGAGAAAGTGGATAAATCCATCGACCGGGCACTCGCCTGGCTGGCCAAAGAGCAGAGACCCGACGGCTCGTGGAGCAAGAACCAACAGTCGCGCAACGCCACCGGCATCACGTCGCTCTGCCTCATGGCGCTGCTCGCCAAAGGGCACACGCCCGGCGTCGGGCCGTACGGCAAGGTCCTCAACAAGGGCATCGATTTCATCGTGAAGAATCAGCAGTCCAACGGCATGTTGGTCCGCGGGAGTTCCGGCCACGGACCGATGTACAGCCACTGCATCTCGTCGCTGATGCTCTCGGAAGTCTCCGGCATGGTGGACCCCGATCTGCAAGCCAAGATCGACAAGGCTCTGAGCAAGGCGATGAAGTCGATCCTGGCCGCACAGCAGATCCACAAGGACGAACGCAGCACCGGCGGATGGCGCTACCAGGCCGACAGCCGCGACAGCGACATCTCGTGCACCAGTTGGGCCATCATGGCCCTGCGTTCGGCCCGCAACAACGGCGCCGCCGTGCCGACCGGCGCCATCAAGCGCGGGATCGGTTACGTCATGAAGTGTCAAGTCCGCCGCGACGGCGGCTTTGCCTACCAGCCCGGCGGCGGCTCCGGCTGGGGTCGCACCGGGACCGCCCTGCTCTGCCTGGAACTGTGCGGACGGCACCGCGACCGCAGCGCCCTGATGGCCGGCGAATGGCTCCTGAAGAACCTGCCCACCCACTACGGACGCGGGTCACACTTCTCCTACGCCATGTATTACTGCTCGCAGGGCATGTTCCAACTCGGCGACGATTACTGGGACCGATGGGCCTCCCAGATGTACGAGGTCATGCTCAAGGCCCAGCAAAAAGACGGTAACTGGCGGTCCTCCGGCGAGAACGTGGGCGAAGGCGGCGACTACTATTCAACCGCCATGGCCGTTCTGGCGATGAGCGTCTCCTACCGCCAACTGCCGATTTACCAGCGGTAAGCGCGCCCCGCCGTGCCGGCCGCCTCGATTTCCGGGCGTTTTCGCTTGACAACAGCGCCCCACAAGGGAGAATATCGGGGTCGTCGGCTGCGCGTTTGCCCTCGGTCCTCGGGACAGTGGCGCTTATTGAACCCGGTACTTCAAAAGTCGCCATACGGTGAGCCGGCAACCCTGCGGGGGCGTAGCTCAACTGGCTAGAGTTCCGGACTGTCGATCCGGAGGTTGCGGGTTCGAGTCCCGTCGCCCTCGCCATCTAAGGAGAGCGGTCGTCCGGCTTCGCTTGTGCCGGCGGCCTGTTCTTTCGGCGGCAGGTGCCCTCGCCCGCCGCTATTGCCGGTTCGATGCGGGCCTTGTCGATACCGTGCCGCGCGGAATGCCGGAAAAAACTTGCCAAGGACCGATGATTCCTGCGTTACCTTGGCGCCCGGACTGCGTTTAGCCTACATAAGGAGCAGGGGGCAGGGGCTGCGCCGCCACACTCGCGCCCTTCGCGGTCTGGCGCAGAGGAGATAAGCCATCCATATTGACGCGCGCCTGATGCAATCCGACGGGGTCGATGAGGTCTTTATCACCGCCAAGCCGACCGAAGCCAAACCTCCCCACGAGCAGGCTGAGGCTCTTTTCTCAGCCGTCGCCGACGTGCTGCGCAGCCACAAGGCCCACATCCTGCAGGAGCGGGGCTTCGGCACCGACGCCGCGCTCCAGGAAGCCCTGCCCGTCCGGAAGGCCGTCTACGGCGACCTTGACGACGGAGTCCCCCCCCTGCTGCTGTCCGTGCCGGAAGGACCTTACGGTGGGCTGTGCGGCATCCAGGTTCACGCGGTCTCCTGTGACGAGGCGCCGAAGGTCCTGCGTTCTGAGGGCGCCGCCTGTGGTCGCAGGCTCGACGCGGGCGGCCTCGGGTACGTGGCGCTGTCGGGCCTCACCGCGCCGAAGGCGGGAGCAAACACCGACCAGGCGCGGGCCATCTTCGGGAAAGCCGCCTCGGCACTGCGAGAAGCCGGCGCCGACATCTTCGCCGTGGCGCGGACGTGGCTATGGCTCGAGGACATCCTCTCCTGGTACGACGACTTCAACGGCGTGCGGAGCGGGTTCTTCCGTGAGCGCGGCATCATTAAGGGTGGCCCGTATGAGAATTGCCTTCCGGCAAGTACGGGCATCGGCGTGGGTCCGGCCGGCAACCCGCACTGCGCCCTCGACGTCATCGCCACCGTCGGCGACAAGGCCTGCGTTGAGTACTTCCGTGCCGCAGGAATGCAACAGCCGCCGTTCGAGTACGGCTCCGCGTTCTCGCGAGCGGCAACCGCACAGACCCCCGCCGGCAAGACGGTCTACGTATCGGGCACAGCCGCCATCGACGAGGCCGGCATTACGCAGCACATAGACGATCCGAAGGGCCAGGTGGATATGACGGTGACCAACGTCCAGGCCGTCCTTCGCGACGTGAACTGCACCGACGCCGACGTCGTTCACGCCATCGCCTACTCAAAGACGCCGGAAGTCCAGGACGTGTTCCGCCGCGAGTGGGCCGATCTCGGCTGGCCCTGCATCTCCGTCATCAGCGACATCTGCCGGGATGACCTGCTGTTCGAGGTCGAAGCCACCGCCTGCCCCGGCGCACGAGCGTGCTGACAAGCACCCGGTCATCCTAATCCTACAGCGCCACTTCGCCATTTCGCGCGGTGGGTCTCCGGACGTGTTTATTGAGGCCTGTATTAGCAATATTCCAGGCGCTGGCGCCACCAAGAGGGTGGCACGGCAGCGGCGAAGCCGCGGCCGTGTGTCGCGTCGCGCCGAGGAGCCCACGGTCACGCTGCGCGTGGCCGTGCCATCCCGCCTAAGGCCCGCAAGGATGAACAGCGGCAATGCGCGGTGCGCGCGGCGGGCGCTAAAGCGGAAGTGGTGCTGCCGTATTACTCCCCACCGGCGCGGGGCATGTCGTAGTGCTTGCGGTCGGCGACGATGGCCTTACGGGCCTCGGTCTCGCGGTGTGCCATACGCTGGTACTTGGCCTCGCGGTCGGCGTCGATGCCGTACAGTTTGGCGTCGGGCATGTCCATACGTGGCCGTTTGGCGAGCATCTGCTGGCCTGCCCGGATGATGGCCAGCGCCTCGGCATATTGTGGGTCACGTTTCTCCTTGAGCCCCGCCAGGCAGGGGCTGAGTTCGGGCCGGGTGAAACTGATGAGCGGTTCGTGATGCTGCCCGTTCAGTTTCTTGCCCGTCAGTTTCGCCAGTGCGGCCAACTGCTTGCCGTCCAGGGGACAGCGCCCGTAGAGGTTGTCCGGGTAGACGCTCGCATACGATGGGTAGTACGGGGCGTTGATGTCGATCCACGTGACAATGCGGTCGAAAGTCTCGGCGTCGAGTTTGACGTTGTTATGACCTTCCTGGAGAACCCGGACCAACTTGCTCGCGTGCGATCCCCAGGAATACGGCATCTGCACGTCGGGCGGCCCGGCGCCGACAACCTTGACCAGGTTCTTCCGCCTGAGTTCCATGTACGAGACGTTAAACGCCCGGGCGAGGTCGCCCGCCAGGACAACCTTCTTCGCGCCTTTCTTGCCGAAGTCGTGGCACCGGACGCAGTGTTTGTCGAAGACGGGCTGCACCTCCGTGCGGTAGTTGAAGAGCCGCGCGGCGCCGTGCCAGGGCTTCAGCCTGTCGGGCGTGCGGCCCACCGCTTTCCTGGGCGCATTCGGCACGGACGAGCGGCGGTCCTCGTGGCAGCCGATGCATCCGAGCGTCTCGCCCGGCCGCACGATCGTGCCGCTGCGCATCGACTGGACCATCATCCCTTTCTCATCGAGGAGTTGGAAATACACGAACCGGTCGGCCGGGACCGCAAAGTAGGCCGAGCCGTCGTCCTCGACGGGCACGGTGCCGAGGATCCGCTTGTTGTTGAAGTCGTTCCAGGCCATGCCGGGGGCCTGGGTGCCACTGCCGTTCCACGCCGTGCGCGTCCAGAAACGCTTCTCCGGCGACTCGACCACGCGCAGATACTTCACCGTGCCGCGCTCGACGCGATCCATGCCGGTCCCAACGTAGACGTCGTACACGTAGAAGTAGCCGTCCGGCCGGCGGAGGTCGATCCGGTCCGGCGCGACAGGCGGCCGCGGCCGCGGGCCCAGCGGCATGGGGTCATAGCACCCCGGCCCGTCGGCGTGCAGTACGAGTTCATTGCCGAACACGTCGATCAGGACGATGCCCATCTGCTCACCCTCAATCTGGCGCGAGCAGAGGAAGTACTTGCCCGCCGAGCGCCGCGCCGACGGATCGTACAGCGGGTACGGGTCCTCGTACTTCGGCTTGACGCGCTTGAAGGTGTCGTAGTTGCCGACCATAACCAGTTTGACGGCATCGTGCGGCCAGGTGCGGACCACCGGGTCCTTGCCGTCCATACCTCGGTTTCGGTCCACGATCGCCAGCGCCCCCCACGGCCGGTCGTGGCAGGAGGTAAAGGTGGCGATGAAACGCTCGGTGCCCGGAATGGCCCGCGTGTCGATGATGCCGCCGGGCGACTTCGTGTTGTTGCCGAAGTACAGGGCGTGGTTCGTGCCGTCGGGGTTACACGACCAGACACCCTGGGCGTCGCCGAAGTTCCGATCCACGTACTCCCAGCGGTCGTACACGATGATGCCTTGGGGCGTCAGGGCGGCGTGGCCTTCGTGCAGCGTGCTGCGACCGATCTGATGGATGTTCGCCCCGTCGGCGTCCATGCGGAACAGGTTGCCCATGATGTGGCGGTTGCACATGCAGTACTTCGGTTCGCGGGTGGACGAGAAGGCAATGCGCCCGTCGGGCAGGTACAGCGGGTCGAAGTCCGAGACGCCCGGCAGCGAGGTCAACTGCCGCAGGCCGGAACCATCGGCGCGCATCTCGTACAGGTGATAGTCGTCCTTCACGTCGCGCCGCATCGAGAAGAGTACCTTGCGGCCGTCGAAGGCGACCTCGAGATCTCGCGCAGCGCCATCCCGCAGTTCGAGCAACGTCTTGACTTCGCCGCCGCGGGCGAAGTCGATCATCTTGATGGCGCCGGGGCCCTTGAACGAACGCGTGTTGATCTCGCCCGTCTGGAACATCGTCGCCGTGTTATGGTGATCGGACCGGTACTGGGGGCGGGCGATAAACACAATGGGCCGCCCGCTGACCAGCGGATTGGCAATCAGGGCCTCGCGACTGAGGGCCTCCAACTGTGCGAGCACTTTCTTGGCCTGTTCGCCTTCGGCGGTCTTCTGCTGCTGCCGAAGACGATCGAAGCGGGCGAGGTACTGCTTGCCTTGGGGATACCGCGGGCCGAACGTGGAGGTCAGGTCCTCGATGGCCGCCCGAAGCGAGTCTTCGGCAAGCCGTGAGGTCGCGGCCGTCTGCTGCAGACGCCGCTGCTTGCGACGCCGCCCCAGTGAAGCGAACCGGGCCTGCGTCGCCTTCTCGTCGATGCGGCCGACGGCCTGGAAGTCGTCGAAGGTCACGTGCCCCCAGCCCGTCTCGTGTTTGTCCACTACCCGCAGGAAGACCTTCTTGCCCACCAGTTCGGGCGCACGCCAAGCGATCTCCTGCATGACCACGCTGTTCTTGCCGCGGGCCTTGAGATGTTCCTTGCCATCCAGCGTGCAGAGGGCCATGTATGTCGAAGCGTGCTTGCCTCCGCCGACGCGAAGCGACATGTCCGGGGCACGGAGCACAAACACGGGCGATTCGACGACGCCCGTCATCGCGTCGCTCTTGTTTCTCTCCTTCTCCCGTTGCAGCGTCGTCAGCAGACGCGTGCCCTGGTGGTTCCGCACGTCGCGCGGATCGCTGACCAGCAGGCCGAACTCGCCCTCCACCGCGCGCCAGCCCTGGAGGTCGCCGCACTCGAAATCGAACCGCACTCGTTCCTGCTCGGCGGCGTCCACGCTGCCGGCAAGTGCGACCAGCAGGCACACGGCCATCGTCACGATGCGCCGGTTCAGGCGGGCTTTCCTCATATCGAACCCCTCGCGGGTGTGACTCTTTTCACTGGCGGGCGGCAGGGCAAAAAGGTTCCAGGAACCTTT
>CAYVAM010000051.1:0-24034 GCA_964449275.1 uncultured Anaerolineales bacterium
GAACGCCCACCGACAGCAGCAGCGCCCACGGCCACGGCCACGGCCCGGCGCCGGGGCTTACGCCTTTCAGAACGCTCAGGAGCAGGAACAGGCCGAACCCGACGATACCCGTCCACAGCGCGCTCGAAATGCGCCCGTACCACGTTACCAGGGCGCTGGCGAGTCCCACGCCGCCCGCCAGGGCACAGATGGTGACCGTCGGCAGGATTGGAGCGCCCACGACGATGTACCGGTTCGACTGAAGCGCCAACGCCAGCACCAGGATAACCGGCAGCGAGAAGTCGAGCCGCCGACACGCCAGCATCAGCCCCAACGCCGCCGACACGGGCAGCATGCCCACACCCAGCGTCTGCGCGTTGATGTCGGGGAACGTGCCGTCCCCTCGCGACGCGAGGATGACTGCCGCCAGCACCAGCGCCACGTTGGCCGCCACGATCGTCAGGATCCGGGCCGTCTGGCTGCTGACGCGGGCCGAGGCACGCCGGGTCTTCGATTCGGGTTCCGTTCGTTCGGGCACGGATGCCTCGCGTACCGCCGACGGGCGGGTACCTTTCTCCCTGCATTCTGCTTCGGCTATCGGCCGGCGACAAGTTTACCATCTTTGCCGAAACGTTGCTGTTACGAATCCGTTACGGCGTCGGGTGGCTCGCGGTCGTATAGTAAAGCGGTTATGGTGAGACCGCGCACATGGCAGAGACTCGTCGCGGTGCTCCTGGGGCCGGCGGCAGCGATGGTTGCCCTGGCTGCGACCGGGGCACGCGGCGCACCGTCCGCCGACGCCGATTACACCCGACACGTGGCGGCCCTCAAGAAGAAGGTGCCGAAAGAGGGCTTCACCATCGTCATCCAGAAGCCGTTCGTCGTGGTCGGCGACGAGTTGCCCGCGATGGTTCGCCGCCGCGCCGTCCGCACCGTCAAGTGGGCCGTTGACCGGCTCAAACGCGATTACTTCAAGAAGGACCCGACCGAGATCCTCGACATCTGGCTCTTCCGGGACAAGGCCAGTTACCGCAAACACACGCGCGAGGTCTTCGGCGACAACCCCGACACGCCGTTCGGATACTACTCGTACCGGCACAAAGCGCTCATCATGAACATCGCCACGGGCGGCGGGACGCTCGTCCACGAGATCGTCCACCCGTTCGTGGCGGCCAACTTCCCGCAGTGCCCCGCCTGGTTCAACGAGGGGATGGGGTCGCTGTACGAGCAGGCCAGCGAGCGCGGCGGGCACATCGTGGGCCTCACGAACTGGCGCCTGGCGGGGCTCCAGAAGGCCATCCGCGAACGGCGCGTCCCGTCCTTCAAGGCCCTCACCGCCACGACCGACGACGAGTTCTACAACCGGGACAAGGGGACCAACTACGCCCATGCCCGGTACCTGTGCTACTACCTCCAGGAGAAGGGCCTGCTCGACACGTTCTATCACGCCTTCGTTGCCGCCCACCAAGCGGACCCGACCGGCTACAAGACCCTCCAGACGGTCCTCGGCGAGACGGACATGGACGCCTTCAAGAAACGGTGGGAGACGTTCGTTCTGGGGCTCAAGTTCCCGTGAGCGGCCTGCCCGGACCCCATCACATGCCGCATATCCCATAAGACTTACGTCAAATGGCCCTTCGCCGAAACCCCCGAAAACGCGCTTTTTGGAGTCCGAATCGGCGTTTTTGGGCCGTCAGGGGCGATTGGGCCGTTTTTTGTTAAGATAGGTAACGCAAAACTTTCGCCGTTTTCGTCCTTTTTCGTCTTTTTTCGTCCTTTTTCGTCCTTTTTGCGGTTTTTGTGTCCCTTTTTGAGGCCGTTTTCGCGACCCAAAATTGATGTAAGTCACCCATGCCAAAATGGCAGGCCGACCCGACGGCCGCAAAGGCCCCAAAAGTTGTTAGAGTTCTAACAAAATGGCCGAAAAACAGGGAATAGGGGATAGGGAGTGGGGAATAGGGGTGGAAGAGAGGCGTTCATGCCCTTTTAGCCGCGACCCAGAGGGGAGCGCGTAGTTGCAGGGCCAAATGCCGAATGACAAATGCCAAATGCCAACGGCAAACGGCAACGGCCCGTTCCGAGCCGCGACCGCAAGGGAGCGGAACGCAGAGAACGGCGTCAATCAGGGCAAGCGGCGGACGGCAACGGCGGGAGCCTGAAAGGCTCGCATTCGAGAGTTTGGGGCAACGCCCCAGGTCGCCAGGTACGCCGGCCCAACCCCCAAATCAATCCCTGAAAGGGCGAGACAAGTCGGTTGCCGGCCTGGCTGTTGCGCCCTTTCAGGGCTTGGCAAGGCGCAATCCGAAACGGCCGGCCGTTCTCCGTTGCCGCTTCGCACGGCACCGCTTATAATACCCCCGTCATGACCTGGAAACGGCCGCTGCTCGTCTACCCGTACTCGCCGGACAAGAAGAGCGAGCACCTGTACGGTGGACTGGCGATCATCAATCCGATCGGCCTGGAGATCATCGCGACGGCTTTGAAGCCTGGCGTCGAGGATCTCAGGCTCGTTGACATGCGGCTGGAGAAGCGGCCGCTGGCGGACCTCGTGCGCAAGTTCCGGCCCGACATGATCGCCGTGTCGCTCATGTGGGGCCGCGACGACTTTTCCGACGCCCTCATCCACAACCTGCCGCGCGACACTACGCTCGTGGT
The DNA here is from genome assembly GCA_964449275.1 of uncultured Anaerolineales bacterium. Classification (GTDB taxonomy): domain Bacteria; phylum Planctomycetota; class Phycisphaerae; order FEN-1346; family FEN-1346; genus JAUVZF01. The sequence goes on from CAYVAM010000051.1 coordinate 2,635, forward strand.
CGGCGGCCTGTACGCCACACGTCACGCCGACGAGATGGTCGAGGCGCTGCCCGAGATGGACATCCTCGCCATCGGCTACGGCGACGAGACGCTGCCGCGCCTCATCGAGCGCGGCTCGCCGGAAGGCGTCGCCGGGTTCTGGTACCGCGACCGGGCTACGTCGTACCCGCCCGACCGACGCAAGCCGCGCGCATCCAACGCACGGCCGGGCAAGACCGGCCGTGGCACACTGGCCTCCAAACCCGACGCCCCGCTTATCAAGAACCCCCTTTACCCCGGCCGCACCATCGACCACCTGCACATCGACCGCTCGATCCGGCGGTACGAGTACCCGTGGCTGACGCTCAAGGGCGACAATGTTATCACAAGCGTGGGCTGCCCGATGGTCTGTGCCTTCTGCAAGTGGCGGGAGAACATCTTCGGCGAGGCCCAACCGTGGATCGGACGCGAGGCCGAAGACGTCGTCGCCGAACTCGAAGAGACCGACGCAACCATCGTCCATATCGTCGATGCCAACTTCGCCGCCGACGCCACTCGCGTCGAGCGAATCTGCGACCTGCTGATCCAGCGCGGCGTGCGGCACCTGTACGCGTGCGAGATACGCGTCAACCCGCTCTATAAGAACGAGCGTCTCGTCCGCAAGATGGAGCAGGCGGGGTTCTTCATGTTCATGGTGGGCCTGGAATCCTACCAGCCGCGCCTGCTTAAGGCCATGCGGAAGGGCTACACCGTCAAGATGGCGCGAAAGGCCTTCGAGCACTTGGCCCGGACGAAGATCCTGACGCTCGGCAACTTCCTCATCGGCAACCCCGGCGAGACCGAGGACCAGATGCTCGCCATCGCCGACTACGCCGCCGAACTCGGCGTCGATTTCATCAGCCCGAACAAGATCTACGCCTACGAGGACACCGACTTCGAGCAGTGGGTCCTCTCCCAACCCGGCATGAAGGTGGCCGGCCGCCGCCGATACGTCGTCAGCGACGCTTACGGAGTGGAAGACCTCCGGCGCATCCAGGCCCGAATCATGCTGCGGTTCCTCCGCAAACACCCGCCGACGATCCCGTATTGGAAAACTCTCGCCCATCCGATGGTGCAGAAGATCGGCCGCGAGAAGGTCCGGCGGGCAATGCTCCGGAGCCTCTGGAACCACGTGTCGGACGCGACCTTCCGTCGGCGTGCCGTCAAGAAACTGGTGAAACGTTTCCGCCGCCCCGCCCGCGTGGCCGCCGTCTAAGGCCGCCCGACGGCCGCCGCACATCGACCAGACCGCGAACTCACCCCGAGGGACAAGTCGCACGCACATTTTCTTGACCTGCCCGTCCGGGAAACCTAGAATCCGGTCTAACCTCTGTGCAGAAGGAGATTTACATGTCGGGACCGCCACTTGCGGACCGCCTGAATGCGGCCGCAGTTTTCGTCGATACGCACATCGCCGAAGGCCGGGGCGAGAAACCCGCCATCGTGTGCGGCGAGCGAACCGTCACCTACCGCGACCTGCACGAGGGGGTCAACCGGTTCGGAAACGCCCTGAAGGACCTGGGCGTCCGCATGGAAGAGCGGGTGGCCATCCTCGTGCCGGACACGCCCGAGTTCCCGTTCACCTTCTTCGGGGCGATGAAGATCGGCGCGGTGCCCATTCCGATGAACACACTCCTCGTGCCCGCCGACTACGAGTATCTGCTCAACGACAGCCGCGCGCGAATCCTCGTGGCCCACTCGTCGCTCGTGGACCGCATCACCGCAATCCGCGACAACCTGAAATACCTGGAGCACATCTTCGTGTCGGGCGAGGAGGTGGAAGGCTACCCCAGCCTCGAAAGCATCACGGAGAAGGCGTCGCCGGAACTGGCGCCCGCCGACACGAGCAAAGACGACGCGGCGTTCTGGCTGTACAGTTCCGGCACGACGGGCTTCCCGAAAGGGGCGATCCACCTGCACCACGACATGATCGTGGAGGCCGACCTGTACGCGAGAGATATTTTGGGGCTTAAGGCATCTGACGTATGCTTCTCGGTAGCGAAGTTATTCTTCGCCTACGGGCTGGGCAACGGCCTCTATTTCGCCCTGCGCGTCGGCGGCACCAACGTGCTTCTGCCGGGCAGGCCGACGCCCGCGGCGGTCTTCGAGGTCATCGACACGCACGAGCCGACGGTCTTCTACAGCGTTCCCACGAGTTACGCCTCGCTGCTGCACACCGCCGAGAAAGAGGGGCGGACCAGTTTGGGCACCGTCCGCATGTGCGTCTCGGCCGGCGAACCGCTGCCGAAGCCCATCTTCGAAAAGTGGCGCGACCGTTTCGGCGTCGACATACTCGACGGCATCGGCTCGACCGAAATCCTGCACATCTTCATCTCCAACCGGCCCGGCCGGGCCAAGGCAGGCAGCACGGGCGAGGTCGTCCCCGGATACGAAGCCAGAATCGTGGACGACGACGGCGGCGACGTCCCGACCGGCAAGATCGGCAACCTGCTCATCAAAGGCGACAGCATCGCGCTCGGCTACTGGAACAAGCACGAGCAGACCAAGCATACGTTCCTCGGCGAATGGATCGACACCCACGATAAGTTCAAGGTGGACGAGGATGGCTTCTACTGGTACGCCGGCCGCAGCGACGACATGATGAAAGTCAGCGGCATGTCCGTCTGGCCGACCGACGTCGAGGCGATCCTCCAGGAGCATCCGGCCGTCCTCGAGAGCGGCATCGCCGCTGCGCCCGACAACGAGGGACTCATCAAGCCGTACGCATACATCGTGCTGAAGGACGGACACGACCCGTCGGACGAACTCGCCAAGGAACTCCAGGACTTCGTCAAGAGCAAGACCGCCCGGTACAAGTATCCGCGATGGGTGGAGTTTGTGGACGCCCTGCCGAAGACGGCCACGGGCAAGATCAAGCGGTTCAAACTGCGCGAGATGGCGGCCAAGACAACGTCGCAACAGCCGTAGTACTCTATCGCTGCTGATTTGCGGGGTGCCACTGGCTGCTTGTCAGCCAGTGTGTGGCGAGTAGCAGGAAGGCACTGGCGGACTTTTTCGCCAGTGGCACCCACCGTTTCACGTGGGACAGAACCGTAGCCCGGGCGGGGGCTACATCCTGAGCAGCGCCGAGCCCCAGACGAAGCCCGAACCGAACGCCACCAGGAGCACCAGGCTGCCGTCGGTCACCATCCCGCTGCGGCGGGCCTGGTCGAAGGCAATCGGCAGGCACGCCGACGCTATGTTGCCGTACTTCTGGACGTTCACGAACACCTTCTCCGGCGGCGCCCCGGTGCGCTCGATGATGGCTTCCAGCATTCGCAGGTTCGCCTGATGGGGAATGAGGACGTCGATGTCGTCCATGGTCAGGCCGTTGACTTCGAGCGACTCGAAGGCCGCCTCCGACATCCTCGCGACGCCGTGTTCGAAGACCGTCCTTCCGTCCATTCGGAAGTGGACGCGGCCGGCGTCGATATCGTCCTTGGTAATCATCTGCATTCGGCCAAGCGCGCTGCCCGGCGCGGCCGTGTAGAGGTCCTTGGCATGGCTGCCGTCGCCGTGAAGGATGGTCGAGAGGATGCCTTTTTCGCCGTCGTCCGACGGTCCGACGACGGCCGCCCCTGCGCCGTCGCCCAGGAGGATGGCGATATTGCGCCCCTCGTAAGACCCGTCGATCCGCCTCGAGAGCACCTCGCTGCACGCGATAAGCACGTAGCGATAGGTGCCCGCCCGGACGAAGTGGTCGGCGATGGCGAGCCCGTAGATCAGGCCGGCGCATTGCTGGCGTATGTCCATGACTGCAATACCCGGCAGGTCGAGTTTGTCCTGGAGAAAGAACGCGCACCCCGGGTCGGCGTGGTCGGGCGTGATGGTGTTCATGATAAGAAGGTCGATGTCCTTCATGTCGATACCGGCGTCCTCGACCGCCGCCCGGCACGCCTCGGCCGCCAGGTCCGTCGCGCTGACGTCCGCCTCCGCGTACCGCCTCTCGCGGACGCCCGTCCGCGTCACGATGAACTCGTCACTCGTCTCCATCATCTTCATGACGTCGAAGTTCGTGACGACTTTGGGCGGCACGTAGTACCCGGTTCCGACGACGCACGACTGTGGCATGTCAACCCTTTCACAAGGTTCCGCTACTTCTCGGGTTCCAGCCCTTCGTGCCGCAGCGACTGCTTGACCAGCAGGCCGCAGTTCTTCTGGAAGAACTCGAGCGGCAGCAACTGCGTGTTCTCGTACACGTTCCCACCCAGTTCTTCGGCAATCTGTCGCACCGACTTGCCCGCTTTTGCCTCATCGACGATGCGGCGATGATAGGCCTCGGTGGCGGCAATCGCGCCGTCGAAGTAAGCCCGGACGTCCTCGGCCCCCGTGATGACGCCGTTGTGGCTGAGGCACAGGACCTCGGCGCCGAGGCCCGCCAGTCGCGTCATCGAATCGAGATATGCCGCATAGCCGCTGAAATAGTTCGGCCACCAGGTGTCGTGGTCCGGCATGTAGTAGCCGGTGGCGTCGGAGATGATCAGTATCCCGCCGCCCGCCTCGTGGAAACTCAGGCTGCCGTCGCTGTGCCCCGGCGTTTCGAGGACGGTGAACGCGGCGGCGCCTGCGACCGCAATCGCATCGCCCTCCTTGATGATGCGGTCAACGGCGATGCGGTCTTCGGCAAGCGGCCGCGGACGGTCCTCGTCGGTAATGAGCCCGGCCTTCAGGAGCGACCCGGTCAGTGCCTCGTCCACCTGGCGGAAGAACGCGATGGCCTTCTCGGCCGAGAGCACGGCGGCTGCCGACGCCGACGCCAGGACCGTCATCCCGGGGAACATCTCGCGAAACAGCGGCACGGCCATCACGTGGTCCGGATGCGCGTGCGTGACGACCACCTGATTGATGAAGTCCCTGTCGATGCCGAGGCGCCCGAGTTGCCGGCCGAGCACGGGCCCCATGGCGCCGGTTCCGCCTTCAAAGAGGGCGCCCTCGCTCTCGCCCTTGTAGAGAAAGAGCGGATACGCGTTCGTTCCGAGCATCAAGAGGTTGGGGGCGATCTGGACGGGGGGATCCTTCATCAGCATGGCTGTTCTCCTTTTTGAGCCCGCTCCGATGCCAGCAGCGCCGCTCCGAATGCGCCGACGTGCTGGGCGTCCGGCGGCACAAGGACCTGCGCCCCGAACGACTCCTCCACGAGCGTTGCCAGGAAGGGGTTGTGCGCCACGACGCCGCCCGTCATCACGAGGGCGCCGTCCACCGTGTCCATCTCGAAGATGCGGTTGACGACGCTGCGGAACGCGCCCTTGACGATGTCCTCGACCGCTTCGCCGGCGCGTATGCGTTCGAGGATCTCTGTGGCGGCAAACACGGTGCAGAAACTGCTGAGCGTCACGTCTTTCGTAGACCGCTCGGCCAGGCCGTTCAGGTCCGACAGCGGCAGGTCCAGCCGGTGGGCGATCTCCTCGAGGAAGGCCCCCGTCCCGGCAGCGCACTTGCGGTTCATCTTGAAACTCGTGCGGCGGCCCGCGCCGTCCAGGTGCATGACCTTGCTGTCCTGGGCACCGATGTCGATAACCGTCATGGGCCGGCGGAACTGGTGCCACGCGCCGCGCCCGTGGCAGGCGATCTCGGTCATTCGCGCGTCGGCCCACGGCACGTTGTCGCGGCCGTAACCGGTGGCAAGCGTGGCGGCGATCTGCTCCCTCGCAAGGCCCGCCTCCGAGAGGGCGTCGGCCAGGCACGCCTCGGCCGTGCCGGTGTAATCGATGCCCGACCGCCGCAGCGCCTTGGCCACCGTCCGGGCGGTCTCGTCCACGATGACCAGTTTCGCAGCGGACGCGCCTATGTCAACGCCACAGAAGTACGGCATGGTCCGGCTCCGGTCTCCCCCTTACGCTTCGCCCAACTGCTCGGCGAACGCCTCGATATTCGTCCGCGTCTGCTCCTCGGAATACAACCGCAAATCGTTCAGGTCGCCGTTGACCACCAGAAACGGCTTGCCGAGTTTCTTCTGGAGTCGCTGCGGCATCTGGTACCGGCTGTTCGAGTTGGCGGGGCAGGTCTTGGCGTCGTGGTACAGGATGCCGTCCACGCTGAACTTCTCGACCATCTGTTCTATGTATTGTTCTTTGCGGTCGTCGCTGCGACAGATGAAGATGCTGGAGTACGCGCGGGCCATGCTTCGGAACGGATCGTCCGGGTCGAGGTCCTCAAAGACCCAACTGTTGCAATAGGTGGAGGCCACGACGCAGGTCGCCAGTTCCAGGAACTGTGTGGAGAGCGACTTCAGTTTACCCCAGATGGGCATTCCCTCCCAGTAGATGCGGAACCGCTCGCCCTCAATCGCCGCAACGCCGCCCGCCACGCGCTCCTGCAACTCCGCCAGCAGCACCTCGTAGTAGTCCACCGCGTCCGGGTGACCGCGCAGCACCACCGCCGGGCCCATCTGGATGGTTCCGTCGAAGAAGGTAATCGGCGACGGCACGCTCGCCGCCGCATCCAGCACGGCCTTCCACAGGACGGTGCACTGCCTGGAGAGGTCGATGACCTCTTTCAGGCGGTCGGGGTCGAGTTTCTCGCCCGCCACCTCTTCGAGCGGCTCGACCAGCGCCTCGGTCTGCCGCGCCACGTCCTGGAGGATACACTCGTCAAGATCGCCGATGGCGCGCGGCGTGTGTATGCCGACGCACGGCACGTCCCACTCGCGGGCGTAGAACTGGAACCAGTCCTTGACGTCGCGGCACTGGTTGGTGTTGAAGACCAGGACGTCGGCCCTTGGCGGCCCCGGCAGTTTCATCTTGTTCAGCGGGCTCTCGCCTTTCAGGTACGACCCGACGTCGCTCGTCAGATAGGAGCAGATGTCGGGCGAGAATCCACGGGCGTTTGCCAGGGGGATGAGGTCGGTGGCCATGCGGGTGGCGCCGAGCATCGCGCCGTGATTCTCGGGGAAATGCACGTTGAATCCGAGCGCCCGGAGCAGTTCGGCCGGGCCCACGCTCGTGCACCAGGCCGTTTTCACCCCTTCCTCCGCCCCGTGGGCGAGTTCCGTGAAGTACTTCCCCATAACCGCTTTCATCTTCCCCGTGGCCTGGAACTCTTTTCGTTTGGCGGTTTCCGGCATTATCCAGTTCCTTCCATCTCTCGTAAAAAGTCGCACGGCAAGAACCGCTCGCCGCATTGCGCTGCCAGTTTTTCGAGGTCCGCCCGGACACGCTCCAGCCCGAGGTCGCGGGCATACTTGAGCACGCCGCCACGAAAATCGGGGAACCCCATCCCCAGGACGGTTGCGGCGTCGAGGTCCGATTCGCGCTGGGCGATGTCCTCCTCCATCACGTGCAGCGCCTCGCCGACCATCCGCAGGACGAGGCGGCGGGTGATTTCGCCGGCATCGATGTCGCGCGGCGTGCGGCCGCCTTCTTGCTGCACCTGGGCGATGACCCGGTCGGTCGCCTCGCTGGGATGCGGCGTGCGGTCGCCCTTTTCGTATCGGTAGACGCCCGACCCGGCCTTCTGGCCCAGATGCCCGCCGTCCACCAGACGGACAGCCATCTGCGACAGCGGCCCGTGACGCGGAAACGCGCGGCTCAAGACCCGGTCGGTCAGCACCAGCACGTCGAGCCCCGCCATGTCGATCAGCGTGAGCGGCCCCATCGGGAAGCCGAACTCGACCATGGCGGCATCGATGGCCCGCTGGTCCGCACCCTCCTCCAACAACCAGAACGCCTCCTTCAGATACGGGATGAACATGCGGTTCACCAGGAACCCTTCCCGGTTCCTGACGAGAACCGGCGTCTTGCGGATGCGCCGGGCAAAGGCAAGGGCGGTCGCAAGGACGGCGTCGGGCGTCGCATCGCGCCGGATGATCTCCACGAGCGGCATGCGGTGCGCCGGGTTGAAAAAGTGCATGCCGACCAGCCGCTCCGGCCGCTGCATGCCGTCGGCTAGCGCATCCAGCGAAATCGTTGAGGTGTTCGAGGCGATGATCGTATCAGCGGCACACGTCGCTTCGACACGGCCAATGACGGCGCGCTTGACCGCGACGTCCTCGAACACGGCCTCGATGACGAGGTCGCAATCCGCGATCCGGCGCCACTCGGCCGCCGGCGAGAGAAGGCCGAGCATATCCTCGGCGCGCTCGGGATCCAACTTGCCCTGGCCGACTCTTCGTTCGATGCTGGTCCGTATCCGCTCCACACCCCGCCCGAGGGCCGCACCGTCCTCGTCCAGTACCACGACCGGGACGCCGGCAATGATGAGGGCGTGGGCGATGCCCGTTCCCATCGACCCCATGCCGATAACGGCACCTGTCGCTATGTCGGCGGGGGGCACGTCGGCGAGGTCGTGGATTCTGCCCGTCTCGCGCGTCGCGAAGAAGAGGTAAATCCTGTTCTGCGCCGCGAGGGTGTCCATGCACTCGGCAAACCCGGTCTGCTCCTTCTCCAGACCCGCCTGAAACGATTCCTCCAGCCCCGTCCTGACGGCATCGAGGATCTTCCTCGGCGCGATGATCTCCGCCCGCACCCCGGCCACCAGTTCCTCCGCCTTCTCGAAGGCGGCGGCGTTGGCCGCAGCGTCGCGCACCTTCTCGGTCAGGCGGCCGGTCCGTCGCGGTTCGGGATCGGACTCAAGCAGTGTCCGGGCGCGGTCGAGCAGTTCCTCGCCGCGGCACACGGCATCAATCAGGCCGAGGGCCAGGGCCTGGTCGGCGCCGATCGTCTCGCCCGCGAGCAGCATCTTCAAGGCGGCCTCCGCACCGATGAGCCGCGGCAGCCGCTGCGTCCCCCCTGCGCCGGGATTGATGCCGAGGGTGACCTCCGGCATGCTGAACCGGGCGCCGCCCGCGCAAACGCGATAGTGGCAGGCCATGGCCAGTTCCAGCGCGCTTCCCATCATCCGTCCCGCGACGGCCGCCACCACGGGCCTGGCGGAGTCCTCCACGTTCTGGAAGGCGTCCTGAAAGACGCGCGACGTCTCGACCGCGTCCTCGGCCCGGGTGATGTCGCGGAACAGGCCCACGTCGGCGCCCGCGCTGAAATGGTCGGAGCCGCCCGTGATAACGATTCCCCGGACGCCGGTCTCCTCGTTGGCGCGGCGAATCGCGTCCCGAAGTTCATCGAGCAGCGGGAAACCAATCATATTGAGCGGCGGGGAATCGAGGCGAAGCACGCATACGCCGCCGCTTACGCTATAGTCAATCATGCGGCCTCGTGCCCCCGCCTATGCGGTCCGAGATGAGTCTCTTGAAGTTCGTGCGCGGCGGGTCTCCGGACCCGCCGCGAAATGACGCGGCCAAACGCGGTGGGTCAGGAGACCCACCGCGCAGAACTTATGTCGGGGCGATCAGAGTTCGAGCGTCAGTTTTAAGGAATCCTCGGCACACTCGGCGTACATCTCGAAGGCCTCGGCGGCCTGGTCCCAGGGCATCCGCGGGGTGACCATGGCACCGAGGTCGGCGCTGGCGCCAACGACCATGTCGACGGCGGTCTGGAAAAACGCCCCGCACTGCGGCCCCACGCACGTGATGATCTGTGTCTCGTTGCGGAACGCGGCGTACCACGGGAACTTCTGGTCGTTGTAGTCCGGCATACCGAAGACGAACAGCCGCCCACCGTGCCGCACCATGTAGGCCGCCGTCGAGAGGGAGTCCACCTTTCCGGCGGCATCGACGCAGAAATCGATCATCTCGCCGCCGGTCAGTTCGCGCACCACCTCGACGGAGTCCTCTTTCGAGGCGTCCACCACGGCCGAGGCGCCGAATCGCTTGGACCAATCCAGCCGCCACGCCAAGAGGTCGGTCGCGATAACCTGCTTGGCGCCCATGCGGCCGAGGACGTGTGTCCAGACGAGCCCCATCGGCCCCTGGCCGACGACGGCGCAGCGTTGGTTGATGACGTGCCCGGTCCGCGTCAGTGCCCGCAGGATGGTGGCCAGCGGCTGGGCGACCACGAGGGCGGCCACGTCGGGCGCGTCGGGAGGCAGCGTGGCAATGCCGGGCGGCCTCGCGCGGATGAACTCGGCAAAGCCGAAGTATCCTTCCGGCTGGGCGAGGACGAGCGTGCCGGGTTCCCACCCCTCGCACCGCGACTCGACGATGGTGCCGATGTTTTCGTGTCCCGCCCACCCCGTCGGGTTCGGGAACTCCAGGTCGCCCCACACGCCCTCGCCCGTGTACTGGCCCATGTTGCTGCCGCACAGTGCCACGTGGCTGCACTGGACGAGCACCTCGCCGTCGAGCGGTTCGGGCATGGGCGCGTCGAGGAACTCGATGCGTCTCGGTTCGGCGATGCGGATGGCTCTCATCGTTTTCGCTCCTCCCCAAGAACCCTGCGGCTGCCGCGGCGCCGCTGCATCCCGAACAGCATATCGGCTGTCCGCACGCAGGTCAAAGGAAACGACGGTGCCCCCGGCGACCCGGAAAACGGTGGCACGTTGGAGGGCTTCGGCGTAGGGTCGTCAAGCGGCGCCTGCACGTCGGAAAGGAAACCGCGATGCGAGCCGTGATCCAGCGCGTCAGCCAGGCCCGTGTGACCATCGAAGGCGAGGTAACGGGGGCGATCGAGAACGGCCTGCTTGTCCTTCTCGGCGTGAGCCACGGCGACACGGAGGCCGGCGCGCGTGCCCTGGCCGCCAAGATCGCCAAACTCCGAATCTTCGGCGACGAGGCGGGCAAGATGAACCTGTCGGTCCAGGACACCGGCGGCGGCGTGCTGGCCGTCAGCCAGTTCACCCTTCTGGCCGACACCCGCCGGGGCAACCGTCCGAGTTTCACGGGCGCCGCCCCGCCGGAGGAGGCCAACCACCTCTACGAGGTCTTCTGCGATGCGCTTGCCGCGCTCGGCCTGCCGCCCGAAAAGGGAATCTTCGGCGCCCACATGGACGTGCAACTGACGAACGACGGGCCGGTGACGATCGTGATGGAGATGTGACGCGAGGAACCGGCACGTGACCACATGACGCGGCGGGTCAGGAGACCCGCCGCGCGACCACCCCGCGCACGACTTATCTTGACCCGCGCCACCCGCAGCAACATCTATCGCTTCTCGTCCGGCAAGGGACACGTGCCAAGGGCGGAGGCCACGGTGGGGACGGGGCGGAAGTTGGGGTGGTCTTTGTGTTTGAGGTTCCGCCGCCCGTAGTACGAGCCGTAGTATTGCGAGTTGGAATCGACCCATGTAATCAGCCTGATGAACTCGGCCCGCGAGAGTTTGACATTGCTGTGCCCTTTCTTGAGGTGAGCGATGAGTTTGCTGGCGTGTGAGCCCAGGGACCCCGGCGCAACGAGTGCGACGTTGCCGGTCTTCGGATGATTCTCGCCGATGGTCTTGACGAGGCCCCGCTTGAGGATGTTCTCGTAGGAGCGGCTGAAGAGCGTCGTCATCTCGCCCGTCAGGTCGAGGCCCGCTTTGGGCTTCGAGCCGCTGTGACACTTGACGCAGTGCTTGTCGAGGATGGGCTGGACGTCGGTCGGATAATGCAACGGCCGTGGCCCGGTGTCGCCGGGCTGCGGCACGGGCGGGCGCGGCGGATGCGCTGCGGCCATGACGGGGTTGACTTCGGGTGTCAGCCGCTGCACCTCGTGACAACCGATGCAGGATCGCCGCTCGCCCGGTCTGAGGTTCACGAACGTCCGCATCCGTTTCATCTCCATAAAGTTCTCATCGAGAGCCTCGAAGAAGATGTTCTTGTCGGCCGGAACCGTGAAATGGGCCGAGCCGTCCGCCTCGATCGGCACCACGCCGTGAAGGACCTTCAGGCCGAGGTGGGTCCTCATGCTGACGACGGCGTGCTGCTGGTCGTAGGTGTCTCCGTCCCAGAAGCGGCGGGCCGTCCACGGGCGCGGCACCTGCTCCAGCACACGAAGATACTTCACCGTGCCGGGCCGCACACCGTCGATGCCCACCGTAACGTCGGCCATCAAGAGCGTGCCGAACTTCTCGCGCGACGGCCCCGCTGCCGGTATCACCGGCGGCCGCCGACGGGGCCTCAGAGGCATCGGCATCCAGCAGGAGGTCTCGGGTTCGCGATGGATGAGCACCCGGTTGCCGAACTCGTCCAGCAGGTACAGGCCGTAGGCCGAGACGTCGTTCCACGGGCGGTCGGGGTTGTAGGAGACCAGGAAGAACTTCCCCGCCACAGTGGGCCTTGCCGGGTCGGCCAGCGGGTAGGGGTCCATGAAGAGCGGCCCGTTGCTGTCGCGCACCCACCGCCCGTCGCGCGGATGATTGAAGCCCCATTCCTGGCGGACGTCCGTGTCGGGCGTCAGGTACGTCATGGGCCGGCGGGTCCGGATCGGGTAGTTCGTGTCGAGCCGCAGGACCGTCCCGACACCAAGCGGCATGTGCGGCCCGCCGATGGCCACGAAGAGGTTGTTGTCGCCCGGGATGGCCCGGCCCACGTTGAAGGTGTCGGGGAATGCGACGTCGTTTCCGAAGATTTCCACCGACCCCGTGCCGTCCGGATGCACGGCCCAGAGGCACTTGACGCTGACGGCGCCCTTGTCGACGTACTCCCAGCGGGTGTAAAGTACGCGGCCGTCGTTCATGACGGTCGGGGCCGACTCGCTGACGGAACTGTTGCTGAGTTTCTGCATGTGTTTGCCGTCGGCGTCCATCCGATAAAGCGTGCTTCCGCTAAGGATGTCGGGCCCGTCGCACAGGATGCCGAACTCGCAGCGGGTCGAGACGAAACAGATTCCGCCGTCCGGCAGGTAGCACGGGTGCATGTCGTCCGTGTGATGCCAGTACCACTTGTGCCACCGCTGACGGTATTTCTCGACGCGGGCCGGTTCGTCGGGCGGCGCAACGGTCAGTTGACGCAGGCCCGTGCCGTCCACGCCCACCTCCCAGATGCGGAAGCCCTTGCCGATGGCAGGCTTGTATCCGAAGACCACCCGCTTGCCGTCGAACGAGAGGTCGTACCGCCCGAAGATGCCGTCCTTCATCGAGGGGACGAGTTCGGTCACCTTCCCGTCCTTGAGCGACAGCGTGCACAGGTTGCCGCCGAAGTTGCGACACCCGTCGATGAAATCGGTGTAGTAGTGCGATGACTGCAAGGTCTGGCGTTTGACGAACAGGAGTTTCCCAACCTTCAGGAGGGGGTTCTCCGTGACGAGGGCCTCGCGGCGAAGGCGCCCGACCTCCTCGACCGTCCTGGCAAGATCGACCGACGGCCGGGACGCCTGCTCCACGGAACGGGTCAGCGTGCGGGCGATGACATCGATCCGGTCCAGGAGCGTGCGGCCCCTGGGGTAATCCTCGCCGCACGTCTCCACCAGGCTGGAGACGGCAGCGCGCAGCCCGCTGAGGTTGAGGTCGCCGACGCGTGCGAGGGCTTCGGCGATGCGGCGCGAACGGAGGTAGAGCGTTCGCACCTGCGCCAGGCCCGTCCGGTCCTTCACGTTGGCGGCCGCCTGCTTCGCCTCGGCCGCGAGCGTCGGTACGCGGTGCGAGGCCCGGACGTACTGCGCCGCCAGGACGGCGACGTCGGCGGCGGACCGGTTGTGGTCCCAGATACGGTCTTCGCGTTCCCAGGCGATCTCGCGGCGTGATGCCTCGTCGCTAAAGTCGCGCTCCAGGAGGCTCCACAGGATGTCGCGCAGGTCGGTTCCGCCTCCCGGCGGGCGCAGGCTCTGCCGGCCGTTGAGGCGGACGGCCTTGCCGACCCTGCCCGCGACGAGGTTCTTCGGCCCCACGACGACGTCGTTTCCGTTGCCGGAGGCGTCGCGGCCGCCCGTGTCGAACGGCCAACAGGCGACGAGCGAGTCGGCCTTCGGAGGCTGCGGCCTCGCGAAATGGGCTTGGATCTCCGCGTCCGAGAGTTTCCGGGCGTAGACGCGGACCTCATCGAGGTCGCCACTGAAGCCCGGGGGGAAGTTCGTCGAGGCGTAGCCGATCTTCGGCACGTGGCCGCGACCGTCGGGGCCGAACGCCAGATTGCTGACCGTGTCGGGTTGCCCGTCGATGGTGAAGCGGAGTTTGTCGCTGCGTGTGACCGCCACGTGGTGCCACTTGCCGTCGGCGACGCTCCGCTTCGACGTCACACATCCCACCATTCCGACGTCGTAGCACAGTTTGCCGTCGCGGATGAAGAAGGCCTTGCCCTGCGGCGCCCACTTGCCCTTGGCCGGCGCCTTGGCGAGGATGGTGCCCCCGGCCTTCGTCCGGACCCACGCCATGACGGTGAACTCCGTGCGACCGAAATCCGGCAGCGGCGTCCGGCGTGTGGCCGTCTTCTCATGGTTGGCCAGCGCTTCGCGCGACGCCACAAGCGTCTCGTGCCACGTGGCCTTCTTCAGGTAGTAAGGCGGATCGGCCGCCCGCACGCCGGCAGCGGCCAGCAGCACACACGCCGTCAGCATCCATACGCGTGTCATCCGGACCGCACCTCCGTTTGGCCGCCCTTCTCGCGGCGGGTCGGGCCGCGCGGGATCGCGGGAAGTGGTACTGTAGTGTAGTACGCTCGTCGCTGAAAGGGAATAGCCGTCCTCGGCGCCAACCGCGCCACAGGGCGATCGGCCTGGCAGCGGCTACGTCAGGGCAAGTTCGGCCAGCCTCGCCTCGGTCGGCACGCCGTCCTCGCTCCAGCCGCGCTCCTTGTAGTATTCCGGCAGGAGTTCGCCGAGATGGTGGACGTGGCCCTTGGCGGGGCCTTCGGGGATCGGCTCAGAGAGGAGACGTTTCGGCAGGGTGTCCTGGTCGGGGCCGATGCCGGCCTTCAGATTGAACATCCGTTCGAGGTTCCAGATTCGCTCGCCGGCCCTTACGAGTTCGTCCGAACTCAAGGTACCGCCGACGGTGGCGTTGAACAGGTCACAGTAGTCCTGGGCGCCGAGTGCGAACGAGGTGAACAGGCACATCCCGAGCGAATCGATCACCGCCGTCAGGTCCTGGAACCCCTTGCACCAGACGGCCTTGCCTTCAAGGGTGAGCGGGTCGAGTTTCTCCGGCACGCCGAGGATCTCCGGCGAGATCAGGTACCCGCGGACGTGGCACCCGCCGCGGTTGCTCGTCGCGTACTGGAGTCCCTGCCCCTGGACGCCGCGCGGATCGTAGGCGGGCAGTTCCTGTTTCTTGACCGACATCGAGAGTTCCGGCGCCCCGTACATCTCGGCAAAGCGATAGGAACCCTGGGCCATCTTGGCGCCGAGTCCCTCGCCGGCGCCCATCTTGCGGGTCCACTCGATGACGGCCTCGCCGGAGCCGAACTCCAGGGGCGGCCCGTCCACGTCCTCGTCCTTGAGGATGCCCTTGGCGTGCATCTCCATCGCGCAGGCGATCGTCGCGCCGGCGCTGATCGTATCGAGGCCGTACTCGTTGCACCACTTGTTGGCCTTGATGACCGCCGCGAGGTCGCTGACGCCGCAGTCCGCCGTGTAGGCCCAGATCGTCTCGTACTCCGGGCCGGCGCCTTCGACGCCGTCCACCTCGCAGTACCGCCCGCAGGCGATGGGGCAACGGTAGCAGGCATCCTTGCCGGTCACGTACTTCTCGGCCAGCGCCTCGCCGGAGACCTGGTCGGCCGCTTCGAAGTAGGCCTTCTGGAAGTTCTCGGTCGGATAGATGCCGCTGGCGTTGATGATGTTCACGAGGACGGCCGTGCCGTAGGTCGGCAGGCCCCCGCCGGTGACGGCATCCTCCTTGAGCCGCGCCAGGTGGCTCTTAGCGAGTTCGTCGGCCTTTTCGGGCTCGGCCGGTTCAACCACGCCGGAGCCTCGGACGACGATGGCCTTGAGGTTCTTGCTTCCCATGACGGCCCCGACTCCGCTTCGGCCGGCGGCGCGGTACTTGTCGTTCATGATGGAGGCGATGGGGCTCATCCTCTCGCCGGCCGGGCCGATCGCCAGGACGCGGGCCTTCGGGTCGCCGAACGCATCGAGGAGCGCGTCGGTCGTCTCGCCGACGAGTTTGCCCCAGTAGTCGGCGGCGTCGTGGATCCGGACCTCGGCGTCGCGGATGGTGATGGTGGACGGCCGGGGCGCCTTGCCCTCCAGGATAAGCACGTCGTAGCCGGCGAATTTCAGTTCCGGGCCCCAGTAGCCGCCCGAGTTGCTGCACGCCACCGTCCCGGTCAGCGGGCTCTTCGTGACGACCATGTACCGGCCCGAGGCCGGCTCGCGTGTGCCCGTGACCGGCCCGGTCGCGATAATCAACTTGTTGGCCGGCGAGAGGGCATCGATCTGCGGGTCGATCTCCCGGGTGAGGTACCAGGTGCCCAACCCGCGTCCTCCGATGAACTTCCTGGCGATGTCCAAGTCGATCGCCTCGGTGGAAATCTCGCCGGAGGTCAGGTTGATTCGAAGGAGTTTGCCGCAGTATCCGCTCATCGATTCGCCTCCCGAAAGGGTGGAGTACACGCACTGGAAATGGTGCAATTCATAATCTGCGTCGGTAGCGCCGGTGTCAAGCGAATTGCCACACCCCCTGTTTCGCCCAACCAATCAATTGACAGCGCGGCCGCACGCGGCGTATACTCCCCACAAGCGGGGCCGCGAGGCAGCAACACATCCCTACGCCGGCGCGCCCTCGGCATTCGGAACCTCCTGGCAGCGGGGGCACCTTATGATCCACGTCATCTGTCCGAGATGCCAGAAACGGTTCAGCACGTCCGACGCGAACGCCGGGAAGACAGGCCGGTGCCCGAAGTGCGGCAACCCGATACGGGTGCCGTCGCCCGGGCCGACCCCCGCCGGCGCGCCATCTCCGGGGGCGGCAGCGCCGCCGGGGCCCCAGGCCGGCCGCGGCGCTGCCGCTCAACCGGCCGCTCAGCCACCGCCGCCGCCGGCCCAAGTGGCTCCTCCTGCGGCAGCGGCGCCCGCCGCACAGCCTGCCGCCGTTGAAGCGGCGCCAAGGGCGATACCGGCCGGCGGAGAAGTGGGGATGGGGCAGGTGTTCCTGTGGGTCGGCGAGGGCATGAAGTGCGGCTTCCGCCAAATCGTGCCGCTGACGCTGGGCGTTCTGGCCGTTCTCATCCTCGTCAGCCTGAGTTGGGTGATGTGCGTGGTACCCGGCATCTTCCTTGAACCGCCATTGGTAGCGGGATTCGTCCTCATTCTGCTGGCGGTCGCCCGTGGCGAGAGCGGGGTGCTCGGCAAGTTGTTCGCCGGCTTCTCCGGTGGCCGCTACTGGCCGAGTATGGGCATCGTCTGGCTGCTGGCGCTCATTTTCGCGGGCATCAGTATCCCCATCTCGCTCTTGGTCTTCGTGGTCGGGGTATCGTCGGTGATGCTCCTGCTGTCGAAGGGCCTGCTCGGCCTGGTGGTCATGGCTATCGCGGTACCGATCGTCTACTCGCCGATGGTGTTTCTGTCATCCAGATTGGCATGGGCCGTGCCGCTGGTCCTGGACGGCCGGGCCAAGGTGGTCGAATCGCTGGCGATGAGTTGGCGTCTCACAGGCAAGGTGGCGCACGGGTTCGGCCTGTTCGTGCAGATGCTGGTTCTGGCGCTCCTCAGCCTCCTCATCCAGGCGGTGATCGTGGGCGCGGTGATGGCGATCTTCGGCCTCGGCGGGCTGGCGGCCGTGTCGGCCACGGCCCCGGAAATCGTCGCCCAACAGGAGGCGGCCCGGGCCGTGGCCAGCATGTCGGCCATGCCGGGCGAGACGGCCGACGCGTTTCACGCACGCCGCGTCAACGAACTGTACCGCCGTCTGGAGCGTCCCCTGCCGCCACACCGGCCGGGCGAGAACGACAGCGCCTACTGGTACCGCGCCGAGCGGGAACTCAACAACGAGATGGCCGGCGAGGCGCTCGGTGCGGCCGGGACGATGGCAGCCGCCGGCATCGCCGGAATCGGCGTCGCCGCGCTGCTTTACACGGTCTTGAGCGCCGCCCTCGGCGCCGTCCTGGCGATGCCCAGTATGGTGGGTTACCGCGACATGTGCCGCCTCGCGCAACCGGCCGGCAGTTAGGCTGCGAACGTAGGCAGTATCCGCGCGGCGGCCTTCCCAGGCCGCCGCTCTCTGCGTGTTGGTGCCCGGCCGGATAGTCGCCTGGGAAGGCGACCACCCGGCGCATCCCCTTGCCGGCGGGGCGTACTCGGAGAGCCATGTTGCATCAAGCGCTCGCGACCGCTTTGGCTGCCGCCGCGTTACTTCCGGGAGGCGCGTGCGCCGCCGCCGCGTACCCCGTCACCGACACCGAGGTCAAGACCATTGCGGCCGTGCCGCGGCCCGCTTACCTCGATTCGTACGTGGACCCCGTCTTCGGCACGCGGGTGACGCGCATCACGGGCGAACCGGGCACGCCGATCCCCGTCGTGGGCGGCGCGTGGGGTGAGGTCGCCCGGCACCATTATTCGAAGGACCAGGCCTGGAACGCCGACGGGTCGCTGCTGATTCTGGACCGCCATCGCGGCAAGCCCAACCCCATCTTCCTCGACGGGCGGACGTACCGGCCGCTCTTTACGCGCCGACCACCGGGCGAGGATCGCTGGCATCCGACGCAAGCCGACCTGCGGATCTTCCTCAGGGACAACCAAATCGGCACCTGGAACGTCCGGACCGGCGAGGTGTCGGTCGCCCACACGTTCGGCGGCTACTCCCACCTTCAGTTCGGACCCGGCGAAGGCAACCCCTCGCGCGACGGTGCGCGCCTGGCCGTCCTCGCCCAGAAAGGCGACAACCAAGTCGCGTTCGCCTATGACCTCGCCCAAAAGCACAAGTACCCGGACATCGGTCTGGATGGCGTCACGGTGGACTGGGTCTCGATCAGCGCGCTCGGCAAGCACCTGGTCATCAACGGCGTGATTGACGGTGGCCGTGACCGCACCCAGGTGTACGACCTGGAGGGCCGGAAGGCGGGCCCGCTCTGGACAAAGTACGGTCGCCCGAGCCACTACGACCTGACGGTAGACGACGCGGGCGACGAGGTGGCCGTGGGCGTGTCGAAATCCAAGCCCGACCAGGGACGACTCATCAAGCGCCGCCTCCGCGACGGCGCCGTGACCGTTCTGACGCCGGGCGGGTGGGCCAGCCACACGTCGGCCCGCAACATCCGCCGCCCCGGATGGGTCTACGCCACGTACCAGACGCGGAGCCGAAACTGGCCGCCCTTCGGGGACGAGATCGTCGCGGTCCGTATCGACGGCAGCCTGCGCGTCGAGCGTCTCGCCCACATGCATACCAGAGGCGGCGATTACTTCAGCGAGGCCCACGCCTCGCCGTCGCCCGATGGGCGGAAGGTCATCTTCGCGAGTAACTGGGAAGCCGAGTCCCGCCGACCCATCGCGGCGTACGTCGTCGAACTGCCGGAGCAGAAGTGAGCGAATCGCCCGATGCGGCGTGTGCCACGGCCGGTCTTGCCCGGCCGTGTGCTTCTCGTTGCCCGGCACGCTACGGTGCTACTTGCCGGGATGGTTGGCTGACCGGCTGACAGATGCGGCCGCTGCGCCGTCGCTAAAGTCAACGACGTTCTTCACGCGGCTGAAGTCGTTCCCCATCAGAAGGATGCGGGCGGTCCGGTCGCCCTCGGCGCGCAGGAACGTGGCCACGCCGGTCGGCGTCCGCCAGCCGCGCACCGTCGCGTCGCGGGTCTGGATGAACCGCAGCACCGGCCACTTCCCCGACGGCGGCGCGGCAGTCAACGAGTCGATGACCAGGTTCCGGACGCTGTCGCAGACGACGGCGGGCCGGGCGTCGGGCTTCTCCGTCGCGATGTCCACGTCGCGCATCCGCAGGCCCTCGACATGCCGACAGTAAAAACCATAGGCGGGCAGGTCGCCGAACATGGTGGCCTCGGGGTAGTTCTTCGGCTTGTGCGGCACGTTGCGGGCGGCGAGGTCCTCCGTCCCGCCGCCTTCGATCCGGACGCGGATGTCCGTCAGACGCACGCCCTGAACCGGATCGTCCGGCAGGCCGACGATGACGGACGGCAGTTTCGCCCCCACGGCCGTCACGTGGCTGATGGCCACCTCGCGGAGCGTCCCGGGGCCGACTTCGGGGTCCTTGCGGCGGAGCCGTGCGCCCAGGCGGATGAAGATCGGCGCACGCACGTTCTGCATGGCGATGTTCGAGACGTTGACGTTCTTCACGTGGCCGCCGTCCACCGTCTCGACGGCCACGCCCGAGATGGCCGGCCAGTGCGGCGCCTTCGGGTGGTGCGCGATGACCGAATCGCTGAAGAGGACGTTCTCGAACCCTTCGAGCGTCTCGGTGCCCATCTTGAAGCCGTTGCAGATGGTCGTGAGGATGCAGTTCGTGACGGCGATGTTGCGGCTCTGGCGGGCCAGGCCGTCGGTGTTCGTGTTCTTCAGGACGATGGCGTCGTCGCTGGTGGAGATGATGCAGTTCGACACGGTCACGTCGCGGCAGGCGTCGATGTCGATGCCGTCGGTGTTCGGCCCGTAGAGCGGGTTGCGGATCGTCACGCGGTGGACGAGGCAAGAGTCGCACGCGAGCAGGTGGATCGTCCAGCCGGGGGAGTTCTCGAAACGGACGTCGCGGATGTGCACGTCGCGGCACTGAACGAAGCAGACCATGCGGCCGGGCCGGGCCTTGGGCTTGTGCCAGAACCGTTCGCGTTCGTACCAGGGCTTGGCGGCGTCGGGCGCCCCGGCCGGCGGTTCCCAGAAGGCTTCGCCCTGCCCGTCGATGCGGCCTCGCCCCGCGATGCCGACGTTCCGGGCGCCGCGTGCGTACACCAGGTGCCGTGGGTCGTAATCGTCAAGGTCCGTGCTCCCCAGAAGCGTCGCGCCGGGTTCCAGGTACAGCGTGACGTTCGACTTCAGGATCACCGTGCCGGACAGATACGTACCGGGCGGCAGGTAGACCCGCCCGCCGCCGGCGTCCGCGCAGGCATCGACGGCCTTGCGGATGGCGGCCGTATCAAGCGCCTTGCCGTCACCCGCAGCGCCGAACTGCTTGACGTCGAAGACGGCCGTGCGCCGCGGCCCGCCGTAGGCGAGCGCCGCGATGAGCGAAACCACGAGCAGGATCGAAGCGAATCGAAGCATACGTGTACCCCCTTTCAGCAGAGCGCGCGGGACACGCCACGGCGGCCAAGAGAACCCGCTTACAACGGTATCTCGACCGTCCGGTCCCCCGGCTGGCCGCTGACCCACGCCTTGGTCTCATCGTACTCGACACCGTCGGCGATCCGGGGCATGAAATGGCGGCAGCAGGTCTGCTGGCTCCATCCCGGGCGCTCGGGCCCGGCGTGCGTGTCGGTGATGAAAAGGATCGTGTCGGCGGACATGGTTATCGCGTCAAAGCCTTTCCATGATGGCACCTACCCTCGCCGCGCCGGGTGGCATGGCCACGCTTGCGTGGCCAGGTCAGCCCTTCTGCACGTCGATGCCCATGGCCACGCAAGCGTGGCCATGCCACCCCCCTTTGACATCCGGGCGCGGCAGGTCGGGAGACCACCGCGCGGGAAGTGGCGTAGTCGGATTAGTGTTCTGTCCCACGTGAAACGGTGGGTGCCACTGGCGGCTTGTCCGCCAGTG
>CAYVAM010000052.1:0-23078 GCA_964449275.1 uncultured Anaerolineales bacterium
CGGCGCGGCCGGACAGACCGTCGGCAGCCAGTTCAACATACCGTTCCGCACGAACGGCCTCGTCGAGCGGTGGGAGTGGCACCCGCGGCGTGCATCAGGCCCGTTCGCCGACGAACCGGGAAAGGGCGCGAACTACCTCTACGCCGACGGCCACGTCGAGTACCACGACGAACTGCCCAGCAAACGCGAATGGGGATACGACATCGGAACACCGCGATGACGGAATTGCGTGTCCTGTCGCTACCGACGCGCTGGGCGGATGCCTGCCGACGCACGACAGAGCCTATCCGGGCCTGTTCCACGCGGGGCGCACGTGGCTCTGGGACATCCGGGCAGGGCTTCTCCTGCGCCCGCATGAGGACGACGCGAATCGGCTTCGGCCCTACTCGACGGGCGAGAGAAGGTCCGGCGAGAAGTTGCTCCGGAGAACAACGACGACGGCCACGTGTCTGTCTTCGCCCCTGCCGCTGCCTCGCCGGATGTCGCCCATGAGTTTGATGATGCGGCGTCGTGCCCCTCCCCTGTAGGGACGAGGCACGCTCAGTTCAACCCAACAGGCCTGTCCGTCGTGGAACGGCAGTCTCCGCTCGCCAGCAACGCGGATCCCCCCCGTCGAGACGTCGCATGCCCGGCCCTGCACAAGGATCTTGCCCGAGTTGTCGAGCAGCCTGACCGAGCAGTTCAGCGGGGTCCGTTCGTGCCGCCGCAATTCCTGCACACGATGCACCGGTGTCCCTCCCTCGTGTATCAAGCCGCGATGCCGGCAGGGCCGCGACCTGCCCACGGTGGTCGTAACACCGTAGTCCCCCATACGTAGGGCGAGCCCTAACCCGCATCCCGGCGCCCTTGAGTTCCACTGGAATCATGCACATGGAACGTGCAAAGTCAAACGGGGCCGGCGCCGCAGGGCCGGCGGCGGCGGAATAGCGGCCTAAGTGCCTGCCAAACCAAGAGATAGGGAAACCGCGCCCCAAGACCGTCTCCGGCACTTGCTTGGGTTTCCTGCAGAGCACGCGGGAAAAACGCTCGAAAAACACAATCAACTCCGCCGCCCTGTGCCATGCCGTTCTTCCGCGGCGCGTCCCTTGCCGGCCGACGCGGTGCAGGCAACAACGCTACCGCAATCCTGCGCCGGGGACGGAGCCACGGGACCGTCCTTGACCGGGCGGCCTCCCTCGCCTACGATGCCGCCGCACCACAGGCGGGACGGGTCGGGCGATGGCACGCAAGGAACAGGGCCGCGTTCCCAAACGGATTCTGCGCGGGAAGATGCCGCGCGAATCCTTCGACCTGGGCGGACGCACATACCGTCTCGAGAAGACGCTGAAGCAGGACTTCTTCGCGGCCACCGGCCGGTACGTCTCGGACGACGGCGAGCGTGTCTGTCTGAAACACTATCACACGGAACCGTTTCTCGGGTGCCCGCTTGCGTGGGCCGGGCGGCTGATGGCCGACCGCGAGGTCCGCCATTACCGGTTGCTCCACGACACGGGCGGCGTGCCGCACCTCGTCGGACGCATCGGCAAGAGCGCCTTCGTCCACGAGTGGATCGAGGGCAGCGACCTGCTGGACCTCGCGGACCCGCCGCCGGAGGATTTCTTCGACCAACTCGAAGCCCTCGTGCGGGCGGTGCACGCGCGCGGCATGGCATACGTTGACATGAACAAGCCTGACAACGTCCTGGTGGCGGAGGACGGGCGGCCGGTGCTCATCGACTTCCAGATCTCGTGGGCGCCGCGGCCGTCGTGGGGGCCGCTCGGCAGCGTCAAGCGCCGGGTGCTGGCGATGCTCCAGGAGGCGGACCTCTACCACGTGCGGAAACTCAAGCGACTCTACCGCGGCGACCTGATGACGCCCCAGGAACGTGACGCCGGCAAGCGGCCTCCGTGGTTCCTCAGGCTCCACCGCCTGTTCGGGGCGCCGCTCAGGGACCTCAGGCGCAAGTTCCTCGAATGGGTCGGGGCAAGATGATCTCATTCATCGCACTCTGTGTCGTCCTGTACGCCGGGTACTTTCTGCGGAGCAAGGTGCGGCTGCTCCAGTGGCTGTACCTGCCGTCGCCGGTGATCGCGGGCCTGCTGGCGTTGGCGATCATCCAGGTCGCCGGGTGGACCGGCAACCCGCTGCCCGATGAGTGGACGGCTGGATGGAGCAGACTGCCGGGCCTGCTGATCAACGTCGTCTTCGCGTGCCTGTTCCTGGGACACGCGCTGCCGAAGGTGGGCACGCTGTGGCGGCGGGCCGGTCCGCAACTGGCGTACGGCCAAGTCGTGGCGTGGGGGCAGTACGTCGTCGGCATCGGCCTGGTGCTCGTCCTGTTGGGGCCCGTGTTCGGCGTGGACCCGATGTTCGGCGGCATCATCCCGGTCGGGTTCGAGGGCGGGCACGGGACGGCGGGCGGTCTGGCGGCCACGTTCGAGGACCGCGGATGGCCCGAGGGCAAGGACCTCGCCCTGGCCAGCGCCACGGCCGGCGTCACCAGCGCCATCATCGTCGGAATGATCCTCATCAACTGGGCCGCGCGGCGGGGGCGCCTGGCCGGCGGACGCAAGCCGTCGGCCCTCTCGACCCTCGAACGGGCGGGCATCATCCCGCGCGAGAAGCGTCAGAGCGCCGGGCGGCTGACCGTCTCCTCCGACGCCATCGGCTCGCTGACGCTGCACCTGGTCGTCATCGGCGTGGCGGTGCTCATCGGGTACCTCATCAAGGAAGCGGCGTGGCTGGTTGAAGGCCGCTTTAGCGCCGGTCTCGACGTGGCGGCCCGCAAAGGGTCGGCCCTTTACATCATGATCAAGAGTTTCCCGCTCTTTCCGCTGTGCATGATAGGCGGCCTCGTCGTCCAGTTCATCGAGGACCGCTTCGACAAGCACGATCTCATTGATCCCGGCCTGACGCGGCGGGTCCAGAATGCAGCGCTCGATTTCCTGGTCGTCGCGGCCATTGCGACGATTCGCGTCGAGGCGGTGACGGCGCTGCTGGCTCCGTTCGTTATCGTGGTGGGTGCAGGTATCGGCTGGAACGTGTTCTGCGTGACGGTGCTCGCGCGGCGGATGCTGCCCGACGCGTGGTTCGAGCGGTCGATTGCCGAGATGGGACAGTCGATGGGCGTGACGGCAACGGGGCTGCTGCTCTTACGTGTCGTGGATCCGGACTACGAGACGCCGGCCGCCGACGCCTTCGCGTCGAAGCAACTGCTGCACGAACCGTTCATGGGCGGCGGGTTGTGGACCAGCACGGCGATACCGCTGCTGGCGATCTGGGGCAGCCTGCCGGTGTTTCTCATTGCCTGCGGGGCCGTGACCGTGTGGATGGTGATCGTGTTTGGGTCAAGGGCGCTGAGAAAGACATCCGGCACGGAGTAGGCGGGGCTAGCGCCAAGCGCAGAGAAATGGTGCGCGGGACAGGACTTGAACCTGCAAGGCCGTTTGTATGGCCACCAGCACCTCAAGCTGGCGTGTCTGCCAATTCCACCACCCGCGCACACCATCCATAAGAATAGGCGAGCCGGTGGAGTGTGTCAAGCGCTTCTCGCCGCCGTGTCACAGCAAAGCGATAAGGATAGCGTTTCCGTACAGTCAGGCATTGGAGACGCGAAATGAGCGATCGGGAGGTGATCCATTCCCCGTCAGAATCCGCCACGACCCGCTTGCAGCAAAGGCTGGAAAACGCCGGCCGCTTCGTGCTACACTCTGTTGTCGTGATGGCCTTTCACTTGAAGGAATGGAATCTTCACGATACCCTATCCTACAAGCCGTGAGGCCATCGCGCCGTTCTTGTCTTGATCGAGCCCGTGAACTATACGGGCCGGACTCGCTTCGCGTCTTGGGCAGGAAACGCGGATGGCGACTGCGGCGCGACAATGGCTATGGATAGCCGGTGTTGCGGTCCTTGCGGCCCTGCCGCAAGCCGCGATGGGCCAGGTTGTCTTCGAGAACGCGCGGCTGCGGGCCGTCCTCGGACCCGACGCCGCCTGGCGGTCCGTCGTCGATAGGGCCGCAGGCAAGGACCACTGCGCCGCCGGTGCGCGGGTACGTTTCGCCTCCGTCCGCGTCGCCGGCAAGTGGCACGAGGCGAACTCCGCACACCTTGACGGCGAGCGGCTGACGGTCGGCTTTGCCGGCATCGACACGCGCCTCGTTTACACCGTCAAGACGGAGCCCGACTGGATCGCGCTGCACCTGGAAAAGGTCGAGGGCGCGCGGCCGACGCACCTTGTCCTCGTCCGCCTCGGCGTCACGTTGACCGAGCACGTCGGCCCCCGGCTGAACTGCGGCTGGGACGATGCCAGCGCCGTCTGCCTGATGGCCGCCAACCTCCAGACCCAGGGCAAGGCCAGGCGTCGCAACGGTTACGCGGAACTGGCCTGTTCGACGCAGGATACGCCCGGCCCGCGGCTCGAGGGCGCCAGCGCGGCGCTCATCGCCGCCCCAACGAAGCATCTGAGCCGCATCCTTCAGCGTCTTGCGGCAGCATACGACCTCCCGCGAAACGAAGGCGGCGGTGTGCCCTCGAAGGACCTGCGGCCGGCGCGCGGCTCATACTGGTTCCTCCGTTTCGGGGAGGCCGACGTCCCGAAGGTCATCGACCTGTGCCGCCGGACGGGGTTCAAGCAGGTGATGATGCTCTCGCACTCCTGGTGCCGCACCGTCGGCCATTATACGTTCAACAAAGCGGCCTACCCCGACGGTATCGAGAGCCTGCGGCGAACGGTCCAACAATTGCACGACGCGGGCATCCTGGTCGGGATGCATTGCTACGCTTCGAAGATATCGAAGACCGACGCGTACGTCACGCCCGTGCCCGACCGGCGGTTCTGGGTGGACCGGACGGCCGCGCTCGCCGGCGACATCGGACCGAAGGACACCACGATCCGCACCTCGACGGACCTGCGCGAGTGGCCCGGCAGCCCCGTGGCGAAGCAGAAGATATGGGAAAGCGGCATCACGAAGCACCAGGAGACCATCATCGACGACGAGATCATCCGCTATGCCCGCATCGGTCCCGATGGCAAGTGGAACTCCTTCCTGGGCTGCGAGCGTGGCGCCTGGGGCACCCGCGCCGCCGCGCACAAAGCCGGCGCCGCCTGCCGCCACTGCGGTGTGGACGGATGCATCAACGGCTACATCATCGACCAGGAGACGACGCTGCTGGACGAGGCGACCGGGCGCCTCGCCCACATCTTCAACACGTGCGGCTTCGACATGGTGTACTTCGACGGCGGCGAGGACGTGGACCGCCGGCGCTTCACCCATTACGTCTCGAAGTTCCAGGCCGCCGCCATGAGCAAGTTCACGAAGCGGCCCCTCATCCACATGGGCACCATCATGACGCACAACCTGTGGCACTCGTTTACGCGACGCGGCACCGTGGACACGTACTCGAACACGATCCGCGGGCGGCTCATCGCGGGCGGCACGTGGGACCGCCTGCCGACCGTCAAGGAGCACGTCGACCGCAGCGTCTCGTACATGCTGCGCTGTCGAGAAGACATGATGCCCGGCGAACTCGGATGGTTCGGCATATGGCCGCGCAGCAAAGACTTCGACGGCCTCCAACTCGACGAGATCGAGTACCTGATGTGCAAATCGCTCGCCTACGACGCGCCGATTTCGCTCCAGACGAGTTTCGCGAGCATGGACCGCCACCCGCTGACGCCCGGCATCCTCGAGATCGTCCGCGCCTACGAGACGCTGCGCGGCGAAGGCAACGCGGACGCGGCCACCCGCAAACGGCTCGCGCAAGAAGGCGTGGACATCGCGCTGCTTCGCCGGGAACCGGGCGCGAGGCCCGAGTTCGTTGAGGTCGCTCGCGTCGAGAATGTCGGCGGCGAGGGCGATCTCCGGGCCCTCGTCGGCAGCGTGGACGGCGGGGCCCTCGCCACGCTCTGGCACGCGACGGGCAAGTCAGGCCGGATCCGCGTCAAGACCGGGACCGGCCGCCTCCGCGCGACGGACATCTTCGGCAAGGCCATCGACCTGCCCGACGCGGATGGGGGGAACGTGGCCATCCCCTTTGGCCACCGGCGGACGACGGTCCTCTTCGGGGGCCTTAAGGCCGACGTGGTTCGCGAGCGCCTGGCCGCCGGCGTCACGGTGCCTTGCCGCCCGAGACGATCATCTCTGCAAGTTTGGCCCGCGCCGTCTCCTGCGCCGCCGGGTCCTTCTGCCACTTGAAGAACGACTCGGCAAGCGGCAAGACGACCTTCCCGGCCTCGGCGGCGCGGCCGGCGCGTTCGAGAATCGCGAGGTACTCGTAGTCCTCAACGGCATCGCGCAGTGCTTTCAGACGCAGGCTCGGTGCGATGCCGTCGTAACCGCACGCGCGGCCGGGGTACACGATAGACCCCTCGCCGTTCCAGAGGGGTTCTTTGCCATTCTTGCGGCGGTCGTAGGTCTTCGGGTCCGTCCAGGGATCCTCGACCTGCTTCCAGTACGACATGCCGCCCCAATAGAGGATGCCGCGGATGCGGTACCGCCACGCGATCCACGCCGGCGCCCGGCAGTTGAGGAGCGGCCAGTCGATATGCCACCACGGCGTCGGCTCACGCTGGCACAGGGCGGTGTACGTCCAGACCGTCTCGCCCAGTGCCTGCCGCTTGGCAGCGCTCTCGGCCTTGAACAGCGAGAAGAGCGGGCACCAGATGTCCACGGCCCCGTACAAGTTGCCCCACGCCTCGTTTTGCGTCCAGGTTTGTTCAACGACGAGGACCTTGACGACCGACTTGGCCTGGCGGATGGCCCTGCCCCACTTCTGGACGTACCGGTACGCCTCGGCGTCGTTCGGCTCGTCTTTCAGGTAGGTGTAGAAGACGACGCCGGGCCGGTCGAGTTTTTTGGCAGCCACGTCCCACGCCTTCAGGTACGCGAGGAGTTTGGGACGCTCGGCCTCGGGGTCTTTGGCGAAGTTCTTCGGGTGCGGCACCACGACGGCGTTAACGTGGTACGTGTCGATGAACTTTCTGAGCGCCCGGACCTGCTCGTCGGCGAAGACGACCGCGCCGCCCTGCGTCTTCGGCCACGTGACCGCGCCGACATCGGGCGTGGCGTTGATGCGGTGGCGCGAGAGCATCTCGGCGCACTGCGTTTCGACGGCCGCCCAGTCCGCTGGCTCCTTCTACTTCCCCGCCTTGGCGCGCCCGGCGTAGTAGCCGCGCATCCGGCTCGCGGGTGAGCCGAGCGCCGTCCGCAGCGTCGAGACGCGCGGCAGCGCGAAATCCCACACCTTCAGCGTCACTGGAACTTCGACCGGCTGCGCGCCCGCGGCCGTCACGCGGTACGTTCCTCTGTACTCGCCCGGCCGCGCATCGGTCGGCACAGGGATATCGACCCAGAAGCCGTGCGTCTCATTCGCGGGAAGGTCGAAGGGCACGGCCGCGAGGCGCGCCTTCGGCAGTGCCTTGCGCGTAAGGGGATGCCGAAACGGAATCAGGGCATCGGGGTACCATCCGGGCTTGAAGTGCTCGTTGCGATGGGTCGGGATGGTGAGTTCCATCTGGTGCTGCCGGAACAGCCGCGCCTCGCCCGCCCGAAGGACGGCCCCGCCGGGCCCTTTCAGGTCCGCCGCCTCGACGCGGATGCCGCTCACCACAGCGTCCGACCGCATGAGGATCTGAAAACTCTCCGTCTCGTTCCGCGCCGCCGCCAAGCGCACCGTCCGGCCGGTGCCGGCGGGGGCGTCGCGAAGCACGCGCACCGTCTGCGTAAGCGCCCACACCTGCCACCGGCCCTGCGATTCGCGCGCCATGACACACGGCAGGCAAACCAACAGCAGGCCGGGCACAAGTTTCCTGAACATGGCGGTCCCCTTCTCCTGCAACGCTATCTCGGTCTTCCGCGCGATGTCCCGGCACGCCGGGACCCAACCAACCCGCACAGCGACGTTATCGTACCGCTTCACGCCTGCGTGTTCTACCCCGCCGGCACAATCCTGTCACCCCCATTCTTCGTGTGGCCGGGACGCAGGGTGTTGCGAAACAGTACCGCCATCATAGCCGTTCCGCTACGCTGCCGGGGCGTCGTCCATGACGATGGCCGATCAGCCGTACACCGCGGGAACGGTTGACTTGGCGCAACGGGACTGCTACATAAACATCCACGGGTCGGGCCGAACCGCCTCCGGCCCGTGCGTACACCCTTTCGGAGGAGTTGCCATGCCCAGGATTTCGTCCCGCCGCACGTTTCTCAGGCAGACCGCCTCGGCCGGCGCTGCCGCGCTCGCGATGACGGCCGCCAGTTATGCCCGCGTCCCCGGTGCGAACGATCGACTGTCGATCGGCATCCTCGGTTGCGGCGGTCGTGGGCTCGGCGCTCACATGCCGGGTGTGCACAAGCACGCCAAGGAGGAGAACCTCGAGATCACGGCGGTCGCCGACCCGTGGCGGGTCCGCCGGGAAATGGCCGCCGCCAAGTGTAAGGCGTGGTACGGCCGCGAAGCCCGCACGTTCTCGTCCTACCGCGACCTGCTTGCCGCCAAGGACGTGGATGCCGTCACGATCGCCTCGTGCGATCACCAGCACACGACCCACCTTGAAGCCGCCGCCAAGGCCGGCAAGGACGTCTACTGCGAGAAGCCGCTCGCGATGGACCTCAAGAAACTCACAGCCGCATGCGACACCGTCCGCGCCGGCAAGATCGTTTTCCAGGCCGGCACGCAACTGCGGAGTTTCCCGACGTTCACCGGCTGCCGCGAACTCTACCGCACCGGCATCCTCGGCACGGTCGGCCGCATCGAGCAGTGCCGCAACGGCACACGCCCTTACTGGTACGGGTACATCAAGGACGTCAAAAAGAAGGACGTGGACTGGGGAGAGTTTCTGATGGACCGGCCGATGCGCCCGTTCGACCCGGTCCTGTATTCGGGCTGGTACGGGTACCGCGAATTCTCTGACGGCGCGGTGCCGGGCCTGGGAAGCCACTTCATCGACCTGGTCCATTACATCACGGGCGCGACGTTCCCGACCAGCGCCGTGTGCCACGGCGGCACGTTCACATGGAAAGACGAGCGCAACTTCACCTGTCCGGACCACGTCCAGGCCCTGTGGGTTTACCCCGAGGGGTTCATGGTCTCGTACTCGACGAACTTCGGGAACGGCAGCGGCAACAGTTTCAAGATCTTCGGCGACGTGGGAACGCTGGACATGGTCAACTGGCACGCCCCCGTCCTGACGGCCGAAGGCGGCAGCAAGAAGAAGGGCACGATCCGCGGCAGCAAACCCGTCGAGGCCATTCCGCGGCCGGACCATTTCCGCGACTGGCTCCAGTGCATCCGCACCCGCAAGCCGTGCAACGCCGACATCGACGCCGGCTACCAGCACGCCGTGGCGGTCATCATGGCGATGAAAGCCTTCGACACCGGCCACCGGCAGGTCTACGACGCCGAAAAACGCGACATCCGCGAGGGGTAACCAGCCGCACGCCAATAGGGAGACTCCGCAGATGGCTCCACGCGACCGCATCTCACGCCGCACCTTTATCGGCCGATCCGTGGCGCTCGGCGCAGGCGGCATCACAGCATCTCGCCTGGTGGCCGGCAGCGCCCCGGCAACCAGGGAGGTTCCCGTGAACAACGCTTGGCAGATCGGCTGTTACACCCGCCCGTGGGGCAATCACGACTACCGTGTCGCCCTCGATGCCATCGCCGAGGCGGGATTCAGATATGCGGGCCTGATGACCACCAAGAGCAAGACGCGGCTGGTCATCTCGGTCGACACTACGCCTGAAGAAGCGCAAGAGGTCGGCGAGGAGTGCCGCAAACGCGGCCTGAAGGTACCGTCCGTGTACGGCGGCGGCATGCCGGTCGCGAAGTCCCTCGCGGCCGGCATCGAGGGCCTCAAGCAACTTATCGACAACTGTGCCGCGTGCGGCGCCGCGAACCTGATGATGGGCGGCATCGGCAACAAGGACCTTTACGAAACGTATTACAAGGCCGTCGCCGAGTGCTGCGCCTATGCCGCCGAGAAGAAGATCGGCATCAGCGTCAAACCGCACGGCGGCCTCAACGCCACCGGCCCGCAATGCGCAAAGACGGTGCGCGCGGCCGGGCACAAGAACTTCCGCATCTGGTACGACCCCGGCAACATCTTCTACTATTCCGACGGCAAACTCGACCCCGTGGACGACGCCGCCACCATCGACGGCCTCGTCGTCGGCATGTGCATCAAGGACTACCGGCGCCCCAAGAACGTGATGCTGACGCCCGGCACCGGCCAGGTGGATTTCCCGAAGGTGTTGGCGCGGCTGAAGCAAGGCGGCTTTACCAGCGGGCCGCTCGTCATCGAGTGCCTGGCGCGCGGCGACCTGGCGCAGACGCTGGCCGAGGCGAAGAAGGCCCGCCGATTCGTTGAAGAACTCGTCGGCCGGAAAGGTTGACGCAGGCGTCGCTCGAAGCGAAAAGGAGCCGACAATGAGAAACGCGGTACGGTTTCCCCTCGGCGCCCTCGCGCTCATTGCAGCCCTCAGCACCGGCTGCCGCCAGGCGCCGGCCGAACCGGCGCCCTCCGAGAAGGAAAGTGCCTCGGCCAAAGCACCCACTGCCTCGCCGCCCGCCGCAGCGACCGCGCAGAAGGAACCTGCTTCAACAACAGTGCCCGAACAGCCCCCGCCTCGGACCACACCTCCCCCCGCTCCCGACCCGCGCTGGCCGCAGATACGCGAAGGCCACCACATCCGCTGGGTCGGCCGCGTCTGGAACACCCGAAAGCCGGCCAAGGTCTGGCAGGCAGGCGACATCGGCACACTCGGCCAGCACAACGGCACGGCCACGTACCTCGGCGAGGACAACGTTAACGACGGCACGGTCGAGTTCGACGTCAAGTTCGACGCCGGATACCTGGCCCCCAAAGGCGGCGGCAAGCACTTCCTGGAAATCATGAGTTGGGTGGCCGACCGTGGCGACCGCAAGGCCATCCGCGCGAAGCCCTCGTCGCGGATCGAACTGGCAAACCTCGGCGACCGGCCGCGGTGCCTCGTGTGGAACTACGGCCCCCAGTTCCGCGGCCAGGCGACCAGGATCTTCGCCATCGGCCCCGCCTTCGAGCCCGACCGCTGGTACCACGTCCGGTTCGAGTGGACCTGCCGCGATCCCGCCGGCAAGATTACGATATACGTAGATGACCGGTCCTACGCGTCCCCGTTCGAGTTCGTGCCGGGCACGGTGGGGCCGGGGCGGTTCTTCCTGTTCGGCCACGTCGAGACGACCCGACCCGACGGATGTCTGCACTTCCGCAACTTCAAGGTGAGGCCGCACGTGGTGCGCGGTGGGCAGTCTTGACCACCGCGTCGCGGAACTACCAAGGAAGCGCGGCAGGCAGGACTGCCCGCCGCGCGGTATCCTGGGGAGGCCCGGAATGAAACGTGACACGATGCCGATGGCCGCGGCGGCATTGGCCCTGGCCGCCGCACTCATCCTGTGGGAGATGCCCACGGCCCGCGCCGACGCCCTGGAGGCCGGCGTTGCCGCCTGCGACATCACGCCGCCCGTCGGCTACCGCATGAGCGGATACTTCCGCGAGCGCACCAGCACCGGCACGGCGAATCCGCTTGTGGCCAAAGCGCTGGTCCTGAAACAGGGCGACGTGCGGGCCGCCATCGTCTCGTGCGACATCATCGGTCTCTCGCTCGATGTGACGGGCCGCGCTCGGGCCGAGGCGAGCAGGAAGACCGGCATCCCCGCCGAGAACATCCTCATCGCTGCAACGCACACGCACACCGGGCCGCTCTGCTGGGGCGCCCTGCGGAAACACTTCCACGATCTGGCGGTCGCCAAGCACGGCCGCGACCCGTGCGAGGCGGTCGATTATCCGAAGCAACTCGCCGCGAAACTCGTCAAGGTCGTCGCCGAAGCGAGCGCCGCCGCCGGGCCGGTCTCCCTGGCGGCCGGCGCCTGTGAGCAGCAGGGCCTCTCGTTCAACCGGCGGTTCCACATGAAGGACGGGTCGGTGCGGTTCAATCCTGGCGTCCTGAATCCGAACATCGTGCGGCCGGCGGGGCCGATCGACCCGCAGGTCGGCATCGTCATGGTCCGCGATGCGGGCGGGAAGCCGCGCGCGGCGGTCGTCAACTTCGCCCTCCATCTCGACACGGTCGGCGGGACGAAGTATCACGCCGACTTCCCGTACTTCCTCCAGCAGGCCTTGCGCGAGGCGTGGGGCGAGAAGTTCACCCTCCTCTTCGGCACGGGTGCGTGCGGCGACATCAACCACGTGGACGTCACGCGGAAAGAGCGTCTGAAGACCGAAACCATCGGCCGCACGCTCGGCGAGACCGTCGCCAAAGCCGACCTGAAGCCCGTCGCCGAGCCCAGCCTCGCCGTCCGCCGCGAGATCGTCCGCGCGCCGCTTCAGAAGTACGATGCCGAGAGGAGAGCGTGGGCACGCGAGGCCATTCGGAAAGTCGGCACGCGCAGCCTGCCGTTCCTCAAGCAGGTGGAGGCGTACAAGATACTCGCCGTCGAGTTACGCGGCGGCGATACGATTCCGCTGGAGGTCCAGGTTTTCCGGCTCTCGAAGGACGTGGCGATCGTCGGCCTGCCCGGCGAGGTTTTCGTCGACCTGGGCCTTGCCATCAAGAAGGCGTCGCCGTTTGCAACCACGCTCGTGATCGAACTTTGCCACGACGCCCCCGGCTACATCCCCACGAAGAAGGCGTTTGCCGAGGGCAGTTACGAGACCGTGAACTCTCGCATCGCCCCCGGCGGCGGCGAGATGATGGCCGACGCCGCCGCGCGCCTGCTCGAGGAACTCGCCGACGGCGCCCCGTGACGTCAGCCCTGCGGCTGACGACAGACATTCGTCACGAGCGCCGCCGACAGGGGATCGAAATCTTCCGGGCCGAAACCGAGGTGCAGCCGCCGGCGCCACCCCTCGGCATACTCGAACCGGCCCGACATCCGGCCGACCTGGCGGCTGAAATCCTCCATCGCCACGAGATACGAGTCCATGCCCTGGCTCCCGTCGAGCCACTCCTTCTGGCTCCGGTGGCAGGCGAGCATCGCGCGCTTGCGGTCGAGACCGGCGCTGATATCGACAAACAGGTCGGGGCGCACCATCTGCCGGAGCGGGTCACGGTTGCCGTGCGGCTGGGCGTGATAGACAGCCATGTCGCCCTCGACCGGTTCACGCGGCGGATCGGTCGGGAAGTTCCGCATCCCGCGACAGAACGCCGCCGTCACGGCCAGGCGTGCGGCGGCCTGGTGGTCCTCCATGTAATCGGTTGGCGACTGGACGAGGAGGATCTCGGGGGCGACCTGGCGCATGACGGCCGCCACCTTTGCCAGCAGCCCTTTCTCGTAAAAGATTTCAACGTCTGCGACCAGGCTCTCGTGATAGATGGCGCCCATGGAGGCGGCGGCTGCCATCGCCTCGTCGCGGCGAATCCGTACGATCTCATCCACGGGCAGCGTCGTCGTGCCGCACGAGCCGCTGGCGATGGCCAGATAGTGAATCTCGTAGCCGGCGTCGGCCAGGTGGACGAGGGTGCCGGCCATCAGGAATTCGATGTCGTCCGGATGGGCCGCGATGGCGAAGGCGCGGTGGGGCATAATCGATTCTCGGCCTGAGCAACGCGCCGGGCAAGCCCGGCGGCTAAGGGTGCCTTGCGCCCGATGGCGCCGCGGCCTTCGGCGCCACGGCGCCCGGCGCATCGGTCAATGCATGTCAGCCTCGCAGGCGCCGATCCCGCGGCGATAGAAGTTGAACTGCACGTTCGGATGATCCGCCAGAAGCGACATCGGCACCGACGTGTCGGGCATCTTCTTCGAGATCATCAGCGTCGTCAGGCGCATGCCGAACGGGTTGTCGTGGGTGCCCGCCTGCCAGATGGAGACCTTCTCGGCCTGCCAAGTCTCGACGGGCCCGACGCTCACGGCCTGGCTGGGCACGTTCTGGACGACGCCGCCGCCCGACGTGCGGGCGTTCTGAATCAGCGTGATGGGGTGCAGGTCCACGACGCGGGTGGTGAGTTTGCGGTACTCCTCTGGCGGAGGCGGTTCGTCGGTGTACGGGTCCTCGCGCCGTGGCGGATCGTTGAAGGCCCAGTGCTTGACCTCTCCCTGCCCGCCCTGCATACAGGCGCAGCGCACGCCCTGCCAACTGGCGATGTACTCGGCCGCGTCGGCCTTCGGGAAGTGCAGGTTGGTCTCCGGCATGCGAAGGTCGCTCCGGATGCGGTTGAAACACAGGTGGCGATCGGCCTTCGCAAAACTCAGCGGATGATCCCCGCCGACCTCTTTGCCGTCGATGACCCACTCGTCCATGCCCCAGAAGTGGGCGTTCGTAAGGTCGATCTCGAGTGCGTTGACGAGGTGGGCGACGAGCGGCAACTGCTCGGTCGGGCCGATGGGCCCGCAGATGCCGACAGGGCTGTCGGCAGTGGCCTCGCGCCACGACGTAATGTACTCGAGCGCCTCGGCCAGATAGAAGTCCTCGAGCGTGTCGTAAAACGCCACCGTGAAACCCGGGCGCGACAGGCCCGCCATGTCCTCGGCCGTCAGTCCGGCCGCATCGTCCAGAATCTCGCGGTCAAGTGTCGTGTAATCCCACCAGTCGGGCGCCACTTTGCTGAGAGGCCGCATGGGGTCCTCCTTCGAGTCTATCCTCCCTCTTCGACGGCACGCGCGACGAGGGCGTCGGCCCGTTCGTTGACGTGGAACTCTATCCAGGTGTAGCCTTTGTGGCGGTCGTCGGTCGACACCCCGGCCGGAACGATTTCGCCGACGTCGGCCGGGTCGGCGGGATTCAGGCCGTGGGCCGTTTCCCAGGCGTCGGGCATACCGTCGTTGTCGGCGTCGGACGGCGCCTTGCCCGGCGTGAGACCTTCCATCAGGCCGCCTTTCGGTTCGTGTCGGCCCCAGGAGCCGGTGCCCTTCTGGACCTCTTCGACCATGCGTTTGCCGACGGCATCGCGGGGGAAGCATCCAGCACGGACAAGGACGAGGCCGTATGCGTCTTTCGCGCCCTGGGTTTCGACGGCCGGCGCGGGCCAGGGTTTGGTGGCGTGCGGCTGGGCCTCGGATTTGGCTTGGCCGTCGATCCACGAGCACAGGTTGCCCTCATCGTACAGGTGCACGTTCGGCCGGTTGTAGAGGAGTTTGTCGAAGGGCCGGCCCTTCATGTGCTGATGCACGTTCGGGCCGCTTTTGAACGTGTTAGCCACCAGGTTCATCCGATACGGCTTGCCGGGGCGGCCGGGGTTGTTCTCCATACCGTGGAAGATAAACGGGAGCAGGAAGTTGTAGATAACGTTGTTGCGGTGGTCCACGAGTTCGCAGCCAATCAGGGGGGCCCGTTTCTGATGGTGCGCGAAGAGGTTGTGGTGGATCGTGATGTCGCGCGACGGGGCGTACGCCACGATCATGCCGTAGTTGTGCCGCCCCTTGACGTGGCCCGCCGGGTCCGACTCCTCGACGGCGCACCACTGGACGGTCACGTTGCTCGAGCCGCACAGGTCCACGTTCTCGTCGGAGCCCCACGAGCACGAGACGTGGTCGATGATGAGCCGGTCGGTCCGGGTAATCTGGAGGCAGTCGCCCGAGACGGACTTCCCCTTCACGGGGCGCGGCCGCACGCGAAGAAACCGGATGATGACGTTCGAGACGGGTGGCTCGATGCGGTACTTCGTTACGAGCATGCCCTCGATGGTGATGCCGGCGCCGGGGGCGGTCTGGCCGCAGATCGTCAGGTCCGGCTCGGTAATCGTCACGTTGCCGGGGATGACGCCGCTTACGTCGAAGACGACGATTCGGGGTCCCCTGGCCTGGACGGCGGCCTGAAGGCTGCCGGGTCCCTTGGCGCCCAGGTTCGTGACGTTGACGACGCGGCCGCCGCGCCCGCCGGTGGCGACGGCGCCGAAACCTTCGGCGCCCGGAAACGCCGGGAGCGTCGGCGCTGCTGCGGCAAGAAGGAGAGACGCGGACACTGGCAAAACACACAGCACAGCGAGGAACACGCGCCTGGCCACCATGAATCGACCTCCATGGTTCAGCGTCCCCACCGGCGCGGCCTGCGCGCCGAGGATCACTGCTTGAACGCATCGATCATCTTGCGGACGGGCTCGGGCTGCCAGTTCTTCGGCTGCGGTTCGTCGAGGTTCGTTTGGAGTTCCTCGAGCGTGGGCCGCTTGGACGGCACGCCGCCCGGCGGCACCTCGGCCCCGGCAACCCACACGATGGCGTTGAGCAGGATGCGGCGAAAGTCGTCGTGGGCAAGGTTCCAATGCCAGTGCAGGCCGGTGAAGCCGAAGCCGCGGCCGCCGCCGGGCCGCTCGCACGCCCACGCCACGTGTTCCGGCATGCCCATCCGGGCACGGGCGTGCGGGTTGCGAGAGCGGGTGTTATCAGGCGGAACCGCCGTCAGGATCGGCGTGACGCCCTTCATCGCCGGTTGGAACCGCATCTGGTAGTACCACTCGTCCTTGATGGTGAACGGCTTGACGCCGCGCGCGATCGGATGCTCCGGCAGGTGCTTGAAGTCGGCCACCCAGGTTGGGTTGAGCGACCAGCCGTTCTCATAGTAGCCGCCGATCCAGTCGAGCAGACGTTGGCCGGGCTGGCCTTTCGGCACGGCGGTGGCGTAATGCAGGCACGCCAGGCCCACGCCCTTCTTCATGAGCGCGTCGACCTGGTCGAGGTGTTTCATAACGACGTGGCCGCCCCCGCCGTCGCAGTTGATGACGATGGCGTCGGCGCCGTCGAAGGCGGCGGGGTCTTTCGGCCACCCGTTGCGGTGGATGACCGTCTGGATGCCGGGCACGTTCTCGCGGAGGCATCCGGCCAGGAGCACGTACCCGGCGTAGTGCTCGTGCGTTCCGTAGCCGTGGCTCGGGCGGCCGGCGACGAAGACGATCTTCCTGGCTCGCGGCGTGCCGGCGGCCTTCTGGCCGCTCTGCCCGGCCGCACAGGCGCCGGCCAACGCGCCGAGAAGCACAACTACCAGGAACCGGACCAGCGACAGGCGAATCGTAGGCATGGGTGTCATCGGCGGTTACTCCTCAATCGGGATCTGTAGTTCGGCCAGCGTTTTGCGCATCCACTCGAGCGACCGTTCGATCATCGGGCCGCCCTGTCCTTCGCACTCCATCGAGAGGACGCCGTCGTAGCCGTGGTCGCGGAGGACTTCGAGGCACAGGCGGATGTTGTCGGCATTGACGCCGTCGCCCAACGCGCACTGGCTGACGGCGATGCCCGTGTCGTGGCCGCGTGCGGCCGCCGCCAGCGATTCCGACACGTCCTTGATGTGCACGTGGTCCAGGCGGTCGATGAACCGCTGGAGGAACTCAGGCGGGTCGCGGCCGGCGATGAACGTGTTGCCCGTGTCCATGTTCATCCGCAGGTACGGGCTGTCTGAGAAGGCGAGCATCTCTTCCATCCGGTCGGGGTTGGTGGTGAAGTAGCCGTGCGGCTCGATGTTGATGATCATCTCGTAAGCCTCGGCAACGCGGATGATCTGCTCGTAGCAACCGCGCATCAGGTCCATGGCCTCGGCGTCTTCGAGGTCAGGCGGCGCGTGCAGGCCATCGGTCGTATCGACGCGCGGACATCCGGCGAGTTTCGCCCACCGGATGGCGTTCAGCACGTACGGCACGCCGCGCACGGGGCCGTCTTTGCCGGAGAGCGGGTAAGCGGCGTCCACCTGCGAGAGCGCGACGCCGTAAGAGGCCATCTTCTTCCGCAGCAGGGCCGGGTCTTCGTACGTGGCGATGTGCGGCTGGTAGCCGAGGCCGTGGATCCAACTGACGCCGTCGATCAGGCCGCACTCGATCCAGCGGAGGCCGTTGGCCTTGGCCCACTGTAGGCACTTCTCGAAACTGAAATACGCCGTGTTGAATGCGTCGGTGTGAAAGCCGAGTTTCATGGTATCCTCCTCTCAACGGCACGCGGCGGGCAAGCCCGCCGGCTAACGGGCACTGCTACTTGCCGCGCGCAACAGGCGGCAGGCCGGCCGCCCAGGCCGTGGCGCGGCGAAAGAGTTCACCGACCTGCGGCGCGCTGAACGCCTTCACGTCATGGCCCAGCACACAGTGGAACACGCGTCCCTTGCCGCACGGCAGAACGAACGCTATCGGGTACACCTTCTTGTCCACCTTGGACCGCGCGGTGGCCAGGACGTGGATGGGGGTATCGCCCGCCAGACACGTGTAGAGTTCGTCATAGGTCTCGAACGGCTTCATGCCGCGCGTGATGGGGTGCTCGGCGTCGGCGATCTCGACGCGGAACGGCCCGCGCGGGTCGTGGCCGCGCAGTTTCGGGTCCCAGACGCGGCCGGCGATCTTGACGAACTCGGGCCAGTCCTGAAACGCGCCGCACCCGAAATGGACGACCACCAGCCCCTTGCCGCCCGTGACGAACCGCCGGAAGTTCTCGCGGGCAGCCGGCCCCGGGGCCGGCGCCTTCCAGTTCATCCAATGGTGGACGATGGCGGTGTAATCGTGGAGCCTGGGCGAGGCCAGGAAGTTCGGGTCCTCGACCACGTCGACGGCCAGGCGCGGGTCTTTCTCGATCGCCTCCTTGAGCACGGGCGTCGTCTGGCGCCACTTGTGGCCGGGGTAATCGATGCCCGTGACGATAAGGATGCGTGTGCCAGCCTTCCCGGTTTTTGCCGACGGTTTGACTTGCGGCATCGGCGGGCTGGAGTTGGGCTGGGGCTTGGCGCCGGCGGCGGCGGGCGGCGGGCTCTGGGCGTCGCTCTGCCACAGCCACAGTTCGCTGACCACGGCGTTGGCTCCTCCTTCACAGCGGAAGGCGACTCGGACGGCGCCGGCGGCGGAGAGCGCACGCGGAATCGGGAGCGTCTTCTCGGCAGGCTTCTCGTTCCGCGCCTGGCCGGCGGGCAGGGCCGTCTTGTCGAGCAACTTCGTAAACTGCCCCGACTTGCCCGCCGCCGCCCAGACCGACTCGGCCCGCGTGTCGTGGTCGTAATCCCACCACGTGAAGCCTATCTGGTACGCCCGTTTCGGGTCAAGGCCGGGCGCTTCGAACAGCACCTCGCGCCCGTCATACGCAACGGTGCCGAAACGGATGTCGGCGGCCCTCTCCGCGCCCGTCCACAGGTAGGCCGCGCCCGCGAGCAAGCGAAGCGTCGGCCCGCCTTTCACCCCGTCGGCCGTGTCGGGGCCGCAGTCAAGGTAGGCGGCCAGGCGGTATCCCTTGGGGGCGCGTTTGGCAAGTTCCTTCTTGATGGCGTCGCTTCGCTGCTTGTCGTGCGCGGGGACGGCAGCGGCGCTCGCGCCGCCGCGGCGTTTGGGCTTCATCGCGCCGGTGATTTTGCGGACGGCCAGTTCGGCTTCGGCCTTGACCTGGGAATCATCGAGGAACGATTTCGCCATCTCCAGCGCGGCGGGGCCGGGCACGTCCGCCAGGGCCGCCAGGAGCATCTTCTGCGCCTGGGCCGTCGTCGCGACGGGTCGAACCTGCTCGAGCATCTTCAGGCGTGCGGCTTTGTCCGGTGCCGACCGGGCCAGCCGCAGGTATCCCCGCAGGGCCAGGCTCCAGTGCTTGGCGTCCTTCGTGCCGGTTACGACGGTCAG
Organism: uncultured Anaerolineales bacterium; assembly: GCA_964449275.1. Lineage (GTDB taxonomy): Bacteria > Planctomycetota > Phycisphaerae > FEN-1346 > FEN-1346 > JAUVZF01. The sequence continues at coordinate 19,518 of CAYVAM010000052.1, forward strand.
CAAGTCGCCTGCCGCCGAGGCGTCGGGCCAGTTTGCGAGGGCGCGCACGGCAGCGTCGCGGAGGCGGGCGTCGGTGCCCGTCAGATACGGGCGGATGGCCGGCAGCGCCTCGGCGCCGCCGCAGGCGGCCAGCACACGCAGCAGCGCGGGCTTCGCCACGGCGGGCGCGGTTTGCATCGCCGCCACGACCGGATCGATTCTGTCGCCGGGACCGGCGAGACGGCCGCCTACCGCCAGGACGGCTTTCTCTGCGGCCGCCGTCTCGGCGGGTGCACGCGAAGCGGTCAGCAGGGCGACGAGTTTCGGATAGGCGCCGGCCTCGCCTGTGGCGGTCAGGGCGTCGAGCGCCGCCAGACGGACGCTCTCATTCTTGTCGGCCGCCGCCTGGAGCAGGGCGGGCGTGGCGCCGGGGCTTCGGCGTGCGGCGATGGCGCGGGCGGCCTCGACTCGCGTGGTCGGATCGCCCTTTGCGGCCATGTTGATGAGTCGTTTCTCGATGCCTTCGCCCGACAGGCGTTCCAGGCCCACGCGTGCCGCCTGCCCAACCGGGCCGCGCTCGCCGGCGGCCAGGCTCACAAGGCGCCCGACGTCCGACGCATCGCCCAACGCCGCCACCGTGTGGACGGCCGCCACGCGGACCGCCTCGTCCTTGGAATCGATGAACGTGGCCACGGCGTCCTTCGCCGAAGCGTCGTCGCGTGTGGCGAGCGAATCGAGCAGGAGCACCCGGCGACGGGCGTCCACGCGGCTGAGTTGCTCCACGATGGCAGTCGTGGCGGCCTTGCCGGGAGTCTGGACGAGCAAGTTCGCGGCGGCGGTCTGGAGCATGGGGTCCTCGCCGCCGAAGGCTTCGACGAGGAGCGGAGCCGCCTTGTTCGGACAGGCCCTGGCGAGGCCCGTGAGTGCGGCCAGGCGCCAGGATACACCCGCTTTCGATTGCCACAGGCGACGATAGATCGTCTCGGCGTCGGCCGCCTTGCCGGCGGCGGCCAGATGCTCGGCGCAGCGAAGGGCGGCATCGCGAACGACGGCAAGTTGTTTGGCGCCGGCTCCGGCCTGAGCCTTCCGGAGTGCCGCGGCGGCGTCGGCGGTGCCGATCTTGCCGAGTGTCACGGCTGCCGCAGCCGCCACGTTGGAGTCGGAACTCCGAAGCAATCTCGCGAGGGCATCCGTGACTTTCGCGTCGCGTCGGACGCCGAGCGAATTGATGACGCCGACGAGTGGGCGGCCTTTGAGGCGTGCCAGCGCCGCCCGAAGCGCCTCGGCCGCCGCCTCGCCGGGAATCGTTTCGAGTGTGCGGCGGGCCATGTCGGCCGTCTCGGCGGTATCGAGCATTCCGGCGAGCAGTGGCACGTGGGTCTCGGCGCCGAGGACCTGGAACTGCTGGCAGGCGAACCGCTTGGCGGCGAGGGTGGCCTTGGCGTCGGTGAGGACGGCGGCCAGGCGCTGGGCCATCTTGCGGCCCTGCTTGGGATCGGCGGTGGCGCGCACTATCGCCAGTTCGAGCATTGCGAGCGGCCGGCGATTCTGGCCGTACTCGTAGGCCTTGAGTTGCTCGAAGGCCTTCTCGACCGACGTCTGTGCCAGCGGCTGTCCGGCCCAGGCCGGGCAGACGAAGCAGGCGAAGGCGAGAACAGCAGCAAGTGCAATGACATGCTTCATGACGTTGACCTCTAAAGTTGCGGCGTCCGGTTACATGGTCCACGGCGGGCGCATCGGCCGGCTGAGCATACGGTTGGCCGCGTCGTCGTTCTCAAAGCGTTCGGTCTGCCAGTTCCAGGTGACCTTGCGGCCGAGGCGCGTGGCGATGTCCGAGACAACCGTGAGGGTAGTGGCGGCGTGGCCGGCCTCGACGGTCGCGACGGGGTCGCGGCGCGTCTCGATGCACTCCAGCCAGTTGCCGTGATGGCTGCCCGAGACGACCAGGTGCTCTTCGCCGGGCTTGATCGTGGCTTTGAGGAGCGAGGCCGGCTCGGCCTGGATGCCGCCACGGCTGACGTGCACCCAACCCTTATCGCCGATGAAGCGGCAGCCCTGCTTGTGGTGCTTGTTGTCGGAGAAACTGAGGGTGAGGCCGTCGGGGGTCCTGGCCTTGACCTGCCACGTGATGGACGTGTTGGCGAGGCCCTCCTCGGGGAAGACGGCGGCGCCTTCGATCTCGAGCGGCTTTTCGCCAAGGCTCGGTGCGCCCCAGAGGGCGATATCGACGTGGTGGACGCCCCACGATTGGATCCACCCGACGCAGTAATCGTAGATGAAGTACCAGTTGTAGGAGCACTTCAGATCGTTATACGGCGTGTATTTGGCGGGCCCCAGCCACATGTCGTAATCCAGACCGGGCGGGACGGGTTTCGGCTGGGCCGTCGGAAGGGCACGGCCGCCGGGTACGCCCACCTCGACCGTGTGGACGCGGCCGAGGTATCCGTTGCGTGCCAGTTCGCAGGCGAATCGGAAGTTGCGGCTGGAGCGCTGCTGGGTGCCGATCTGGAACACGCGGCTGTAGCGTCGGACGGCGTCGCAGAGGGCCCGGCCTTCGGCCACCGTCAGCGAGAGGGCCTTCTCACAATAGATGTCCTTTCCGGCGGCGGCGGCCGCGGCGGCGTGCAGGGGGTGCCAGTTCTCCGGCGAGGCGATGATGACGGCATCGATGTCCGGCCGCGCGAGGATCTCACGGAAATCGCTCGTCGCGAGGCATCCTTTATACTCGCCTTTGCCGGCCAGGTCGGCGTATCGGCCCTCGGCCCGTTTGCGGGCGGCGTCGCGTTTGCTCTGGAACGGGTCGCAGACGGCCAGGATTTGCGCATCGCCCCGGTGCAGCATTGCGTTGACGTGGCTCGTCCCACGTCCGCCGACGCCGATAGACCCGATGGCGATTCGCTCGCTCGGCGGCGCGCGGTCGCCCGCTCCAAAGACCGACGCGGGCACGACGTATGGGGCCGCCAGCGCGGCCGCAGCGCCGGCGAGGAACTTCCGGCGCGACACGCGGCAAGCATCAGAGGATTGCCCGAAGGAAGAGACTGGCGGAACGGGCTCAGCCATGTCCGGACTCCTTTCAGCGGTAGTGTGCCAGGGTACGTGTTTAGCGTGTCATTCCGAGCGAGCGAAGCGAGTCGAGGAATCTCGCCGTTATCCGTGTCCGGACGACGAGATTTCTCCGCTCGCCCTCACCTTTGGCGAGGGCTCGGTCGAAATGACATCGCTTCGAGAGCACGCCAAACACGTACGTGTCAGGTTAGTCTGAATACCCGAATTGGCCCGGCGATGCAATCGGTTTGATGGAGAGGATTTCCGCCTGCGGACGACAACCGCAGGGGAGGCTCCGCCGCTCGCACACGCAAGCGTGCGCGGCGGGTGTCCCCACCCGCCGCGCAGAAGAGCGGGTTCTCCCGCGCCGGAGCGGCCATAGCGCGGCGAGACCTGATTGGGCTCGTAGCCCAAGGGGTTGCGCCGCTTACTTACGTGCGCGGCTAGTTTTCTCACGTGGGTGGTCGGGCGCGAGTGTAACTAGGCGCGAGTGTAACTAGCCGCGAGCGTAAGCGAGCGGGTGCCGTTCTCGCCACA
>CAYVAM010000053.1:0-22790 GCA_964449275.1 uncultured Anaerolineales bacterium
AGGGCTCCTGGTTCTAGCGGTTCGTGTTCACGACACCACCACGATACCACTTTACGCCAGGATGCCCTCTCTTCATACCTTCATGGTCATCCCGAAGGGTGACCATGTTGCAGTCTTGAACGCAACGGCCTGAAGCGATAGTGGCCCTATGCTGCCCCGCGAGCCGATCAAACGCCGCCGCTGGAGACGTAGCGCGCGGGGGAAGGTCGGAACATGGTCACCCTTCGGGATGACCATGCCACCCCCCAGTTTGTTAGAACTCTAACAAAATCCGGGCCCTCTCTCGATTTTGTTAGAACTCTAACAACTTTTCGGGTCTTTGCGGCCCCCCGTCCGGCCTGCCATTTTGGCATGGGTGACTTACATCAATTTTGCCTCCCGAAAACGGCCTCAAAAACGGATCAAAAAGGAGCAAAAAGGACGAAAAACGATGAAAAAGGACGAAAAAGGACGAAAACGGCGAAAGTTTTGCCTTACCTATCTTAACAAAAAATGGCCAAATCGTCCCTGACGGCCCAGAAACGCAGATTTGGACACCAAAAAGCGCGTTTTCGGGGGTTTCGGCGAAGGGCGATTTGACGTAAGTGTTATGGAACGGGCGCTATGCGTCGGGGTCCGGATTCAAAACGCAACGGTCACGCAGGCCGCATCATGCCGCAATGCGGGCACGTCAAGGCCTTGTCGGAGATCTGGTTGCCGCGTTCGAGCCACTCCATGAGCACCATCGGCGGGCCGTTTCATCTTGCCGCCGGCGCCGCCCTGCGTTTCGGGCGTGTCGGCACGCTGAAGACGACGCCCGCTGCCAGGAGGCTCGCGCCGATGATGATTGCGCCGAGCCGGAACCTCGGGCCGGGGAGCGTCGCCAGTTGCGCCAGGGCGGGCGGGACGGCGGACTCGGCGGTTTGCGGCGTTGGTTTGGGCCGGTTCAACCGTCCGGCCGGCAGGGGCAGACGTATCTCGCCCGGCCGCACGATGTTCTGGTCGTGACGGGCCACCTGTTCGACGTAGGCCGGATCGTGTTGGAGGGCGTGCGTGGCGGCGGCCAGTTGGTCCCGCGTCTGCCGCAGGGCCGTGACCTCGGCGTCCATGCGCTCGCACTGATGCTCGATCGCGCAGCGGCGCTCGGCCTCCGGGGCGATCAGCGCCAGCGCGATGAGGGCGACGCCGATGACGCACGTGGGCCAGTAGAGCCACGGGCTGCCCAGCCGCTTGGTCCAGATGTCGAGTCGGCTCACGGCTTTCTCCACAGGGAATTGCCGTATTGCGCGGTCTGGCCGGCGCCGGTCGCGACGGCGAAGTCGGCGTGGGCCCCACCGTTCATAATGTTGCACATGGGGACCGGTAGGACGCGGGCCGACGGACCGCCCAGGTACTTCCACAGCGGCAGTTGAGCCTGGGCGGCGGCGGCCTTGGCGACGGCCAGGCTCACGCCCAGGATGGCGTTGGCGCCGAGTTTGCTCTTGTTGGCGGTGCCGTCGAAGGCGATCATCGCTTCATCGATGCCTGCCTGGTCGCGGGCGTGGATGCGGTAGATGGTGTTCGGCATCTGTGCGCGGACTCTCCGGTCTGGTCGTGTGCGTTTCCCCTCGCTTGGGCACGCTCCGTGCATTTTATCGGACGTTTGGTCCACCGTGCTTGACACGAAAAGGGGCGGGCTCGACCCGTACGGCGCACCGAGCGGACGTTATCGCTTTGCTGTGACAGCGGTTCATCCTTGTCTGGGTTGGTTGAGGCGTGTATGTTAGCACTACAGCGCCACTTACCGCGCAGCGGCGAAAACGGGCTTTCGAGCGCGGTGGGTCCCCGTTCGACAGGCTCAGGGCAGGCTCCGACCCACCGCGCGAAGTGGCGCTGTAGTACTAAAACGCACAAGCGACGGGAGAGCAACATGGGTAACGCGGCGTGGCGGGCCAGGGTGACGCTCCTGGCGGCAGCGGCGGTTGTGATGGCAGCAGAGGCGGCCTGCGCCGCGGAGGCGGCTGCGCCGAGCCCCATCCTGCGGACCCTTCGCAGCGGCCATCCGCGGGTCCTGCTGACACCTGAGTCGCTCCAGGCGCTGCGCAAGGCCGTCAAGAGCGACCCGGCGCGCAAGGAGATGCTCGGCCGCCTGCGCCGCCAGGCGGACTCGCTCTTGGGTGCCAAGACGGTCGAGTTCAAGATCGTCGGCCCGCGGCTGCTGACGCAGAGCCGCCGGTGCCTGGAGCGCGTCGAGGCGCTCGGCCTGGCCTACCTGCTGACGGGCGAAGAGAAGTACGCCGCGCGGGCGATGAAGGAATTGGAGGCCGCCGCCGCGTTCCGCGATTGGAACCCGTCGCACTTCCTCGATACGGCCGAGATGTCGTGCGCCTTCGGCATCGGCTACGACTGGCTCTACGGCTGGATGGACGAGGCGAAGCGGCGGACCGTCCGCACGGCCCTTTTGGAGAAAGGCCTTGCGCGGGGCCTGGACGCCTATCGCGGCAAGGCGCGATGGGGCTGGTGGACGCGGTCGCATCACAACTGGAGCCAGGTCTGCAACGGCGGCCTGGCGGTCGGGGCGCTTGCGGTGGCCGATGAGGCCCCGGCCGTCTCGGCCGAGATCCTGGCGTCCGGTCGGAAGGCCGTCGCCGGCGCGATGGCCAACTTCGGACCCGACGGCAGTTGGAACGAGGGACCCGGGTACTGGGGTTACACGCTGCGGTACACGTCGTACTACATGGCGGCGCTTCAGTCGGCCCTCGGGTCGATGCAGGGCCTCGAAAAGACGCCGGGGCTGAACGAGGCCGGAACGTTCCGCGTGTACTTCGTCGGGCCGACGAACCGGACGTTCAACTTCGCCGACGCGGGCGACGGCGCCGGGTCGCACCCGTCGATGTTCTTCCTCGCGCGGACGTTCAAGCAGCCGCTCTGGGCGTGGCACCAGCGCGAGCGAATGCGCGCGAGCGCCCTCGACCTTCTGTGGTACGTTAGCGAAGGGCAAGGCCCCGCGGCCGCCGGGTGGCCGCTGCACAAGTACTTCCGTAAGGACAACGTCGTCTTCCTGCGCAGCGCGTGGGAGGACCCGAAGGCGATCTGGGTCGGCTTCAAGGGCGGTGACAACCGGGCCAACCACAGCCACCTGGACCTGGGCACCTTCGTTCTGGACGCCCTCGGCGAGCGCTGGGCCGAGGACCTCGGCTCCGACAACTACAACCTGCCCGCCTACTTCGGCGGCAAGCGGTGGACCTACTACCGCCTCAGGACCGAGTCGCACAACACGCTGCTCGTGGGTGACGAGAACCAGCCGTCCAAGGCCAAGGCGCCGATCGTCGCGTTCGCGGACGCGATAGACGACGCCCGCGCGGTCGCCGACCTGTCGGCGGCCTATCCGGCGGCGACGTCCGTGCGCCGCGGCGTCGCGATGCTCGGACGCAAGTGCGTCCTCATCCAGGACGAGGTCCGGGCGGACCAGCCGCTGGACGTACTTTGGGGCATGGTCACGCGGGCGAAGGTCCGGGCGAACGGCGCCGGCGTGGTGCTCGAGAAGAAGGGGAAGCGTCTTTACGGTCGTATCCTTATCCCCGAGGGGGCACGGTTTGACACGGTCGGCGCCAACCCGAAGCCGCCCCAACGCCAGCAGCCCGACGCGACGAAACTCGTCGTCCGCCTGCCGGCAAAGACCGAGGCGGTGCGCCTGGCGGTCGTGTTCGCGCCCGATGCCAAGGCGCTCGACGCCGCCGGCGCCGTCAAACCCCTGGCCCAGTGGCCGGGGCGGCTGAAATGATTTTGGATTTCGGATTGGCCATGCCGGCCGATGCGCGGTAAATGCCGGCCGATGCGCGGCAAGTTAGCCGGCGGGCTTGCCCGCCGCGTGTTGCGCCAAAAAGGTTCCAGGATCCTTTTCTGCGTAGCACCCTTCGGGCCTTTCAGGGAAAAGGTTCCTGGAACCTTTTTGCCTGACGGCGCACCGCCGCCGAAAAGATTTGAATACCGCGGGCCCCGGCGCTATAATCCGCGCTGGATGCCGCACGTGGCCCGCAAGAAGCCTTTCCGCGCGGCTTCATCGGAGGGAGGATCCAGTCATGACGATCAGGCGACAACGGTTCTGGCAAATGCTGGCGATGGTGCTGGTGGCGGCGATGCTCACGGCGGCCGGCTGCAAGACGACCCCGCCGGAGGAAGAGGGAAAGGACGGGCCCGAGGCCAAGCCCACCGTCACGACGGCTTACGCCTCTCTGCTGAAACTGTTGCCGAGCGATGCCGACATCAGCGACTGGAAGACCGACGGCGATGCCAAGGTCTTCGGCCCGGTCGCGAATGCGGCCGACGGCGTCGAGACCATCGAGACGGATCTCGGCCAGGCCGCCGCCGCGTACCGGGCGTACGGCTACGTCCGGTCGGCCGCACGCCGTTACATTCGCGGTGCGGCGGGCGAGCGTGTGACGGTTCGTGTCTTCGAGATGCGGACGCCGTCCGAGGCGTTCGGCATCTTCAGCGTCCGCGCGAGCGGCGGGACGTTTCCGCTGGTGGGTCTGGCATCCCGGATGAGCAACAAGGCCCTCGGCTTCGTCAAGGGTGCGTACTTCGCAAGCATCGAGTACACGGGAGTGAGCGACGCAACACCGGTGCTGATGGACTTCGGCCGATGGATGACCGACCAGATCACCTCGCCGGGCTACCGGCCGTCCGTTCTCGGGACGTTTCCGCTCGGCTCGGCCCAGGGCGAGCGCTACTATCTGCACAAGTTCGAGACACTCGCCGCCCTGGCGTTCGTGCCGAAAGGCGACCCGACCACGATGGCACGCATGCTCGACCTGAGCGATGAGACCGAGGTCGCCATCATGGGCTACCCGACCGATACGGTGGGCGTGATGAATTACGTGTTCGTGATCCGGTATCCGAGCGCCGTGGACGCGAGCGCGGCCTACACGGCGTACGACGGGTACCTGTCGAACAGCACGAATGCGATGGAGCAGAACGTGGCGGTGGCGCCGCCGGTCGGCTCGTACGTGGCCGGAACGTTCAACGCCGAGGAGAACTCCATCAAGGACCAGTTGGCCAGATTGCTCGCGGGCCTTGGCGGCTAATCCTACGACGCTACTTCGTGCGCGGCGGGTCTCCGCACCCGCCGCGCAGCCCCCAAACCGGTCTTTCGCACGCGGCGGGTCACACGGCCCGCCGCGATGTTTGCGCCATGCATCCGGCGACGAACATATGTACGCCTCGCGCGGCGGGCGGCGATCCGCCCGGTCGGCTTTCACGACATGCACCCGGCGCCCCGGGACGCCGCAAAAAGGTTCCAGGATCCTTTTCCCTGAAGGGCCCGAAGGGTGCTACGCAGAAAAGGTTCCTGGAACCTTTTTGCCTCGACGACGTGTCCGGCCGGTTGGCCGCAGTCCTTGGCGGTGCGACTTGGCCGGCGAAAATCGGCTTTGGCGCTATTGAAAACGGGGCCTGGCGGGTCTTGCCGGGGGAATATCCTTGCATTCCCGGCCGGAGGCGCCTAGAGTTCGCTCTTTACGCAGTGGGGTGCTGCGGACGTTTATTGACATAAAGCCTGGCGTGGATGAGGGAGGGCACCGTGGCGAAGCACTTTGCGGACCGGATGCTCGATGCCGTCGAAGCGAAACAGGCCCCGCTCTGCGTCGGCCTGGATCCGATGTACGAGCGGCTGCCGAAGCAGATCCGGGAGATCGCGTCGAAGGCGCCCGGCGGGCTCAGCGAGCAGGCCGCCGCCGCCAAGGAGTTTTGCCAGAGCGTCATCGACATCGCCGCCGAACACGTGCCGTGCGTCAAACTCCAGACGGCCTGCTTCGAGCGATGCGGCCCGTCGGGGATGCACGCCTACTTCGACGTGGCCGACTACGCGCACGAGGCCGACCTGGTGGTCATCGGCGACGTCAAACGGGCCGACATCGGTTCGACCGCCGAAGCCTATGCCGCCGCTCACCTGGAAGAGGTCTTCATTGGCGAAGGCGCCGCCGAGCATACCGTGACGGTCGATGCCGTGACGGTCAATCCGTACTTCGGCATCGACGGCGTGCAGCCGTTCATCGACGTGGCGAAGCAGGGCGGGCAGGGCGTGATCGTGGTCGTCCGGACGACGAACCCGTCGGCCACCGACTTCCAGGATTTCAAAGACGAAGAGGGACGACGCGTCTTCGAACGTGTCGCCGAGCGCGTCAACGACTGGGCCAACCAGGCCGGATGCGTCGGCGACTCGGGGTACAGCCTGGTCGGCGCGGTGGTCCCCGCGACGTACCCGGAAGACACGAAACTGCTTCGCGACCTGATGCCGAACAGCCTTCTGCTGGTGCCCGGCGTCGGTGTGCAGGGCGGGACGTTCGCCGACGCGGCCCTGGCGTTTCACGCGGATGGGTGGGGCGGGCTTGTCAGCGCGTCGCGCAGCATCATCTACGCGTGGGAACGGCCGGAGTACGAGCACCTCGGCGAGGTGAACTGGGAAGATGCGATCGAAGCGGCCGTCCTCGACACCAAGGCCAATCTGGCCGAGGCCCTGATGCTGCGCGCCGCCTCGGTCTGACCCGGGCCGCAGGGCGGCGGCTGACTTGGCGTGCACCCAAGTCCGTAGCGCCGGGCTTTATGCCCGGCGGCCGATGCGTCCGATCGCGCGGTGGGTAGTCCCAAGAGGTTGCGCCGCTTACTTACGTGCGCGGCTAGTTTTCTCACGTGGCTGGCCGGGCGCGAGTGTAACCCGCCGCGTGCGCGGCTAGTTTTCTCGCGTGGCTGGTCGGGCGCGAGTGTGACTAGCCGCGAGCGTAAGCGAGCGGGTGCCGTTCTCGCTACAGAAAAAGACTTACGTAAGACCGCTTAGCCCGTGGATGGGTCCGGTGGGCGCAGCGGGCAGTCCTGCCCGCCGCGCGGAGCATAGGGCGGACACGCAGTTCGCACGAACCCCTTTCGGATTCACCGTATGGCGGCACCTGAGAGGACTCCGAAGGCGGGGCCGGCCCGGACGTCACCGAACGGGTGTCGGGGGCGGGCCGTGACGGTCATGGGGCTCGGCCTGTTCGGCGGCGGTGTGGGCGCCGCCCGCTATTTTGCGCGACACGGCGCGCGCGTCACGGTAACGGACCTGAAAGGGGCCGACGCGCTCGCGCCAAGCATCCAGGCGCTCGAGGGCCTGCCGATCGCGTTCCATCTGGGCGAACACGACCGGGCCGATTTCACGGCCGCCGAGATCGTGGCCGTCAGCCCGGCGGTGCCCAAAACCTCTCCCTATCTGAGGGTCGCCGAGGATGCCGGCGCGGACATCACCTCCGAGATGAACCTCTTCGTCGAGCGGTGCCCCGCGCCGATCGTGGGCGTGACCGGCACGAGCGGCAAGAGCACGACGACGGCGCTTCTGGGCGAGATGCTCTCCCGCGCGGGCCCGACGCGCGTGGGCGGCAACATCGGGAAGAGCCTGCTCGACGAACTCGACGACATCCGCGCCGACGAAACGGTGGTGCTTGAACTGTCGAGTTTCCAACTCCAGGACGTCGGCCGCATCGCGTGGAGTCCGCAAACGGCGGTTGTCACGAACATCGCCGCCAACCACCTCGACCGCCACGAGACGCTGGCGGCGTACATCGCCGCCAAGAAAAACATCCTGCGGTTCCAGACGGCGGCCGGCGTCGCCGTCCTGAACGCCGACGATTACGAGGTCCGCACGTGGCCCGTACGGGGCCGCGTTGTGTTTTATTCGAACTGCGAGACGCTGACGGAAGGCGTCTTTGCCGATGGCCCGGAAGCGGTCTTTCGGCTCGGCACACACGAGGAGCGCGTGGACGTGGCCGGGAGGATGAAACTCCGTGGCGGCCACAACCTGTGGAACGTCGTGGCGGCGGCCGCCGCTGCGCGCGTCCTCGGCGTGACGCCGGCCCAGATCGCCGACGCCGTGGCCGCGTTCGAGCCGCTGCCGCATCGTCTCCAGCCCGTCGGGATGCGCGAGGGCGTCCTGTTCGTCGATGACAGCAAGGCGACAACGCCGGCGGCGGCGGCCCTCGCGATGGACGCTTTCACGGAGCCGGTCGTCCTGATCGCGGGCGGTTACGACAAGCACTCCGACCCCCGGGTGATGGTCGAGACGATCCGCCGCCGCGCGAAGGCGGTTGTCCTGATCGGCGCGACGGCCGATGCGCTCCAGCGGGACATCGGCGCCGGCGGGCCCATCGTCGAACGGGCGGACAGCGTGGAGGAGGCCGTCGCCCGGGCCGCGGCGCTGGCCGAGGAGGGCGACGTCGTGCTCCTGGCGCCCGGCTATGCCAGTTGGGACATGTTCGACAACTACGAGCAGCGCGGCGACGTGTTCCGCCGGGCGGCGCTTGATCTTGGGATGAAGGGTGCCCCGTGATGGACCTGCTGCGGCGATTCCGCGAAGCCGGGCACAAGAACCGCTCGCTTCGGCCAACGACGTTCTGGTCGTGGAACGATAGGCTTGACCCGGAGGATCTTCGTCGGCAGATTCGCGAGATGGCCCGCGGGGGGCTGGGTGGCCACTTCATGCACGCCCGTCGTGGACTCGCCACGGCGTATCTGGGACCCGAGTGGACGGAGGCCGTCCGTGTCGCGCTCGACGAAGGCCGCCACACGGCGGTTACGCCGTGGCTGTATGACGAAGACTGCTGGCCGAGCGGCTCGTGCTCCGGGCGGGTCTATGCGGGGCGCGAGGATTTTCGGCAGAAGTATCTCGTGTTCGAGGAGATTAAGTCGCCCGCCTGGGAGCCGACCGAGAACACGGTGGCCGTGTTTGTCGCGAAGATCGACACCGAGGGCCAATACCTCTCGTTTCGCCGTCTGGAGGAACCGCGGTTGGCGTGCGGGAAAGCGCCGGCGCTGGATGAGGCGTTGATCCATTTCTCTCACCGACCTGGCGAGTACGTGGACGTCTTCAATCGCGAGGCCACCGAGGAGTTCCTCAAGCAGACCCACGAACGGTACCGCACGACGGTGGGCGGCGAGTTTGGCCGGGCGATTCCGGGAATCTTCACCGACGAGCCGCAGTACGACGGGACAGGGCATCGCGTTCCGTGGTCGCCGTGCCTGCTCAGGTTCTTCCGCCGCGCGTGTCGCTACGACCTGTTGGACCGGCTGCCGGAACTGTTCTTCCCCGTGGGTCGGTACCGCAAAACCCGCTTCGACTTCTACGAGACGGTGACGCGGCTGTTCCTGCTGGCGTGGACGATGCCGGTGTACCAGTGGTGCGACCGGCACAACCTGAAACTGACCGGCCACATGATGGGCGAGGACACGCTGCTCGGGCAGATTCAGTACGTCGGCGCCGCCATGCCGCACTACGAGTACATGCATATTCCGGGGATCGACCATCTGCGCCGTCGGCTGGGCAGCGCGGTTCTCGTGAAACAGGCGGCGAGCGTGGCAGCGCAGTTGGGTCGGCCTCGCGTCCTCAGTGAGACGTTCGGCGGCAGTGGGTGGAACGTCAGTCTCGACGATCTGCGTTTTATCGCCGAGTGGCAGTTCGTTCTCGGTGTTAACCTGATTTGCACGCATCTCGCGGCGCTGTCGCTGCGCGGGGCGCGCAAACGGGATTTCCCGCCCAGCCTCCATTATCATCAGCCCTGGTGGCCGCACTACTACCTCTGGAATGATTACGTTGCCTCGCTGCTTTCGGTGCTGACGGCGGGGACGCCACAGGTGGACGTTCTGATGATCCATCCTATCGCCAGCGCGTGGGCCGATTATTGCCCTCTCGATCACGACTGGGTCGAGATCATGGACGAGCGGCTGCGGCATCTGGTGGACGCCGTCCTGGGGATGCACGTGGACTTCCATTTCGGCGACGAACTGGTTCTGGAACGCGAGGCCCGCGTCGCGAAAGGACGCGTGGCGGTCGGCCCGTGCCGATACCGGACGGTCATCGTGCCGGACGCGACGAACCTGCGCACCAGTACGGTCGCGCTGCTCCGGCGTTTCAAGCGTGGGGGCGGACGGATCGTCTTCGCCGGACGCGTGCCGGCCCTGGTGGACGGCGAGCCGTCGAAGAAGGTGGTCCACCTGGCGAAGGGGTGCAAGCGAGCCGATGTCTCGACCGTCCGCGGACGCGCCGCCCTCCGTCGGGCCTTGGGCCCGCGGCTGGAGGTCGTGACGGCCGCCGGCAAGGACGCGGCCAAAGTGCTCGTCCAGTGGCGGACCGTCGAAGGCGATCACGTCTTCTTCTTTCTGAATACGGACGAGCGTAAGAAGGTCTGCGCGCGGCTGCGGCTGCCCGTGTCGGGGACGCCGATGGTTCTGGATCCGGCGACCGGGCGGTATTGGAAGATCGGATGTCGATCTCGCAGCAAGGGGATAACGGTCTTGCACACGTTCGGCCCGCGCGAGAGCCTGTTGTTGTTGGTGCGGCCGAAGAAGGCCGCGCCGGCCGCGCCGCCGGCCCCGCCCGCGCCGCCGAGAGGCCGGAACGTCCTGAAGGGGCGGTGGAAGGTTAGACGCGAGGACCCGAACGCCCTCGTGCTCGACACGGCCTCCTGGCGAACGGACGAAGGCGAGTACTCCGAGCCGATGAACGTCCTGGACATCCAGCAGGAGTTGATGCAGCGCGGCGCGCACGAGGTCGTGGTGCTGCGGTTCGAGTTTGATTGCGCGCTGTCGGATCCGAGGGGCGGCCGGTTTGGCCTGGTGATGGAACAGCCCGACGCGTGCGAGATGTGGTACAACGGCATGCGAGCGCCTCTGTCCGACACGGGTCCGTACTGGGATGGCGCGTTTCGTCGGATCGACGTCACGCCGTACGTGTGTTGCGGGCGCAACGTCATCGAAGTGAAGCGGGCGTGGCATGTCCAGGAGCGTCGGCGTGCCTTGCTGCTGGGCCGTGCCGGCGGGTGGGAGGCCCGGACGGCCGCACCCGACGTCGAACTCGAAGCCGTTTACTTCGTGGGGGATTTTGGCGTGGCGTTTCCGGACGGCAGCCGCCGGGCCGAGCGCGGGTCGAGGTGGATGCGCGGGCGGCCGAGACTGGTCGACGAGCGGAAACGCGTGACGGGGACGGACCTGCTCCGGGCCGGCTACCCGTTCTACGCGGGCCGGCTGACGCTGGAGCGAGAGGTGATCCTGAAGAAGGAACCGGCCTCCGGGGCGGTCCTGGAGTTGCCACCCGTCAACGCGATCACGGCGTCGGTCCTTGTCAACGGGCAGGAAGCCGGTGCGGTGTGGAGGTTTCCCGCGACAGTTCCGGTGGACGGGATGTTCGTGCGGGGCCGGAACCGTCTGGCCATCACGCTGACGACCAGTCTGCGGAACCTGCTCGGGCCGCACCACCATCAAGACGGGGAGTTGTACTGGGTGACCCCGCAATCGTTCGCCACGAGTCCCGGCTGGTTGAGTCGAAAGGCCGGCCATCGACGGGTCAGGCAGGCCTACAACGTGGTGGATTTCGGCCTGGCCGGGGACGTGGTCCTGCGGTGCTGAACGCTGCTACGCTGGAGCGATGAAGTCAATCCGAATTCGGCGGCTGATCCCGGCGCGCCGGGACACCCAAGTCCGTAGCGCCGGGCTTTATGCCCGGCGGCCGCCCGCCAGGCCGACGGCGGTTCCGCGCCGGGGATAAACCCCGGCGCTACGGCTGCCCGGAAACACTTTCTCGCTCCTGCCAGCGCGAGCCTTCCGGGGCGGCTCTGGGACGTGAAATAAGTCAAGGGCGGGAGGCCGCAACGCCGATTTAACGGCAAGCGGACGTGCCGTGCCGGCAGGGGGCGCCGGTCTCCGAAGGCACATCGTTTGGCCTGTTTTTGTGCGGACTGGGATGGCAAAAGGGCAGGTCGTTTTCTTGACACCCAAAGTCATGCGGCATAGAATGCTTGTCGTGTGCAAGGGCGGACAGGCGATGCGGCCTGGAGGCGGTCGTGTAGGTATGGACGCTTCGCCAAGTTCAGCGGGATGGAACCCGCGGGGTTTCCGGGAATGAGTTGGCGGGTCTCCATGATGACGAGATTCGTCAGAACGATCTCAGGGTAAAGGAGCCGAGATTTGGGTACCGGCCGACGCGCGGGATTTCGGGTCCTGGTTGCCGTTGCTGTTGCCGGACTGCTTCTGTCCGGCTGCGGCCAGAATGAATTGGGCCGCTACACCGGCTATCAGACGAATATGTGGGTCGTCAACGACCCCAAGCGGATCCGGAATCAGATCGTCAAGTCGGAGAACTATTGGATTCAGAAGGAGGTTGAGCCCGAGGAGCAGTTCCCCGGCCCGACGCCCGATGACCTGGGTTCTCCCGAAGATGACTACATTCTTGGTTCCGGCGACCTGGTTGACATCACGGTCTTCGAACTGATGGCCCCCGGTCAGCCGTACGTGACGCGGCAGCGGATCAGCCAGAGCGGCCGGATTACATTCCCGTACCTTGGGACGGTGAAGACGGCGGGCCTGACGACGCGCGGCCTGGAAGAAAAACTGGCCGACATTCTCGAGCCGGATTACCTGGTGGACCCGCAGATCACGGTTTTCGTGTCGGAGTACCGGAACCTGAGCGTCTCGCTTCTCAACGGTGTGCTCCGGGCCGGCCTCTACCCCATGAGCAAGCAGGATATGACGCTGCTGGAACTGGTGGCGATGGCCGGTGGGGTTCTCCAGTTGGTCGAGGACTACGGGTATGTCGTCCGCGAGTACTCGCCGGAAGAGGCCGACCTGTTGATGCTCGAGGGCGGCGTGGCGCCGACCGAGGGCGAGGGAAAGGCCGGCCCCGAGGAAGCGGCGGAGAAGGCAACTCCCGAAGCCGGTGCGAAACCCGCCGACGAAAAGGCGCCGGCCGCCGAGAAGACGCAGGCGGTTGAGAAGGCGCCGGCTGCCGGTGAGCCCAAGAAACCCGACGAGAAGGCGCCGGCTGCCGGTGAGCCCAAGAAACCCGATGAGAAGACCTCGCCTGCCGGTGAGCCCAAGAAACCCGGCGAGAAGACTTCGCCTGCCTCGGTAGCCCCGACTCCCGCCGCGAGCGATCCGGCTTCGGCGCCGCCGCCCAAGGCGCCGGAGGAGTCCACCAGCGAGGAGGTCGGCCGACTTCTCGAGAAGATGGCCGAAGGCGAGATGCCCGAGGTGAAGAGAATCGAAGCGCGCGAGACGTCTGTCGCGGCCACCAAGGCCGAATCCCCGGCCCCGAATCCGGCGAGCGGCGACGAAGAAGAAATCGGACGCTGGGTCTGGTCCGACGGCAAGTGGGTCCAGGTCAAAACCAAGAAACCCGCCGGCGCAGCCAAGCCCACCGAACCGGCGAAGCCTGCCGGCAAACCCGTCGAGCCCGTCCGGGTCGCCGAGGGTCCGGAGAAGCCCGATGAGGAGATCGTTGACGATGCGCGGCTGGCGCTGGAGCGGAAGTTGCGGCGGCTGGGCGTCGTGCAGGGCAGCGGTCAACTGAAACGCATTATCCGGTTCGACGTGCGGGCCCTTCAGGCCGGCGACCCGACGCAGAATGTCGTGCTGCGCGACGGCGACATCATTACGATTCCGTCCCCGCCGGTGGGCGACTTCTACATGGCGGGCGAGGTGGCCAGGCCCGGCGTCTACAGCCTGACCGGCCGCAAGATCACCCTCCTGCAAGCGGTGGCGGCTTCCGGCGGACTGACGGCCGTGGCCGTCCCGTGGCGGACGGAGTTGGTCCGACGCATCACGGAAACCGAAGAAGAGATCATCTACGTGGACCTTGGAAAGATCTCGCGGGGCGAGGCGCCTGATTTCTACATCCAGCCCGAGGATCAGATTCGGGTGGGTACGGACCAGGGCGCGCTCTACAACGCGGTCTTGCGAAATGCCTTCCGGGCTACCTATGGCCTCGGGGCTGTGTATGACATGAACTTCGCTGACTTCTATCCCTGGAGTGACCAGGTGCGCCCGATCTTTGATGAAGTATTCTAGTCGGTGTGCCACGACCGGTCCCGCCGGCTTGGCTTGCGCGATCGTCTCAGGTCAAGGTCGTCCCGGAAAGGAAGCCGATTGGCTGCGGCAGGTACGGCGGGCGGCGAGGTGGCGGCGCCGGGCGGTGCGGAATCCGTCGGTCCCGATTGGGACTGGAACCGCATCCTGACGCCGCGCGTTGTCTTTCTGATTCTGCCGGTTGCGGCCCTCGTGCTGTGGGCGTATCCGTACTGGTTCCCGGGGCAGCGGTGGGAACTGACTTGGCGAAACAGCAGTGCTTGGGGCCACGGTTATCTCATTCCCTTCATCGCGGTCCTGATTGCCCATTACCGTCTGAAGGAACGGCTCCCGCGCCGGATCGAGCCGTGCATCTGGGGCGTCGTGCCCATCCTGGCCGGGTTCGTCTTTCGCATCTGGTCGCAGGTGATGAAGTACGGGTATCCGGGCGAGGCGACTTTTCTGCTCGTCGTGGGCGGGGTCGTGCTGCTGATCCTGGGCTGGGAGATGTTCAAGGCGTTGTGGGTACCGGTGCTTTATCTGGGGCTGATGATCCCCTGGAACACGAAGTACTACGAGGGGGTGGCGCTGCCGCTTCAGACTCGCGCCGCTGCGGCCGCCGAGTGGTTCCTGACGCTGATTGGCTACGAGCGGGTGGCGCCCGAAGATCTCCACCTGTGGCTTCGGACGCATGCGGGCATAGGCGACTGGGTGTGTCGGAACGTGAACGTGCTTCACTTGCCGAGCGGCGAGATTGCGGTGGCCGAGGCATGCAGCGGCCTGCATTTGCTCTTTGCGTTCGTGGCGCTGGGCGTGATGATGGCGTTCATCTATCGCCGGCCTCTGTGGGAGCGGATCGTCATCATGGCCTCGAGTGTCCCGATCGCGGTGTTCTGCAACATGGTCCGCGTGACGCTGATGGCCATGTCGAGCGACCACCTGTTCTTCGAGCGCAAGGCGGTGCTGACGGGCGGGTCGACGTGGCTGCCGGGTGCCGTGCTCCGCATGTTCAAGGGCGTTACGGCGGCGGACCAGGTCGAGAACTTCCGGCAGACGGTCCTGAATCCGGAGAGTTACCTTCATCTGAGTTTCGGCTTTGCCATGCTGGGGCTGGCTTTCGTGATCATGTGGGCCGAACTGTGGCTCATCGACATGTTCTTCGTTGACGAGAAGACGGCCGCCACCCAAGGGATATGAAACAGTCTCTAAGCGGATGCGCGATGGATGCAAGGCAGGTGACATCCGGACGCGGTTGGGCGCTGGCCGGCGCCGCCGCGTTGGCCCTGGCCCTGATCCTGGCGCTGATTGAGGCGCTGGACGGCGGGTCGGCGGCGGCTCTCGCCTGGCTGGGCGTGGTCGCTGCGGCGACCGGGGCGGTCCTGCTCGTCCTGGCAGCGACGGGGCGCCCGGCGTCGCCGTGGATCGTGGCGGCAGCGATCGCGCCGATTACCTATTTGGTGCTGAGCACGGCCCCCTTGGCGGTGACTCGCGAAGCGATGCCGGTGGCGCGGCTGGTGGTGTCGTTGGTGGCGCTGGGGGCGTATCTGGTCGTGGCGCTGCCGCTGGCATCGCGGCAGCAGTACGGCTTGTGCTGTGCGTGTCTGGGCGTGTCGGCCGTGTTTTTCGCGCTGTGGGAGCCGCCGCTGCCGAAGCCGGTGCCGATTGCCAAGCCGCTCATTTACCTCAAGGACAGCCTGCTGGCGAGGATGCCCGGCTGGACGGGCGAGCATCAGGAACTTCCGGAGGCCATCGAGCAGGCCCTGGGGGCCGATGATTATCTGAGCCTGAGTCTCAAATCGCCCGACGGGACGGAGGCCCTGGTTTTTATTACCTATAACGCCAACGCAATGTCGAATATCCCTCATGTGCCGTGGGTGTGCATGACGCAGGCCGGATTCCGCCTGGTTACAAGGAGGCAGGATGCGATCCTGCATCCAACGAAGCCGGGGAAAGAAATCAAGGCGAACGTCATTTACTTCGAGCCCGGCGAGCGTATGCCCAGGCGGGGCGCCCTGATGTTCCAGTACTTCAACGTTGGCGGTCAATACGAATGGAACCGGCTACGGGGGCGGTTCATGGCCACGTCCGGCGCCGTCGGTCGTCGCGGCAGTTTTTTGTCGCAGACCCAGGTGGCCGTCTATTTTCCGCCGTCCGAGGGCGAGGATCCCATGGCAAAGGGGGGCCGGGCGTACCAGATCGGCCTGAAATTCTTGAACGCGGTCATCCCGCTCCTGGAGCGTGACCACTACCCGGATCTTGGCGGGACCGAAGGAGGTTGATCGTAGATGGCGCGGAGACTGAACACGCGATTGCTGCTGATGGTGTTGATCTTCATCGGCGTGCCGGTGGCGGTTATCCTGTACCTGGTATTCAGTGGAGCCCTCTCGGCCGGTGACCCGAAGCAACTCCACGAAGAGGCCAAGGAGTTCTTCGACCAGGAGGAGTACGTCCAGGCTTGGATCGCCATCCGCAACTCGGCCAAGGCCGGCGGCAACCAAGACCCCGAGATCATGTTCTTCCTGGGCCAGGTGGCCATGAAGCAGACCCCCCCTTCCGTCGGCCAGGCCATCAAGGCGTTCAAGACGGCGGTCAGCCTGAAGCCCGACCACGTGGAGGCCCAACGCCGCCTGGCCGAACTGTACCTGGCCGTCCGCTACTGGAAAGAGGCCAAGGCCGAGATCAAACGTCTCGAGGAACTGGATCCGTCGTTCGGCAAGGCGTATCTGTGGGGCGGCGTTGTGGAGTTGGCGCTGGCAGCGTCTGAACCCATCCAGGCCAAGAAGATCCCATACTACGAGGCCGCAGCCGCCTCGTGCCGCGAAGGGCTCGAGAAGGCGCCCGACCTGCTGGCACTGTATCGCCTCCTGGCTCAGGTTTACACCAGGCTTGAGCAGGATGACAAGGTGCAAGAGGTGATCAACCTTGCCGTCGCCAATAACCCGACCAACGCCGACGCGTACATCCTGAAGGCCGGCCGACTCATTAGCCTCAACCAGAGTGATGAGGCTGCGAAGGTCCTGAAACTGGCCGTCGAAAAGGCCGGGGAAAGCGCACACCTGTACATCGCCCTCGGCGAGGTGGCCATAAAGGAGAACGACACCGACGCTGCCAAACAGCACTTTGCCGGCGCCATCGCCGCCGACCCCAAGGACGTGACAGGTTACCTCCGCCTCGCCAGCATTCACCGCCTGGAGAAAGATCGCGAGAACGCCGTCAGCGTGCTCGAACAGGGCCTCAAGGAACTGCCCGACTCCACGGCCCTGATCGCTCAGCAGGCCGACCTTTACCTGGAGATGAATGACCCGGAGAAGGCCGATAAACTCATCACGCAACTCGAAAAGGGGACCACCGAGCCCGGGGCGATCGAGTACCTTAAAGGCAAACGCGCGGTGCTCAGGCGGCACCTCCGCCAGGCCATCACGTACCTGGAGCAGGCGCGCGACAAGCAACCCGGACCGCAGAGCCGGCTGCTGCTCGGCCGGGCTTTACTGGCGGCCGACGAACTGGGCGCCGCCCAGAAGGAACTCGACAGCCTCGTCCGCGATTATCCCCGACTGACGCCCGCCTGGCGCGATCTGGCCCGGGCTCAGTTGAGGCTCCGCAGTTTCGACAACGCCGGCCGAAGCGCCAGGGTTGTCCTGGAAGCGAATCCGAACGACACCGAGATGCGACTGCTTCTGGCTCAGACGCTGTTGCTCCGGAAGCGTCCGACGGACGCCCTCGCGGAGGCCCGGAAGGCGGCCGAACGGGCCAAAGACGACCCCGATCCGTGCCTTATGATGGCCGAAATCTACGAGAAACAGGACCGAAACGCCGAGGCCGAAGCCATGTACCGCCGGGCCGTCGCCACGGCCAAGAGCCTGCCCCGCGTGTACCAGCGGTTCCTGCGCTTCTTACGCAACACGAAGCAGCAGAAGAAAGAGGACAACCTCATCAACGAGATGAAGAAGAGGTTGCCCCAGGAGGAGTTTGGCATTGTGACGGGCACCCCGGCCGAGATCGAGGAGGAACTCCTCCAGCGGGTTGCGGACGATACCGCCACGGTGGGCGACCTGCTTGCCCTGGCTCGCCTCTACCAGTTGACGGACCGTAGCGGTGAGGCGAAGGACGGCTTCGCGAAGGTCCTCGCGAAGGCCGAGACCAATTCCCGCGAGTGGCGACAGGCCTGGCAGCAGTTGTTCCTGGCCCATCTGGGGGCGGGTGAGTATGATGAGGCGTCCGGCCTCATCGGTCAGTTGAAGCAGGTCGAGATCGATGCGCCCGAACTTCTGTTCGCCGATCCGCTGGTCCTGCTCGGCCAGGGTAAACTCGACGAGGCGATCAAACTACTCCAGGCCGTCCTCGCAAAACACAAGACGCTGTCGCGCGGCCATTTTCTGATGGGCCAGGTGCTGACCAGGCAGAGGAAATACGACGAGGCGATGGTGGCTCTCGGCAAGGCGTTGGACGCCCGTCCGAACCTGGTTCCCGCGCGGCTGCTTCTCGGGCGCATCTACCACGGGCGCGGCAATTACTCCGGGGCCAAGACGGAGGCCGATGAGGCACTCCGGTTCAGTCCGCGGCTCGTTCCGGCGCTGGAGATGAAGGCTGCGGCGCAGGCCGGCCTGGGTGAATGGAGCGGTGCCCTCAAGACCCGCGAAGAGATCGCCCAGATCGTGCCCAAGAGCGTCAGGAACCTGATCGCTCTGGCGACGCTTTACATTCAGCAGCACGAGCCCATGAAGGCGGAGGATGCGTTCAAACGGGCCTACGAACTCGCCCCCGACAACGCCCTGCTTGCCCGGGTTTTTGCGGGCTTCTACGCCGACACCAAGCGCCCGCAGCAGGGCGAGAAAATCATCGACGCCTACGTCAATCAGCATAAGGATGAGAGCGCCGCCCAGATGGCCCGTGCCGAGTTCACCGCCAAAGTGGCCGGGCCGGCCGAAGCCGAGACGTATTACCGGAAGGCCGCCGAACTGGCGCCCGACGATCCGTACCCCCTCGTTTTTCTGGGCGACCAGTACAGCCGGTTTGGCCACTGGGCGAAGGCGGCAGGGGTCTACCAGGAAGCCGCCAAGCGGGCCAAGGATAACAACATCCCGAGGAAGCGCCTGGCGGACGTCTATATGCTCCAAGGCAAACTCAACGAGGCCAAGGCCGTGATCGATGCCGTGCTGAAGGCCAACCCCAAGGACGTTGCCGCCTTGGTTGTCGCCGGACGCATTGCCGCACGCCTCGATAAGGAGGACGAGGCAAAGCGGCTCATGGAGCAGGCCATAGCCCTGAAGCCCGACTACGGCGAGGCCAAGGTCCGACTGGCTGAACTCTACGCCGGTCCCGATCCGATGCGGGCCCTTGACATCCTGGCCGACGTTGACCCTTCGGACAGTTCCTTCGAGAAGGCCATGCTCCTTCGGGCCGACATTAACACCCGCCGCGTCCAGTTGACCGAGGCCATCCTGGACTTGAGGCGGCTCCTGGATTTCCGGCCGACAAGCATTCCGGGACGCATGCAACTGGCAGCCAAGTACATGGCTATCAAAGAGCCCGACCGCGCCGCCGAACTGCTCAGGCAATTCTCGAAGGAGCGGCTCGACCGGGATACGATGTTGCTGGCGGTTTTGGGCGATGCCCTGACGCGCAGCGAAAAATACAAGGACGCCCTCGCCGTTTACGAGAAGGCCCGCTCCATCCAGCCTGAGAACGCCGATGCGCTGACCGGCGAGGTACGGTGCCTCGTGTCGTTGGGCCGCAAGAAGGAGGCCCTCGACCGTGTCCATCACGTCATGAACACCTGGCCGAACGAGGTTTGGCCACGCATGGCCCTCGTGGCGCTCTACGAGAGGACAAACGAACTCGACAAGGCGTTCGAGACGCTGCGCACGGGCCTGCTGCGGCGACAGGATTGGGAACGGGGATATGTGTACCTTGCGGACCTCCTGGTCCGGGCCAAGCAGATGGACGAGGCCCGCCAGATTCTCTTGACGGGTCTCTCGAAGGTCCCCAAGAGCATCCCCATCCGCGCCGGCCTGGCCGCCCTCGATATCGGCGAGCACGGCTCGCAGACTGCGGTCAAGATCCTCAAGCCTCTTGCCGAGGAGTTTCAGGCCCAGTACAGCCGCATGCCCGACAAACTTAGTAAACTTCGACCCTACATGACGTCGATTCGTGTTTACAGCCTCGCGCTCTACAACCTGGGTCAAACGGCGGAGGCCCTGAAGTGGGGCATGATGCTCTGGTCGCTCGATCCCACGGATGTGGCCAACGCCAATAACATGGCGTGGATTCTGGCAACCGAACACAAGGACTTCATTCGGGCCAGGGATATGATTCAGCGGTGCATGCGCCTGATGCCTAACCATCCCCAGGTGCTCGACACGGCCGGCTGGATCGCGTTCCTGGAACAGCGGTACGACGCGGCGATGGAGAACCTCATGGCCAGCATCAAGTACGGCGACAACCCCCAGGCACGCTATCACCTGGGGCGCGTCTACGAGGTCCGCCAGCGACCCGACGAGGCCCGTGCCGAGTATCAGAAGGCCCTCGAAGTGGGTCTGAAAGGTAAAGACAAGACCGATGCCGAACAGCGTCTCAAGCAGTTGGCTTCGGCGCCGTGACGCGCGCTCGCGAGCCGAGAGAGGTTGGACGCGAACGCTTTGAACTGCTATAATAGTCCCAGAGGCAAAAAGGATGACCCAAATGTCGCAACAACCGACCGTGGCCCAACTTGGTTCCGCAATGGCGTTGACCCCCGCTGACGTCTGGCGCGTGGTTCGTAAACGTCTGTGGCTGATCATCGCCTGTTTTGTGGTCTTCGGCCTTGGGGGGACCGCCGCCATCGTGGCATGGTGGTCCTGGGCGCCCTTCTATACCGCCGAGGGCGTCATCGAAATCGAGCCCGGCCAGGGACAGGCCATCGACCTGGTACGGGGCTACCAGGAACAGATTCCCGTCCAACTATTTCAGGCGTACGTGGAGTCGCAGGTCAGGGCCATCCTCAGTCCGCGGGTGCTCTCCTCGGCACTCGAAACCCTTGAGGGCCAGACGCTGTATCCTGGTCCGACCCCGAAGGCTGCCTATGAACTTGGCCAGGACCTGTACGTTATCCACGTCATCAACACGCAGAACATTGTGGTGACCCTCACGAGCACCGATGCAACGCAGGGCCGCGACATTCTCCGCGCGGTGCTGAACCGGTACGTCGAGCAACTCCGGGACGACCGCAAGCAGGCCGACGCCGATCGCCAGCAGGAGTTGCGAGCCGAAAGCGATGACCTGCGCAGCCAGCGCGACGAACTCGGCCGCAAACTGGCCGCCTATCGCGAGGAGTCCGCCGTCATCGTGTCAGACGAGCGGGGAGGCGAGCACGTTGCCGCTCTGAACGCCCTTGTTCGCCAACTGACGGTCTCACAGGTCGAACTCGCCGCCGCCCGCGCCGACTGGACCCAGTTCCAGGAACTCCGAAGACAGTCGGAGGAAACCAAAGACCTGTCCGCCGTTCTCATGGCGTTTCCGGAGGTCATGGACGCCATGCGGCGTGACCCGATGATCGTTGCCCTGGCGGCGACATCAGCCCGCTTCAACCAGGAGTTGGGGGGGCTGGAGCAGCGGTTCGGTCCACAGCATGAGAGCCTCCGCAGGCTCAAGGTCTCGGCGCAGGCCAACACCAATGACCTCGAAGCCAAGCAGTCCGAGGTCCTCGGCCAACTCATCCAACAGCAGGCCGCCGTCCTCAAGAACAGATACGACACCGCCCGCGGCGCCGAGGCCGAACTCCAGACCCGCGTGGGCGAGGCCCGCCAGGCCGCCCTCAGCGCCGCCAAACTGAGCGCCGAATACCGCGCCAGGGAGGAAGAGTACGGCCGCGTCCAGGCCCTGCTCAACATCGTTGTGGACGGGCTGGAGCGGATGCGGATCAGTTCGGCGCTCGCGCGGCCGAACGTCCGCATCGTCGGCCGACCTGAGATCCCATTGGAGCCCGCCGAGCCGCGCGTCGTCCTGTACTCGCTGGCGGCAGCTGTGTTCAGCCTCTTTCTCGGTCTCGGCTTGAGCCTGCTCATCGAACTGGTGGACACCCGCCTGCGGACGCCGACCCAGGTTGTCAGGCAGGTCGGCGTGCCGATGCTCGCGCACGTCCCTGACCTGACGGAGGACGAGCAGCTGTCGCTCGAGACGAACCTCGCCCTGGTCAGCCATACGGCGCCACACTCACTGCTGGCGGAGTCGTTCCGTCAGTTGCGGACGCACCTGCTGTTCGCTTCGGATCGGCCTATCCGCAGCCTCCTGGTCACGAGCCCCAACCCGGGTGACGGTAAATCCACGGTGGCGGCGAACCTGGCGATTACCATGGCCCGGACCGGCGAGCGGGTGCTTCTGATCGAGGCCAATTTCCGTCGGCCGGTCCTGTCTCGCGTCTTCGATGTCCCTGACGCGATCGGACTGTCGAACGTTCTGGTTGGCCTCAACAGTATCAGCGAGGCCGTCCAGGCGACCGCCATCGAGAACCTCGATGTCCTTATGGGCGGCCCCCCGCCGCCCAGCCCCGCCGGCTTGGTAGGTTGCGAGACGATGCGGCAGTTGATCGACGAGGAGGTCCAGGCCTACGACCGCGTTATCGTTGACGGCGCCCCCATGCTCGTCGTGGCCGACAATCACTTGGTGACGCCGATGCTCGATGGCGTCATTATGGTCTTGCAGGCGGGCCAGAACACACGCGGTGTGGCCCAGCGCGCCGTGCAGCAGGTCCTGACCCTGCATGGGACGATCTTCGGCGCCGTCCTCAATCGCGTTCGGGCAACAAAGGGCGGGTACTTCCGTGAATCCTTCCAGGCGTACTACGATTACTCGGGCGCCAGGCCGAACGGAATCGACACGGTTGGCGCACCTCGCAGCCACCCCGACCGCAACCGGGACGAGACCGAAGACACGGACACGGCCTAATACTACTACGCTACGTTCCGCGCGGCGGCCTTCTCAGGCCGCCGCGAACG
>CAYVAM010000054.1:0-22469 GCA_964449275.1 uncultured Anaerolineales bacterium
AACGGCGAGATTCCTCGACTCGCTTCGCTCGCTCGGAATGACACGCTAAACACGTGCGGGTGCTGATTATCGGCCTCGGCGCGGTCGGAAGATGACTTCCTTGCCGTCCAGGCACCCGATCCTGGCCGAGGGCAGCCGCCGGTCGTAACTTCCCTCTTTGGGCGGACACGCCTCGACGTGCCAGTCGGCAAACAGGACGTTGGCCAGTCCGCCGTGGCGGAAATGGACGTATCGCATCCCGGGCTGGACGTAGAACCACTCTTCGACGAGCGGATTCGCGGGCGAGGCCGGCGCCTGAAACGTGTTGACCCACGCCGAGTCGGCGAAGATGACGGTGTGGTTGGCGTCGCAGCCGCGAACCTCCGTAATGCTGTGGCACTTCGGGAACCCGGCCAGTTCGGCGTTCACGCCGTAGGTCCACCACTTGCCCCGGTACTTGGGTTTGTAGGCGACGTCGTAGTTGAAGGCGGGGCAGATCTCCACGTCCTCGGACAACCCGAGGTACGGGTAGAGTTTGCCGCGCGTCCGGTCCAGGACGCGGTTCCCTTCGCCGCGCGACGCCGAACCCCCCGGTTCGAACCCGAAGTACCAAAGCACACCGCCCGGACGCGTCTCACGGATGGGGAAGAACATGCCGTCGTTGTCCTTCAGGTACAGGTTCACGGCGATGGCGAGTTGGTGCAAGTTCGACGCGCAGGACGTCCGGTCCGCGATCTCGAATGCTTTGGTCGCTGCCGGTGCCAGCAGGGCGGCCAGCAGACCGATGATGGCGACGACGATGATCAGTTCCACCAGCGTAAAGCCGCGGCGGATTGTCGGCCGGCGTCCGTGCATCGGTAGCCGCATCCCTTCCCGTCCCGCTCCTGGACGTGGTGCGCGGCGGGTCTCCGTACCCGCCGCGAGCACACGCTGCTATGCGCGGTGGGGCCGGAGACCCACCGCGCACGACCTTCATCACAGTGCATCGTCTATGTCCTGCGCCGCCGCACCCGGAGGCACGCCACGCCGAAGGCCAGGAGGCCGAGCGTCGCGGGCTCGGGGATCACGTACTCGTAGAGTTCGAACGGCACGACGTCCGCCTCGCGGTATGCGAAGAGCAGGCGGTTGGCGGGCGCATCGTACGCCAGACCCATGAAGCCGACGCCAACCAGGGTGAAGACGTTCTGGCTCGTGTCGCCCGCGAGGACCGAGAGGTTGCCGGAAGCGTCCACGCGGTAGATGCCGTCGGCGCCCTGGAGGTACGCGGCGCCGTCAGCGTCCACCGCCACGAAGCCGTGACCGGAGACCTGGAGCATCTGGGCGTAAGCGTCGCCCGGGTCGGCGGGCGGGTCACCCGCCGCAACCTCGTCGAGGAACTCCGTCCCGAACCGCCACATGTCCACCGCGTAGTCGTCCTCGCCGTCCTGCCAGTTGGAGAACGACTTCGCCACCGGCACGATGAGCCGGCCGTCTGGTGCGAAACCGATTCCGCCGCCGAACATGCCGCCGGCGAACGACTTCAGCAGTGTCATCGTCCCCGCGCCGGCCGGGTCCACGCCGTAGAGGCCGGCCGAATAGGAATCGGTCAGGAACACGTGCCCGTGGATGGGGTCCACCGCCAGCCCGTAGTTCGACTGCATGGCAGCACCGGTAAGTTCGCGTGCCGACCCGAACCCGCCGGAGCCGGGGTCGATGTCGATCTCAACCAGCCGGCCCGACCCGCCCGTGGCCAGGTACGCCACCGACCCGGACGCATCGACCGCGAAGCCCGACGGGTCAATCGTGACCTCCTCGCCGCCGAAGGCCTTCGTTTCGATGCTCGTGACGAACGGCTGGAACGCGCCGCCCTCGAGCCGGTACAACGTGTCGCCTTCAACGGCGAAGACCGTGCCGCTCCCGTCCACCGCAAGTGCCGTGAACCGCCACGCCGCCGGCTCCGGAACCGCGATGCCGAGGCTCTGCATTCCGGCCGCCCCGCTCGTCGCCGCGGCCAGAACCGCTGCCAGCATCACTGCAATCTTCTTCATCATGGCACAACCCCCTCCTCTCATGGCCTGCGCGGGTCGGCCGGTCATCGCGGCACGACCGGACCGGATCCAGCGCGGCCGCCCGTGCGGTTGCACGGGCCTCCCTTTGTGATCGTTCCTCGTACGTCCCCCGGGTGCTGGTCTGACGCTCCGCCTGCGGGCGTTCTGCTTTCCCGTCGGGCCACGAAAAAAACCTTCGGCCCCGCGCGGGAGGCCGAAGGTTCAGACGTACCTTCTGAGCCGGCTATTCCCAGTCCGCGAGGAATGCCAAGCGAAAGTGGAAACCGAGAGAGGTCTTCTGGCTCGCGAATCATCCTACCGGGCCCGGCCTTCCCACCTCGATAACGGTCCGTATGGACCGTTCGGGCAGTGACCTAAAGTCGGGCCTTTCGTCCTCGCTTACAGCGGCGGGACCGCGGTGGCTTTGCACCACCTTCCCTGTTCCCGGTTTCCTATTCGATTGTCGCCGGTATTGTAGCACGTCTTGGCGCAGTGTCAAGCGCCAATAGGCGGAAAAGGAACGGCGCTCGCGCGGCGGGGCAAAAAGGTTCCAGGATCCTTTTCTGCGTAGCACCCTTCGGGCCCTTCAGGGAAAAGGTTCCTGGAACCTTTTTGCCTGACGGCGCGACGCCTGCCATAATCCGTGGTCACACCTTCCCGGCGGCCCATCCGCCATTAGGCTTGACCGGGCCGCCTGGGCCCATAGAATCGCGGGCATGAAACGAACGGCTCTTCTCGTTCTGGCGGGTGCGCTCGCGGGCGGTCTTGCGGGCGGGTGCTGGGAATCCGCGCCTCCCGAGGGGGCGGCCGAGTCCGAACCGCTGCGGATTCTCAGCCTCACGCCGAGCGTCACGGAGATCCTGTTTGCGTTGGCTTTGGGCGATAACATTGTCGGCCGATCGAACTACTGCAACTTCCCGCCGCAGGCCGGGAAGATCCCCGCCGTCGGAGACACCATCCACTTGAACCTCGAAAGAATCGTCTCGCTCGAGCCGACCGTGGCCTTTGTCGTCACGAAGCGGGCCGACGTTGTGAAAACGCTCGAAGGTCTCGGCATCCGGACGGTCGCGCTCGAGTCCGACACGATGGCGGAACTGATGCAGACGATCGAGACCATCGGCCGCGAGACCGGACGAACCGGCCCCGCGGGGACACTGAAAGGAGATATCCAGAACCACTTGGACAAGGTACGCCGCCGCGTCGAGGACCTCGGGCGGCCGAAGGTCCTGTTCGCCTTTCCGATGGCGGTCGGATCGTCCAACATGATGGTGGCGGGGCGGGGCACCTTTGTTGATGAACTCCTGAACGTGGCCGGCGCCGAGAACGCCTTTCCCGATACGGCCGACTGGCCGACCATCACCCCTCAGCGGGTGATTCAACTGGCGCCCGACGTTGTAATCGTCAACGCCATCGGCAAGGACGCCGCACGAGACCGCGTGGACGCCATCCGCCGGGCTTGGGAGAATTGGACGAGCGTCCCCGCCGTGGCGAACGGGCGCGTGTACATCCTGCGGGACGAGTTCCTGACGATTCCCGGCCCGAGCGTCGGCCTGGCCGCCGACCGTCTCTCCCGCGTCATCCATCGGCCCGGCCCGGGCGAGACCGACTTCGTCCAGGAGCGCGACAGGCCTTGAACATCAGGCCCCTGACACCGCGGCGCTACGTCCTGGCCCTGGCCGGGTGGGTGTTGCTGTGGCTAATCGTGTCGGCGGTGGCGGTCGTCCTGGGGGCCGAGAACATCTGGGCCTGGGACTCGTGGGAGAAGGCGCGCGACGTCCTGACGCTGCGCCTGTACGGCGTGCTGACGGCCGGGGCGGTGGGGGCGGCGCTAGCGCTGGCGGGACTGGCGTTTCAGGCGCTCCTGAGGAACCCCCTGGCCGAACCGTACATCCTGGGCGTCTCCGGCGGCGCCGGCCTCGGCGTCATCCTGTCGAGCCTCTATCTGACGGTCATGGCGGCGCCGGTCTTCGGGTTCGTCGGCGCATTGCTGACGGTCGCCGTGGTGTATGCGGTGGCCCAGCGTCGCGGCCGGCTGGAGCCGTACACGCTGCTGCTGACGGGCGTCATCATGAACGCCTTCTACGGGGCGGCCATCATGCTGGTCACGGCGCTCGTGAGCCCGGAACGTCGCGGCGAAATCGCCTACTGGATGATGGGTACGATCAGCACGTTCGACCCGAGGTGGTGGCTGGTGGCGGTGGTGGGCGGGCTGGTGCTGGCGGCGGCCGTCTTGTTTGCCTTCCTGGCCAAGGGGTTCAATCTGGTGGCGGTGGGGGAGGACACGGCCGGGGCGCTCGGCGTGCCGGTCGATCGGCTCCGGCTGGTGACGTTTGTGGTGGCGAGCCTCGTGACGGGGGCGTCGGTGGCGTTGGCGGGTCCGATCGGGTTCGTCGGTTTGATCTGTCCGCACCTGCTCAGGATGGCCCTGGGCCCGGACCACCGGCGCCTGGTGCCGGCGGTCGTGTGTTTCGGCGCGTCGCTGCTGGTGGTGGCGGACCTCGTGACACGGTTGCTGGAAGGCATCGGCGGTGTGGCCCCGCCGGTGGGCGTGCTGACGGCCATGGCCGGCGGGCCGTTTTTCATCTACCTCTTGAGAACGCGATGGCGGCGAAAAATCGAAATCCGGTAGCGGCCAATCCCGACACGCCGGGTGCCACTGGCGGCTTGTCCGCCAGTGCGCCGGGCTCCGCCAAGGGAGCGCCGTACCTCGAAGCCGACGGTGTGGGATTCGCCTACACGCCGGGTGCGCCGGTCCTTCAGGGCTTGACGATGGCTCTGGCGCGCGGGCGTCTGGCGTGCGTCCTCGGGCCGAACGGCAGCGGTAAGACGACGCTGCTCAGGATTCTCGTGGGACTGCTGGTTCCATCGGAAGGCCGCGTCCGACTCGCGGGGACGCCCCTGGAGGCGTACCCGCGCGGGGCGCTCGCACGCCGCGTGGCCTACGTGCCACAGGAGACGCTGGCGGCGGTCGGCTTCACGGCGCTCGAGACGGTCCTGATGGGCCGCTCGCCGCATACCGGCGCACTCGGATTCGAGTCGAGCGGCGACTGGCATGCGGCCCGGGAGGCGCTTCGACGGACGGACACCGAGCGGTTCGCCCGGCGGAACCTGGAGGAACTGTCGGGCGGCGAGAGGCAACGGGTCATCATCGCGCGGGCGCTGGCGCAGGAGCCCGACGTCATCCTGCTGGATGAGCCGACCTCGTTCCTCGACATCAAACATCAGCACGGGATTTACGGGCTGCTCCGGCGGCTCGTTGCGGAAGAAGGCAAGACGGTCGTCGCCGTCAGCCACGACCTGAGCCTGGCCGCTGCGTATGCCGATCGTCTGGTGCTGGTCAGTGAGGGTCGCGTGGCGGCCGCCGGGACGCCGCACGAGGTTATCCGGCCGGAGGTCCTCTCGCCCGTTTACGAGACGCCGGTCGAGGTCCGAACCGACGAGGCGACCGGCCGGCCGTACGTGCTTCCCCGGCCGGCGGGGTGATACGGGCCCGCGCGGGTGTTCGCGGCCGCCGGATGGCTTGGCGGGTTTTCCTGCATTTCTTGCTACAAACGGGCCGAGAGACGAAGTATTATCAGGGATGTGAAGCGCGCCGTCCCTGGAGGGACCGGCCTTGTACACGACTCGCGGCAAGACGTGGCGCAGTCGCCTGTTTGACGCTCCGGGCTGGCCGGCCGCTCGCGTGCCTGAGTTGCCTGTGGTGACCGGCGTCGGCCCGGCCGCGCCATCTCCACCACGCATCGGGGCACAGCGGGTGTGGGCGTTCATGTGCCCGAACCCGACGTGCGATACGGAACTGGTCGTCTTTCCGGACCACTCCGGCGAACTGGTCCAGTGCCCGACGTGCGGTTTCGAGTTCATGGCGCCGCGTGTGGTGCCGATTCAGATCGTGGCGGCGGAAGATGGGGCCCGTCCGCCGTTGCGAGCGTTCGCGCCCGGCGCCGTCATGGCCCGGCCGCCCAAGCCGGCGCCCACGCCTGCGCCGTCTCCTTCGCCGTCTTCGCCTCCGTCGTACGGACCGCCGACGCCAGAGACGAAGCAGGCGGTGGCAGCGCTTGACACCCTCGCCAGTGGGATACCCGTCGCCCCGCCGGCCCCACAGGCGCCCGATGCGCCGGCAGCGCCGAGGCCGCCCCTTGCGCCGGCGACCGGGACGGCCGCCGATGCCCTCGAGGCCCTTGCGCGGGCCGCAGCGCAGCCGGGGGCGCATGCTGTGCCCGCGCGGGTGGAACGCCGAGACGCCCCGCGGCCGAGCGTGAGGCCGGATCGCCGCACCGCCGCACGCGCCAACCTCGCGCCCGGCCTTCCACGGGCGCCGGCCTGGTCGCCGAGTGGCAGGAAGCGGACCGACCTCGTCCTGACCTGGGTCGTCGCGGTCATCGTGTCGCTAGGGCTCGGTCTGGCCGCCTGGATCGTCAAGGTGCCGGACCTTGCGCTCGGGTCGATCCTGTTTATCGGCCTGGCGGTTCTGCGTACGTTCCTGGTCGCGAGGCCCGAGCGGGCCGATCGCCCGCCGGGGTAGTGGTGCGCGGCACGGCCTGGCTGCACACCGTCGCTGCGAGCAAGCCGTGCCAGATGCAGATAATCGTAGACGCAACGGAAAAAGGGAAAGGCGTCGCGCGGCGCCTTTCCCCTTTTGTTGAGGCCTTCCAGGGCGAAGTTCGCCGCAGTCTGCCGACTACGAAAACGGCCCGGCTTCGTCCCAACGGGACGTCGCCGTGGCGGTCTTCGTTCGCCGATGAGCAGCGAACGAAGAGTGGTGGAGGCACGGGGATTCGAACCCCGGACCTCTTGCATGCCATAAGCACCAGGGGTTTTTCGCAAGTATCGGTAATTGTTGGAGTTGCGCCGTAAGCGTCTGACGCGCCTGACCTTACATCAGCCGCGAAGTATCGGCTCGTGTCGGCCTGCGCGCGGCAAAATGGCCCTTTCGTATAGGGGTTCGTATAACGGGCAGGTTGCGCGGGGTGCCGTAAGATAGCCGTCGGTGGTTTGGCTGCCCCGGCTCACTCTATGGTGCCGCGGGCAATGGAGACCACGCCTGCATTCACTTGAAAACGCGGGTCTGTTCCTGGTACAAGGCTACCGGGTCGTTCGGGGGGAGGCGTATACTGCGTCTGCCGAAGCGGTTTTCTGGGGAGAAGGGCGTGCGACGTGCGGCGTTGATCCTGGCGGTCGTGCTGGTGAGTCTTCTCTGGTGCGCTGCCGCAGCGAACGAGGCAGACGCCGCGCCGGGGGCCCCGGCGTCTCCCGCGTCCGGCGCGTGGGAGTCGGCGAGGCGTACGGCCCGCCGGGTGTGGGACTTCGAACTGCTGCAAGTCGGGGAACACACGCTCAGCGTCAGCCAGGTGGTGCTGACGATTCTGGTCGTCGGTCTGGGCCTGCTCATCAGCCGCCTGATGACGCGGTCGTTGCGTCGGCATCTGCTGAGGCGGGTCCGCATCACGGAGACGGCGGCCGCCGCCGTCGAGCGAGTCCTCTTCTATCTGCTCCTCGTGGCGGTGGTCCTGCTGGGCTTTCAGATCCTTGAGATCCCGACGACGTTGTTCACGTTTCTGGGTGGGGCGTTGGCCATCGGCGTCGGGTTCGGCGCCCAGAACATCATCAACAACTTCATCAGCGGCCTGATCCTGATGTTCGAGCGGCCGGTCCGCATCGGCGACCTGGTTGAAGTGGAAGCACATCACGGCCGGATCGAGGAGATCCGCTTCCGCTGTACGCGCATCCGGCGCAACGATGGCGTGGACGTCCTGGTGCCGAACAGCACGCTCCTCGAAAAGAACGTCATCAACTGGACGCTCTCGGACAAGCGGGTCCGCACGTCCATCCAGGTGGGCGTCGTCTACGGGTCGCCGACGAGCCTGGTGGCCACGCTCATCCGGAAGGCCGTTGAGGAGCACGGCCGCGTGCTGGACAGGCCCGAGCCGATCCTGGTGTTCCACGACTTCGGCGACAACTCGCTCGTCTTCGAGGTGTACTTCTGGGTGGAAGTGGCCACCATGATGGACGTGAAGGTCATCTGCAGCGACGTTCGTTTCCGCATCGACAAACTGTTCCGCGAAGGGGGCATCGTCATCGCCTTTCCGCAACGCGACATGCACCTGGACACGGCGCAGCCGCTTGAGATCCGTCTTCGCGGCCCGGAGGCCGATGACGGCGCCGGCGAGGCGCCTTCGATACCCTGACCGCGAACCGATTGCCCCAACAGCCGAGAAGGCGTCGCGGCCAAGGCTTCCGAGGCCGCTGTCCGCATGGCGCAGGGACTTCGCGATGCGCGACGGCCGCATGATAGTGGCAGATGCGCCAAGTCCGGGGCAATCGGCTCCCAACGAAAGGAGCAGGAGATGAGAAGGCCGAGGCGCAAACGTCGCGCGCCGCCGAGAACCGTCGGCGCCACCCCGGGAACGTTGCGCATCCACCCCGACGCCCCGCGGCCGGTGGTGCGGGTCATGGTCTACGGGCCGGAGGGCTTCGCGGAGCAGGGGGTCGATGACCTGGAGTCGCTCGCGCCGCTGCTCGGCCAGTGGCCCGTCACCTGGGTCAACGTCGATGGGCTGGGCGACGCCAAGACGCTGACCCGGATCGGCGAGATCTTCCAGATGCATCCCCTGGCCCTGGAGGATGCCGTCAACGTGCCGCAGCGGGCCAAGGTCGAACAGTACGGCGAGAACATCTTCATCGTCACGCGGATGGTCTCGCTCGAGGAGCAACTGGAGACCGAACAACTGAGCCTTTTCCTGGGGCGGAACGTCGTGGTGACCTTCCAGGAGCACGCGGGCGACTGCCTGGAACCGGTCCGCGAACGGATCCGAAAAGGCACCGGGCGCTTGCGCGGCGCCGGCGCCGATTACCTGGTCTACGCCCTGCTCGACACGGTCATCGACGCCTACTTCCCCGTGCTCGAGCAGTGCGGCGAGCATCTGGAGACGCTGGAGGAGGAGGTCATCGCCCATCCCGACAGCAGCATGATCGCCCGCATCCACAGGGCGAAGCGCGACCTGCTGGTTCTGCGGCGCGCCATCTGGCCGCAGCGCGAAGCGGTCAACTCCCTCCTGCGCGAGCGCATGGACCTGATCGCCGAGACGACCCACGTGTACCTGCGCGACTGTTACGATCACGTGATTCAGGTCATCGACGTGGTGGAGACGTACCGCGAACTGGCCTCCGGGCTTCTCGACGCGTACCAGTCGAGCGTCGCGAACCGGATGAACGAGGTGATGAAGGTCCTGACGATCATCGCCACGATCTTCATTCCGCTGGGTTTTCTTGCGGGCATCTGGGGCATGAACTTCGACCCCGAGGCGTCGCCCTTCAACATGCCCGAACTCGGCTGGCGGTACGGGTACCCCGTGGGCCTCGCGCTGATGGCCACCGTCGCGCTGTGCCTGCTCCTGTTCTTCTGGAGAAGGGGATGGCTGGGTTCCTCCGGCGCGCCGTCGGCCGCCGGCCCCGACACCGCCGATCCCCACGAAGCAGGCGACCCCCCCGACGGTTCGCGGCCGGAGGGGCGGCCGTAACATGGAAAGCCTCTTGCTCCGGTGAAGCCGCAACGGCTACACTAAAGGCAGTGAACTTTGTTCCCGGTTCGTGTGTCTGGGCTTGCGAGCGGAGGTCCCAGCGGGGGGCCGCGGCGAAGCGAGCCGCTGCGAAGGAGAACGACCATGGCAGAATCGACTCTTTCCACGATCGGACGTACCGCCAAGAAGGCGACTATCGGCGCCATCCAGGGCGGGGGTGACATCGGGGAGGCCGTCCTTGAGACGTCTGCCGACCTGATCAAGAGTGCCGTGACCGGCGTGTCGGACGTGTCGGCCACCGCGACCGATGCAGCATCGAAGATCGTGCGAGGCGCGGTGCACGCGGCTGCCGAGGTCGGCGCGGACGTCCTTGTCACCATCAAGGCGACTGTCCAGGGCATCATCAAGGGAGGGTCCGAAGTCGGCGCGGACGTCGGCGAAGTGGCTGTGTCGGCCACCAAGGCGGGCATCCAGGCGGCCGAGGAGGTCGGAGCCGACGCGGGCGGGGCTCTGAAGAGCGCAGCGACGGGCGCCATCAAGGGCGCCGCCGAGATCGGCGAAGACACGGTGCAGGGCGTCCGCGCCATCCTCGTCACCTCCATCGACGGCGCCAAGGACGTCATCAAGGAGCCGTTCAAGGAGTAGCCGGCCAAGCGTTCTCTGGCTCGCCTTGCCACAGGCTGGGGACGCAGGAAACCGAGTAGACCGGCAAGTCACCCGTCCGCGCTAGCCCTGCGGTGCCCGGAGGGCTGCGTCAAGGTAGTGCCGTGCGCCCGGCGTAGAGGGCCGCCAGCAGATTGGCCGCGGGGTTTGCGCATGCAAGCCCGAACAGCGTGTCCACCTTCGTACTCCAGGATTGCCTCGTGTCCCGCGATACTAAGACCCACAGCAAGACACCTCCCCTGAGAATCCGGGGGCTCGCCCTGCGCCGGAGTTGAGCTAAAGGCGTCGCGCGGCGCCTCTCCCTTTTGGCTGGCTGGTGGAGGCACGGGGATTCGAACCCCGGACCTCTTGCATGCCATGCAAGCGCTCTCCCAACTGAGCTATGCCCCCAGCCGATCGGTTTGCCGCGACGAACGGGGGGATTATACACGCACCGGCGGCGATGTCAATGGCGCGGCAGGCGGAGATGCCACGAAAAACCGGCGCCCAGGGACGGTTGCCCAACCGAAGCGGACCTGACAAACGCACGGCCGGGCAAGACCGGCCGTGGCACACGCGCTGGGGATAAACCCCAGCGCTACACCTTCGCGGGCCGGGCAAGACCGACCGTGTCACACGGTGTTCTCAAGAGCCCCGCACGTTTACGTCCCGAGCCCCTTCTCGATCTTGCGGATGCTGGCGGATGTCTTCTTGAATACCTCGTGCGGGTCCATGGCCCAGACTTCTCGATCGTAGAGTTCGACGCTCCAGTAGCCCTTGTACGCCGCGCGCTTGCGGATCTCTTTGATGAGTGCGGGCACGTCGATCCGTCCCTCGCCGGGGAAACAGCGGTGCTCGCTGCCGAGGATCTCCATCGGCCGGTTCTGGGCGTCATCGACATGGACGAGGAAGAGTTTCTTCTTCGGCAGAAGGCCCAACTCCTCGACGTGGCTGGCGCTGGCGTAGTAGTGGCACAGGTCGAGCAACATGCCGAGGGCGGGGTGGTCCACCATCTTCACGAGTTCCATGCACGAGCCCATCGTGCCGTTGACCGGCAGGCCGGCGATGAACTCGAGGTTGATCTTCAGACCGCGCTCGGCTGCCATCTCGGCCACGGCGTGCAGTTTGTCGGCCAGACGCCGGTACTCGGTCGCCACTTCCCCCTTGCGTTTGCCGAGTGCGACGACCGTGAGGGCGGCGGCGCCGAGAGCGGCGGCCACGTCCAGGCGCTCCGAGAGTTCATCGCGTTCGAACCGCGGGTCGCGACCGCTGGAGGTGGTCCAGACGACGCCGGGGGCCAGGCCGATGGGCTGGATCCCGGCGTCCTTCATGCGGCGGCCGAGTTGCCGGCACGTCTCGCCCTTCTCCAGACAGGCCTTGACCTTGTCGTACCACAGTTCCACGGCCTTCCACCGGAACCGTCTGAGAAGTTTGAACTCCTCCGGCCAGTCCAGGTTCATGACGGTGGCGCTCGCGAACGCCCATTTGAGTTTCATGGCTTTTCCCTCGATTTCCCAAGCAGCGAGGGCCCTTGCCTCTCGAAATGCGGAAACGCGAAGGCCGACGGACATAGACGGGCAACGACGCACACGGCACACCGCGGTTTCTTCGCGTCGCAGACGGCCCGGCCGTGAAAGAGCATCGCGTGGCTGAACTCCGACCACGTTTCCTCCGGGAGCAACGCCATCAGGTCGCGCTCGATCTTCTCGGGCACTTTGTTTTTCGTCAGGCCCATGCGGCGGCTGAGGCGGATAACGTGCGTGTCGGTGATGACGGCCGGCAGGCCGAAGACCGTCGCGCGGACCACGCCCGCGGTCTTTCGCGCGACGCCGGGGAGCGAGACCAGGTCGGCCATCTCTTGCGGCACCCGCCCGCCGTACTCGGCAACGAGCCGCTTGCTCATCTCGTGGACGCTCCTGGCCTTGTTGCGGAAGAACCCCGTGGGGCGGAAGGCGGCCTCCAGCGTGGACCGCCGCATCCGCGCGATCTTCTCCGGTGTGTTCGCACGCTTGAAGAACCCGGCCGTGACCTCGTTGACCTTGTCGTCGGTGCACTGGGCCGCCAGGATGGTCGCGACGAGCAGTTCAAACGGCGATGAGTGATTCAGGCGGCACTTGGCGTCGGGGTACTCTGCCACCAGGCGGCGGCAGATTCCGGCCGCGCGGGCCGCCAGCGCCGACTTGGATTCCCGCTTGGCAACCACCGTGTGTCCCTTCCATGCAGCCTGGTCGAGCGGTATTATATCATGGTCGCGCGGCCGACGCACGCAACCGTATCCGCTGTTGTTGGCAAGCAGTCTGGCGTGCGGAAGCGGAGGGGGAGCGGGGCTGTCCTACTTCGGCTAATACTCCGCTTCGACGGCCGCCGATGATTATCCCAGAGCAATTCGCTTGACGCAGCGAGGGGCTGTCCCGCATACTGCATATTCGTTTGGGGAAAGTAAGGCACGGGTAAGGGGCGCCGCCATGCAGGCCGAGGAACTCTATTACCTGCTCAAGCCCTTCTGTGAGTTGGGCAAAGTGGAGGGCCGGACGACCGCGCAGAAGATCTTCTACTTGTTACAGAGCCACGGGTATCCGATCCGGCTTGATTACTTCCTGCATTACTACGGACCGTATTCAGAAGACCTGACGTCCTTTCTGAGGTTTGCGAGCGCGTCGGAGCCCAGCCTTCTCGAGGAGAAGCAGGTCGTCGTGGGCCCCGACGCCGTGCGGTTTGACTATCGCCCCACCGATGACGCTACGGAACTGATACAGGCGCTCGAGACCAAGATCATAACAGACGAGCAGAAGCAAACGGTGGCCCGCTTCTGCAAGGTTGCCAAGCACCTTAATTCGCAGCCTGCAGTGCGTCTTGAGGTAGCAGCCACAATTCTCTACTTCGAGAAAGAGTGCGGCTGTAGTCGTTCGCAGGCGTTTGGCAAAACCAAGGCGATGAAGCCGAGGAAGGCCAGCCACGAATCCGTGAAAGCGGCGGGGGATCTTCTTACGGAGATTGCTCAGCAGGCCGCGTGATCGAGAGCCATGCCCGACAAGGTCTTCTGCGATCCTGTCTATCAGCACATTGTTTTCGACAAGAGTTCCGACGCGCTGCTTCTCGATCTCATCGCATGTCCTGAAGTGCAGCGCCTGCGGCGGGTCCGCCAACTGGGCGTAAGCTCATACACTTACCCTGGTGCTGAGCACAGCCGTTTTGGCCATGCACTGGGTACTTGTCACCTGATGGGCTTGGCCCTTGCTGCTCTTCAGCGGAATCAGCCTAAGCCCTTTCGCCTGTCCAAGAAAGATCGGCTAGCGGCACGATGCGCTGCTCTTCTTCACGACATTGGACACGGCCCTTTTTCGCACCTGACCGAGAGGGCCTTGGGGCTCAAACATGAGCGAACTACCCGCGACTTGATTCTGAAGAGGACGCAGATCAACCGCGTCCTCAAGTCTTACTCTCCCCAATTCCCTAAGTTCGTTAGTTCCTTGCTTGACGGTACGTTGCCAAGGTGCCAATTCCTCTCGGATCTCTTGAGTTCTCAACTGGACGTGGACCGGATGGACTACCTCTTGCGGGATGCCTACTTCTGTGGCGTCTCCTTTGGGGTCTATGATTACCTGCGGATCCTGCACACGATGCGCATTGAGCGCTTCGCCTTCGATAAGCGACGCCACCCAGTCTGGTTGGTGAAAGGGGAACATTCTGTTGAGGAGTTTCTTTATGCTCGGTTCTTTATGTACTGGACTGTGTACTATCATAAGACGACTCGCGGGTTCGAGGTGCTATTCGAGGCCATCCTGAAGCGCGCCCTCGAAGTGGCCGATCTTATCTTTCTTCCTGGCGTATGTGCACTGCTCGCGGGGAACTTCGATCTGAAGGAGTTCCTCTCTTTTGATGACAGTGTTGTTCTTGCGCAGATCCGAGAGTGGGTGGCATGTTCAGACCGTATCCTCGCAGACCTTTGTGCCCGTTTTCTGGGTCGGGATGGCTTTAAGCCCATTGGCCCGGTCAAAGATAGCGCAGGAATGGATGCCTACGCGGCGGTGCAGGAAGCGAAGGGCCGCCTTCGCCGGCACCGCCGCCCGCCGGAATTCTACTTTCTTGAGAGCACGTCCGTTACGACCGCTTACGATTACTACCGGCCTGAGGAGGAGACACGCGAACGAAGTCAGAAGAACTCGATCATGCTGGGAGATAGTTCTGGGCGGCACGAGATCTCCACTAGGCTGGAGGGCGTGCGAGCGCTTACAAAGGAACGTAACAGCAACACCTACTGGTATGTGCCACGGGAGTATGCTGACGAACTCGCCGGAATCCTCGGGCCGTTTGTCGAGGAATAAGCGTCTCAGTGGCCCCATGCCCATCGACTCCTACACCTTCGGCTCGATGGTCGTGGACGGGAAGGCGTACACGGAAGACCTCGTCCTGTTGCTGCAGGCCTTGCCCTCTTGTGGACCAGCCGCAAATCGGTACAATGGACGCGATGAACAAGGCACTCAACGCCTATTAGGGTGTGCAAGGCTTAGGGCGAAGACGGTGCGCGCATGCCGCCTTCGCCCTGGCTCTTTGGGCCGATGGAATCGCGCGGAGACGATCATGGCCGAGAACAAGGTCGAGCGGAAACAGACGCTGGCAGCGCGGCTGGGGCAACTCGACAAGCGGGTCGAGGAGATCGACGCCCTCGTCGCGATGCCCGACGTGGCGAGCAACCCGGCCAGGATGGCGGTGCTCATGCGCGAACGCGGGCGGCTGATGCGCATCGTCGATCCGTATCGCAAGTGGCGTGCGGCACACCAGGCCCGGCGCGAGGCCGAGGAACTGCTCGAGACGGAACGCGACGACGATGACCTGGCCTCGCTTGCCCGGACGGAGATCGAGGTCCAGGGCCAAATCGAGGAGCAACTGCTCGGCGAGATCCAGGGGCGGCTCATCGACCGCGAGGAGGGCGCCGACGCCACGCGGATCATCCTGGAGATCCGGGCCGGCACCGGCGGCGACGAGGCCGCACTCTTCGCCCGCGACCTGTATCAGATGTACCGCCGCTTCGCCGACGCCCACAAGTGGAAGGTTGAGGACCTCAGCGCCAGCCCCACCAACCTCGGCGGCTTCAAGGAGGTGATCTTCGCGCTGGCGGGCGAGGCCGTGTTCCGCCGCCTCCGGTTCGAGTCCGGCGGGCACCGGGTCCAGCGTGTGCCGGAGACCGAGGCCCAGGGCCGCATCCACACCTCCGCCGCCACCGTGGCCGTCATGCCCGAACCGGAGGCGCTCGACATCCGGATTGGCGAAGACGACCTGGAGATCGACACGATGCGTGCCTCGGGGCCCGGCGGGCAGAGCGTGAACAAGACCTCCTCGGCCGTCCGCATGAAGCACGTCCCCACAGGCATCACCGTCAGCATGCAGGACGAGAAGAGCCAGCGCCGCAACCGCGAGAAGGCCCTCCGGATTCTGACCGCCCGCGTGTACGACCTCTATGAGTTGCAGAAACGGGCCGAACGCGCCGCCGACCGCAAATCGAAAGTCGGCTCCGGCGACCGCAGCCAGCGGATACGCACCTACAACTTCCCCCAAAACCGCGTCACCGACCACCGCATCGGTTACACCGCCTACAACCTCGACCAGGTCATGCAGGGGAACCTGGATGCTCTTGTCGATGCGCTGCTCCAGTACGACCGCAAGACCCGCCTGGCGTCGCTCGGCGCCGTGGACGACTGACGCCGGGCGCCGGCGGCCCCTGTGGGGCGACAGTGAACGGCCGACAGATCGAAGGGGGACAACATGGCTCGCGCAACTCGTTTCCTCGGCGTTGTGCTTTCCCTCTGGATGGCCTTGCCGCCGGCCGCGCGGGCCGGCGAGGCCGACAAGGCGGCCGCAGCCTTCGAGTCCGTCTATGGCCCGGACTTCAAGCGTGTCAAGGGCACGGCGGCCACCGGCGATGATCTGGAACTGGCGACCCGTCTTCTGGCCGCTGCGAAGAAGGCGACGGACCAGCCGGCGTTCCTCACGATCCTGTGCGAGAAGGCGTGCGATCTGGCCGGCCGCCATCCGGATGGCACGTCCACAGCCGTCGAGGCGATGGGATTCCTTGCCGCGCATGTCCCCGACAAGGCCGCCGCGTGCGGCGAGCGGGTTGTCGGGATCCGGCAGAAGCAGTTCGACCGAAGCCGCGGCCCGGATCGGTCGGCCGTGGGCGAGGCCCTCATCGATGCGCTGCTGGCGCTGATCGACGTAAGGGTGGGGGCGGGCGCCGAGGCGGATGCCGCCCTCCTTTACCGCAAGGCGCTGGCCGTTGCCCGGACGGTCGAGAGCGTACGACAAGACGAGATCGAAGCGCGGCGGATGCAACTCGTGGAAACCATGAAAACCGCCCGCGAGATCGCCGGCGCCAAGGCCATGCTCAAGGCGGACCCCCGGAACCAGGCCGCACGCGAGGCCCTCGTCCGGCTGTACCTCGTGAATCTGGACGACCCCG
This sequence comes from uncultured Anaerolineales bacterium, assembly GCA_964449275.1. Lineage (GTDB taxonomy): Bacteria > Planctomycetota > Phycisphaerae > FEN-1346 > FEN-1346 > JAUVZF01. The sequence continues at coordinate 16,623 of CAYVAM010000054.1, forward strand.
CCGAGGCCGCCAAGTACCTGCAAGGCGCCAAGAACGAGGCGTTTCGCAAGTACGTTCCTGCCGCCGCAAAGCCGGTTGAGGACGCGCCGGAACTGGCCTGCCTCGAGTTGGGCCGGTGGTATCGGACGCTCGCCGAAACCGCTCCGACCGGCGCGAAGGCGGCCATGCTCGTTCGGGCCGAAGCGTACTACGAGCGATTCCTCGAACTTCACACGGTCAAGGACCTGGACCGTACGGCGGCGGCGCTGGCACTGGAGCAGATCCAGGCGGCGCTCGAAAAACTGGGCACCGCGCTGGCGAAAAAAGGACGGTGGATCGATCTCGTGAAACTCGTCGATCCGGCCAAGGACGCCGTGGCCGGCAAATGGCGGATTCAAGCCGCAGCGCTTGAATCCGTCCCGTCCGTCTATGCGCGCTTCACGCTGCCGGTTGCCCCGGAAGGCAGTTATGACCTGACGGTACAGTTCCTGCGTGCGACGGGCGACGGCCCTGTTCTGGTGAACTTGCCGACCGGCTCGTCGTCGACCCAGGCCGTGTTGGACGCCAAGGGCGGTTACTACGGCCTCTTGAAGATCGGCGACAACGCCCTCCGCGAAAACGCCACCACGCTGCGTCTCGGCGGGTTCGAGAACGGGCGGCCGCACACGTTGGCCGTGAAGATCGTGCTCAACGGCGATCAGGTTGCGGTCAGGGCGGCCATGAACGGCAAGACAATCATCAACTGGAAGGGCCCCCAGTCGGCCCTCTCCGCGTCGGGTCCCTTTGCGCTGCCGAACCGCAAGGCCCTGGGGCTCGGCACGTACGGGTCGCACGTGATCTTCCGGAGCGTCCGGCTGCGGATGCTCTCGGGCAAGGCGAAACGGCTGCGGTCGTAGGCGAGTGCCGCCGGAGGCCGACCGTGCGGAAAAACTGGCGTCGCTGGAAATGCCCGGCGACGAATGACCGTTTTTCCCTTGCCCGCTCCCCATATCTATGGTGTACTATTCTTGACTGGGCTGGTCCGCTATAGCCATTGGGTGTGTTGAAAGAGGCTCGCCAGCACGCTCTTTCCGTCTTTCTCAAGGCGTGGTATACTCAGTATGGGTGTTGTAGGGGACAAGGCATCCCGATGTCGTGCCTTCAGAGCGAGTTCAACACGTTCAACAAGCCAGTGCGGATTGATTGTGAAGAATGAACAGGGCGACGTTCAAGAGGCTGTCTGGCCTAAGGCTCGAGGATGCCGGCAAACTCCTGGCGGCCAAACGGTACGCCGGTGCGTATTACCTTATGGGCTACGCGGTGGAGTGCGCGCTCAAGGCATGTGTCGCGAAGCAAGTGAACCAGTACGATTTTCCCGATAAGAAGCTTGCCAACGAAGCGTTTACGCACGATTTGGAGAAGCTGGTAAGAGTTGCTGGTTTAGCGCCAGCCTTTGAGAAGGATAGAAACGCCAATAAGGCCCTGGACCTCAATTGGGCCGTGGCAAAAGATTGGAACGAATCAGTTCGATATGAATTGGGAATAAGCGAAGCACAGGCGCGCGACCTGTTCTTCGCATGCACAGGCAAGAACGGCGTTTTGCCGTGGGTCAGAAAACGATGGTAGCCAATCAACTGAGTGAAAAAATGATCGAGGCCGGGGAGGCCCTGGTTCACAGACTGGACGAGCAGGGCGTTCAACTACGCAGCGCGTTGTGGTTGTATTCCCCGGATCTGGAGGAATGGAAACTCCTTCTTGCAGTGCCCGCTGTGGCCGATGAGGGACCGAGAGGCGTTTACCAACAGATACAGCAAGCCCTTTCTGACTCTCGGTCAGAGGCAGATGGTTTGTCTTTGAGTAACATCAGTCTGGTGAAACCGGATGCGCCTCTGATTTCTCTCCTTCGAAAGGCAATTCACACCGGGCCGGGGATTAGTGGCATTAGATTTACGAACAATGTTATCAATGGCATTGTTATCGAGGACGCCTATATTTACCGAGTCGCGTAGTTTTGGGGTGCTACCTTCACAAGCGGGCCTTGCCTAGGTCAGGGGGATAGTGCGGCAATGGCCGACCAGTTTGACGAAGTGGTCAATCTTGTGAAGGAATCCTGCGAGTGCCTCCTTGCTGCTCCCAAGCACACCGTGCGCACGCTCCCGAAAGACATGCCCAAGGCAGGGGTTTACCTGTTTTCCGAGGCCGGTCGCCCCCTGTACGTCGGGCGGGCCAAGACCCTCCGCAAACGCCTGCAGAACCATACGCACAACAGTCACAATCAGGCCACCTTCGCGTTTTTACTGGCGCGGCACGAGACGGGCAACCTCAAGGCGAGTTACCAGCCCAGGGGCTCGCGGAAAGACCTCTTGACCGACCCCGAATTCCGGGCTGCCTTTGATGCGGCGCGGGAGCGCGTCCGGCACATGGACGTGCAGTTCGTCGAGGAAGCCGACCCCATCCGGCAGGCCATCCTGGAAGTGTATGCTGCCCTGGAGACCCGGGCCGAGTACAACGACTTCGACACTCATTGACAACCGGTAAGCCGGAAGCCGCGCCCCCCGCGGCTTCTGCCGAAACGTTCACCCAAGCGGCCCCAATTGCCCGTAGATGAATTCCAGATAGCCCCGGCGGCCGTCGGCCCGGGTGTGCCGCCGGACCGACTTGTCGATCTTCCGCAGCGCCCACCGCACCTCCTGCCGCGAGTAATCGTTCAGGCTCAGCAGCAGTCGCAGATCGACTTGAAGATGCCGGCACAAGGCGTCGTCGCCCGGGTCGCGCCCCGGCTGAAGGATCAAACGCGACAGAGCCAGCGAAACCCGACCGTCCGTCAGGTCCGGGTCCTGGTCGTAGTAGTCCACAATGCTCTCTTCGATGCGGAGCAACAGGGGCATGAACCGCTCGTCTTGCGGGTCCGGCGATGACACGCCGTGTCCCTTGCCGAACAACTCCGGGAGCGGTTTCAACACGTGACGCCTGGGACCTTCGGACGTCTCGATCTCGATCTCGCCCCTCTCCGGATCGAGAATCCGGATTGAGGTCTTCAGCCATTCGCCTTCCGCGCCATCCTTGTGCGCGGCCGCATCCATAATCTCCGTGAGTAATTGGTCCACGTGGCCCCTCCGCAACGGTTGGCCGGCTTCCGAGACGGCCGAACCACGCCTCAGACATCAGGTTCTGCTTCACCTCGAGGTTTCACGAAGTCCACCGCCGCCAGCACCAGACCCAGCCCAACCAGGAGCAGACCGTTCGACGCCAGCAGCCACCGCGTACCCATCCAGGCTATCAGGTAGAACGCCGTGCCGAGCGTTCCGAAGATCGACCCGACGGTCGAGGCGCCGTACAGGTGTCCCACGCCGGTCCCCACTTTCCCCAGGGCGTGGATGAACAACCGCGCCGTGTACGGCGTCACCGTCCCGAGCAGCAGCGCCGGCAGGCCGAACAGGATGGTCCCCGCGCCGAGGGTGGGCCACCTCAGGTCGGGCGGCTGGTAGACGACGAGTTCCTGCGAGTCGCCGCCGGCGTTCCATTCGGCCGGCAGCGGCGCCCCTTCGCCCGGGAACATCCAGTCCAGAACCGCGTCGGAGTACAGCGGCAGGGTCAGCGTCACGGCCCCCGCAACGGCCAGGATCGCCCCGAGTCGCCAGAGCCTCGGCCCGCGGTCGGCCAGGCGCCCGCCGAGGACCGCCCCCACCGCCAGGCCACCGAGAAAGACGCTGATCAGGCTCCCCCACACGATGATGTCGCTGCCGAACTCCGGCTGGACCAGACGGAAACTCGCCATCTCCAGGCTCATCAGCGACCCGCCTGCCAGGAAGACCGTCGTCAGCAAACCGAAACGCATCGTCGCTCCTGTTCCCTATTCCCCATTCCCTGCCTTCTGATGCTCGTGCCGCAACGTGTCCACCGGGGCCATGTCGTCGGTGAGCGGCTTCTCGTCGATCGTGCGGTTCGTGAGGACCTCGTATTGGTCGGCGATGAGCACGGGCAGATCGAACGCCAGGTCGCGCCGGCCGACCAGCGTCTTGGCCCGCGCGGCCCACGTTGCCGCGGACGTCGGGTTCGGGTCGAGCGTCGCGAAGACGAGGATATTGCCCGACGCCCCCGCCTTGAACAGGTACGTTTGCGGGAACGCCCTTTGGAAGGTTTTCAGTTCGGCGTGGTAGAATCGGTTGATGCCGTACTCCCACAGGTTCGACGCCACGACGCCGCCGGCCTTCAAGTGCGACCGCGCCAGTTGTACGAACTCCGTCGTCGTCAGGTGGAACGGTATCCGGTCGGCCGCGTAGGCGTCCAGGAGGATCACGTCGTAGGCCTTGCTGCTTCGCTTCAGGTACATTCGCCCGTCCATGACGATGATCCGCAGGCCCGGCGCCCCCTTGAGGTGGAACCAGTCCCGGCACACCTTGACGACGTCGGGGTCGATCTCGACCACGTCCAGGCGGATTTCGGGCCAGTGCTTGCCGATGAACCTGGGGATCGACGCCCCGCCCAGCCCCACCAGCAGCACGTCCTTCGGCGCCGGGTGCAGCGCCAGCGCCGCCATCATCGTCCGCGAGTATCGGAGGTCCAGTTTGTACGGCTCGTCCAGGAACATGCTCGATTGAATGCCGCGCGACTTCGAGAAATGCAGGCACCGCCGGCCCTCGTCCAGGTAATCGACCACCCGCACGCGGTAATACCGCGACTCCCGGTCGTACCGGACCTTCTCCGTTTCGGCCGCGCTCTGCGCCCCCACCCAGACGGCCACGCCGCCCAGCACCAAGCCGACCGCGACGAAAGCAAGCACGACGGTTCGTTTCATGACCTGCTTCTCACTCGTAGGGCTAGTTCTACAACGCTATGAGACCTTCCAGCAAGGCCGTGGCCCGGCCGGGAAAATCGGGAGTCAGGGCCACTTGGCGGTCAAACCGGGGCCGTTTCCGGTTTGACCAGCCAAGAGGCCGTTTGAACGTCTCGGCCACCATAAAGCCAAACCATTCAAAGCCAAACCGAAAGGCTGGTTTGGCATTGAATATGGCCCTGACTCCCGATTTTCCCGGCCGGGCCGCAACCGGCCACGGGCGCAGGTAGCGTAGTAGTACCGGACGACCACGCAAATGCGTGCCGGAAGGGTACCGGCTGCCCGGCGGCTTGGCCAGCGCAATCTCGAAATGCCCGGGCGGGCGCAAGACCTACGTCGGACCGCTTGGTTTTGACTGTATATCCGGCGCCGGCCCAGGTAGTCTCCCGTGCCGAGGGATAAGATCAGCGACAGATTGCGGGAGACGGTCGTGCCGCTGAAGAAGGAACTCGGGTTTCTGGACGTCTTCTGCATCGGCACGGGGGCGATGATCAGTTCCGGCCTGTTCATCCTTCCGGGCATCCTCTACGCGGTGGTCGGTCCCGGCGTGTTTCTGGGCTATCTTCTGGCAGCCGTCCTGTTGCTTCCCGCGGTGGTGAGCAAAGCGGAGTTGGCCACCGCGCTGCCGAAGGCCGGGGGGGATTACTTCTTCATCGACCGCAGCCTCGGCCCGACGTTCGGGATGCTGGCAGGTGTGGCGGCGTGGGCGTCGCTGGCGCTGAAGACGGCGTTCGCCCTGCTGGGGTTGGGGGCGTTTACGCGGCTCCTGTGGCCGGAATTGAGCCTGCTGGAGGTGCGCCTGGTCGCCCTGGGTTTCTGCGTCCTGTTCACCCTCGTCAACTTGTGGGGAGCGAAACACGCGGGCCGGATACAGATTGGACTCGTGGCGCTGCTGCTCGTGCTGCTCTGCGGCTACGTCGTGTTGGGTGTGGGCAAGGTCGAGGCGAGCCGCTACACGCCGCTTCTGCCGCACGGGGTGAACGCCGTGATGCTTGGGGCGGCGATGGCCTTCGTGTCGTTCGGCGGCCTGACGAAGATAGCGAGCGTGGCGG
>CAYVAM010000055.1:0-13252 GCA_964449275.1 uncultured Anaerolineales bacterium
CGCAACGGCGAAAATGGGCTTTAACGCGCGGCGAGCATTCCTGCCCGCCGCGCGTGTGGGTTGGTGCGGTCCCTCCGAGCGGTTTTTTGCGCGGGGGGCAAGAATCCCCACCGCGCAAAAAGGGCTAAGCGGCACTGTAGTGCTAGAGATGCAGGATGACCTCGTCCAGCGGGCGTTTCGGCACGTGATGGACGCTCTGGCCGTCGCGGTAGTACGTGACGTCGCCGCCGGCGGCATCCTCGAGAACGCAGGTCTCGGCCGGCACGCCGAGCGAGACGACGAGCAGAATCTCGTAGCGGTCGGGGATGTTGAAATCCGCGCGGATGCCCTTACGGTTGATGGAGCCCAACATGCATCCGCCCAGGCCGCGCTCCACCGCCGCCAGGAGCATCGACTGGGCCGCAATGCCGTGGTCGCAGCCGGGACTCTTGGCGATCTCGGTGTCGCAGAGGATGATGACATAGGCGGCCGGCCGCTCGCCCTCGGCCGGACCGGGCCAGTCCTTGAGCGCCCCCGCCCACGCCAGATGCGCGAACAGCCTCGCGCAGCCGTCCGGATCGTTGATCAGCACGTACTTGAGCGGCTGGCGGTTCGCCGCGCTCGGCGTCCGCCGCGCGATGTCAACCAGGTCGCGGAGCGTGTCGGCGCCGACGGCCTGCGACTGGTCGTAGCGACGGTACGAGCGGTTCCTGACAATCAGTTGTTCGAGGTTCATACGCGGGACCTCCTCATCGTTCTTTTCGTGGGTCGCGTGCTCAGCCTGAAGCATAACGCCCAGAGGCGGCCGAGGGCAAGCATTCAGCAGTGCGCGCCGGCAGGCAAAAAGGTTCCAGGATCCTTTTCCCTGAAGGGCCCGAAGGGTGCTACGCAGAAAAGGTTCCTGGAACCTTTTTGCCACGCCGCCCGTCAGTAAAAAGAGTCACACCCCGGCGCGCGCGAAAATGGCCTGTACCTTGACAACCGTCCATGCCGACAGTATTAGGGCAACCTGCACCGGGGCCCCCGAGCGAGGAACGCATCGATTGGCAAAGAACATCGTCATCGTTGAAAGTCCTGCCAAGGCCAAGACGATCGAGCGATATCTCGGCGCGGGTTTCCGCGTGGCGGCGTCGCTGGGCCACGTGCGCGACCTGCCACAGCGCAACCTGGGCGTGGACATCGAACACGACTTCAAGCCCACGTACACCGTCCTGAGCGGCAAGAAGAAGGTGCTGGCGAACCTCAAGAAGACCGTAGCCGCAGCAGCAGACGTCTTCATGGCCACCGACCTCGACCGCGAAGGCGAGGCCATTGCCTGGCACCTGTGTCAGGCGCTCGGCCTTGACCCGAACAACGTCCGCCGTGTCACGTTCAACGAGATTACCAAGTCGGCCATCACGGAGGCGTTCGCGCATCCCGGCCACATCAACATGGACAAGGTGTCGGCCCAGGAGGCGCGGCGAATTCTGGATCGCCTGGTCGGCTACAAACTCAGCCCGCTGCTCTGGAAGAAGGTGGCTAAGGGTCTGTCGGCCGGGCGTGTCCAGAGCGTGGCGGTGCGGCTGCTGGTGGAACGCGAACGCGAGATCCGCGCGTTCGTGCCGGAAGAGTCGTGGCGCATCACCGCCCACCTCAGCCGCACGGGCGACGAGCAGATCTTCAAGGCCACCCTCGCCGAGGTCAACCGCACCAAGTTCGCCCCCACCGCAGAGGCCCAGGCCAGGACCGTCGGCTCTCGGCTGCGGGGGGCCGCATACAGCGTTCAATCGGTCAGCAAACGCCGGTCGAAAGACTCGCCGCTGCCGCCCTTCATCACGAGCCACTTGCAGCGGGCCGCCAGTACGGTTCTTGGCTTCAGCGCGAAGAAGACGATGACACTCGCCCAGCGCCTGTACCAGGGCGTCCAACTCGGGCCGGAAGGGTCGGTGGCGCTCATTACGTACATGCGGACCGATTCACACCGCGTTGCGGCGACGGCCCAGGCGGCGGCGCGAGAACTCATTCAGGCGAGTTTCGGCGCCGACTATCTTCCGGACAAACCGCCCGTGTACCGTTCGAAGGGCCGCGCGCAGGAAGCCCACGAGGCCATCCGCCCGACCGACGTTGCCCGCACGCCCGAATCCGTCAAGCCGCACGTCGGACGCGACGAGGCACGCCTGTACGAACTCATCTGGAAACGGTTCGTCGCCAGCCAGATGACACCGGCCCTGTGGGACGTGACGGACGTTGAGGTCGAGGCGGCGGCCGAGGCGATGACCGGTCTGCTGAAGGCGCGCGGACGGACGCTCGTCTTCGACGGGCATACGAAGGTCGCGGGCATCCGCGCGGGCAAGGACGAGCAGCATCTGCCGGCCCTTGAGGAAGGCGAGCCGCTCGACCTCAAGGACCTGGACCTCGATCAACTCTTCACCCAGCCGCCGTCGCGGTACACCGAAGCGACCCTGGTCCGCAAACTCGAGGAACTCGGCATCGGCCGGCCCAGCACCTACGCCGCCATCATCTCCACAATTCAGGATCGCGGCTACGCCGAGCAGAAGAAGAATCTCTTCCTTCGCTGCGAGAACTACCCCACGTGCCGGTACACCGTGCCGTGCGACATCAACGGCAAGCCTGTCGGCCCGGCCATCGAAGACTCGACGTGCAACGCCTGCAAGGGGACGATGAGCCTGAAGGAAGGCAAGCGGTGCTTCTTCGCCACCGACCTGGGAGAGGTGGTGACCGATAAACTCGTCCGCCACTTCCCGAAGATCATGGACGCAAAGTTCACCAGCCACATGGAGGACGAACTCGACCTGGTCGAAGAGGCCAAGATCGAGTGGCTCCGGGTCGTCCGCGAGTTCTGGGGACCGTTCTCGGCGGCACTTAAGGCAGCGAGCGAAAACATGGAGAGCGCAAAAAACGGAACCGTCGAGGACGCCGGCCCTTGCCCCGAGTGCGGCGCCCCGCTGGTCAAGCGATGGTCGAAGCGCGGGCCGTTCCTCGGATGCAGCACCTATCCGGAGTGCAAGTACACGCGCGACCTCAACGGAAACGACCGGCCGAAGCCCAAGCCCACCGAGCACACGTGCGAGAAGTGTGGCGGCGCCATGCTCCTGCGCCTCAACCACCGCGGCCAGCCGTTTCTCGGATGCGAGAACTACCCCAAGTGCAAGAGCACCCTCCCCTGCGACGCCGACGGCAACCCCATCAAGGACGAACCGACAGGCGAGGTGTGCGAGAAGTGCGGCTCGCCGATGGTCGTAAAGAACGGACGTCGCGGGCCGTTCATGGCCTGTTCGGCCTTTCCGAAGTGCCGCAACGCCAAGCCCCTTCCAAAGGACAAGGCCGCCGACGACAAGGCCGCCGCCAAGCCCACCGCCAAATCCGCCGGCACGTCCGCGCGAAAGACCCCCGCCCGCCGCAAGTCGAAGGCCGTTCCCACCGACCGCGATTGTCCGGACTGCGGGGCGAAACTCGTCATCCGCTCCGGGCGGCGCGGCAAGTTTCTGGGCTGCTCGGCCTACCCCAAGTGCCGCCACACCGAGAACCTGCCGGAAGAACTCAAAGAAACCGACAACGCGGAAGGCGAGTGACCTTGCGCATCACCGTCCTCGGTTCGGGAACCAGCCACGGCATCCCGATGATCGGCTGCCGCTGCGCCGTGTGCACATCGGACGACCCGCGAAACCGCCGCACACGCACCAGCGCAGCCGTGCGCCTGCGCGAGCAGACGCTGCTCATCGACACGGCGCCGGAACTCAGGCTCCAGGCCGTCGCGCACGGGATCGACCGCATCGACGCGGTGGCCTTTACGCACGCCCACGCCGACCACGTCATGGGGTTCGACGACCTTCGCCGGTTCGCGGAACTGGCCGAAAAGCCGATACCCGTCTATGCCTCGCCCGCCACCCTCGCGAGCCTGTACCGCCTCTTCGAGTACGCCCTGACCGACGCCCGGCTGACCGGCTTCGGCATTCCCATCGTCGAGTGGCATGCGATCTCGGAACCGGTCGAACTCGACGGCCACCGCATAACGCCGGTGTCGCTCCAGCACGCCGCGAAACCCACCACGGGGTTCCGCATCGATGCCCCCGACGGGTCATCGCTGGCGTGGTGCCCGGACTGCTGTGGAATCCCGGCGGAATCGACGGACTTGCTGCGCGGCCTGGACGTGCTCTTTCTCGACGGTCTGCGGCACAAGCCGCATCCCACGCACTTCACGGTGGCCGAGGCGGTCGAGGCCATCCGCGGCCTGGCGCCGCGCGAGGCCTGGCTCATTCACATGACGCACGACCTCGACCACGCCGAGACCGAGGCATCTTTGCCGCAATTCGACGACGTGCCCGGTGGCATCCACTTGGCCTGCGATGGGCTGGTGGTCGATGTGGCCCGCTGAGGCGTTTCGAACAGCACGCGCCGCGCAAGCGCGGCGGCTAACGGTTCAGCCGAGCGCCGGCTAACGGTTCAGATGAGCGGCGGCTAACGGGTCAGCCGAGCGCCGCGCGGCGGCTAACGGGTCAGCTGAGCGGCGGCTAACGGCTCAGCCGAGCGCCGCGCGGCGGCTAACGGGTCAGCCGAGCGCCGGCTAACGGTTCAGATGAGCGGCGGCTAACGGTTCAGATGAGCGGCGGCTAACGGTTCAGCCGAGCGGTGGCGAACGGTTCAGCCGAGCGCCGCGCGGCGGCTAATGGCTCAGCCGCCGATCGAGATGAGGTGCGATAGGGTTCTCAGGTACATCCGGCCACCGGCGACGGCGGGGGTCGCCTGGCTCTTCTCGCCCAACGGGTTGACCGCCAGCAACTCGTACTGGTCGGCGGCCCCGATGACGACGACGTTGCCCTCCATCGTGATGCAATACAGGCGGCCGTCAACCCACACCGGAGACCCCCCGAACCGCCCGCCGGGTTTGGCCTGCCACAGTTGCTCGCCCGTGGCGCCGCGCAAGCAGTAAGCGCGCCCGTCGTCGCGGAAGACGAACAGCAACCCGTCCTTTGCCAGCGGGGTGGGACAGTAGGAGTACGGGCCCTTCTCGCGGGCCACGGTCGGCTGGCCGGAAGCCGTGGCAGGCGGCCGGACCGCGACGTAGTTCCGTCCGGAACTGCCGATCAGCAGCCCATCGGCGAGAATCGGCGAGGCCACCACACGCCACCGGAAGGCCGATTTCAACTCCCACACCACCTTCCCGGTCTTCGGATCGACGGCCGTCATGCCGTGGGCCAAACTGGTGAAGATGAGTTGCGGCGGGCAACCTTTCGGAGCAAACAGGCAAGGCGTCGAATAGGCCGTCTTGATACTCGTCTGCCGCTCCAGTTCCCAGCGGGCCTTGCCCGTCTTGCGGTCCACCGCGACCCAACTGCTTGGGTACGGGCTCTTATTCTCTTGCTCGCGTGTGAACACCACCAGGTCGTCCACGATGATCGGCGACATGGCCGCCCCGTGCGGGCAGTGCACGCCCGCGAACGTGCTCTGCCAGACATCCGCGCCGCCGTGGTCGAGCGCCACCAGCCTCGCCTGCTTCGGCGTCGTCCAGAGCGCATAGACGTGGTCGGCGTCCACGACGGGCGTGGCGGCAGCGTAGGTGTTGCGCCCGTGCAGCGAGTATTGCACCGGCGGGTATTGCTTGCACCAGAGCATTTTGCCGTCGGAAGCACGCAAGGCCGCGAGCATGCGCCGGGCGGACTCCCGCTGGTCGCAGGTCACGAAGATCTTCTCACCCCAGACGACCGGCGAGGAATGGCCGCTGCCCGGCAGTTCAACCTTCCAGTTGTAATCCTTTTCGGTCCACTTGACCGGCATGGTGGTTGCCTGGCCGATGCCCTCGCCGTTTGGTCCGCGAAAGCGCGGCCAGTTTTGCCCGTCGGCAAGCGCGGGCGATTCCAAAACGAGTGCTGCCAGGACGACCAGCGAGACGAAGCCGCCAACCGTTTTCAAACGCTTACCCTTTGCCAAAGGCGGCGCACAGCGCGACCGCCTGGATTCCCGTTCCCTTCAACCGGATGGACGGGGTGACGGTTACTTCGCCTTGGCAGCCGCCTTGACGACCATCGGGCGGTCCTTGGCGTCGGTCAGGCGAAGGTAGAAGTTCCACCCGAGCACCACGTCCACGCACTTGACGACGACGCGGTTGTAGCCCTTTTTCAGGGCGATGCCGCCCACGCAGTCCTGGTCGGGCTCGCCCGCGCGGCGTTCGGTCTTGTAGGTATGGACGAGTTTCCCGTTGATCCAGACCTTGATGTAATCGTCGCTGCCGACGTAGAGTTTGGCGCCCTTGACGCCGGCCGGGCACTTGAGCCACGCGACGGCGTAGGCGGCAACGTGCTCGGCCTCGTTGTAGAGGGCGTCGAGGTCGATGCAGCCGTCGAGGCCGTCGCCGGTGAACGTCTTCTCCTGCCACGCGGCGCCCTCGGGCGGCGTCTGGGTTCCGTCGAGGCCGCCCTCGTTCTTGACGAACTTCTGGTCGGCCGCAGCCTGCTGCTGTTCTCCGCCGAAGTCCGATTCCTTGAACGTGATGGGGCCGACCACCAGCCAGTTCATCACGAAGTTCTCCTCGGTGACAGCCTGGCCGGCCTTTTCGGCCGGCAGAACCAGGTCGCTGATGGCCCGCGTGGGCACAACGGCCGACCGGGTTGCCAGCCCCTCGCACCCGCCAAGGATAACGGCGCCGGCTAACATCATCAGGCAGATAACTCGCGTCTTTTTCATCGCTCTCGCCTCCTGACTGGTTCCGCACTCTTCGTTCGACCGCCCATCGAACCGCCGCGCGTCCCGTGGCGGCGGCCCGACACCCGGTGCTTCCATGATAGTATAAGGCCGCGCAGCGTCCGTGTGCTCCTCGGCGCGATCCGCATCACGGCCACGCGTCGATAGGGATCCGAAGTCCGGGGCCGCTTCATCCTTCGCAGCCCTGCGGCCAGCGGAGCAGACTGGTGGGCGTTACAGGACTCGAACAAACCGCAAAAAGCAAGGGAAAAAGGGAAAACCCCGACTGCGCGGCACGAAATCCGGCACACTCTGAGCAGAAAACGGACCTGGCCGACCTTGCCCGCCGCCTGGCCGCCCTGCCCGAAGCGGACCGGCGGGCGCTGGCAAAGGTCATCGGCGGACAGTAGAATAGGAACTTCGGGACGGCGGCCTTAGCGGGCCGTCAAGCGGTCTGGGGCGCGGCAAGGTTCGCCCACCTGCCTACCTGCCCGCCCTGGACCGGCCCGACACGAAAGGCAGGTGGACCGTGAAGCGCAGCACTCCGAAGGATTCCAAGGCCGAACTTGCCGAACTGCTACGGCAGATCGTGCGCGACGTTGGGGCAGGTGTCCCGGCAAGGGACCTGCCCGAACCGTTCAACAGGGCTTGGGGCTTGTGTGTCCTGCTTGACCACGGAATCACGTTCGTACGCGGCGTCTATGGCCCGGACGATAAAGCCACCAAGTATTGGAAAAAACGCGGCGAGGACGTGGAGGGCCTCCCGTTTGTCGAGAGTTCCACCAACCCGCGCCCCCCCGACGTGCAGTCCGCGCGCGTGCGGGCGGTCCGTGCATCCCTCATGCGGCTGCAAGACGGCACCAAGGGCAACCAGAAGCCGGACCCCGATGACCTCGCTGCACTTTCGGCGCTTGCGGACGCCCTGGACGCAGGAGAAGCCCAGGAACCCGCCAAAGCCGTGGCGGGCGGCCCCAAGAACTCGGATCTGCCCCGCAAGATAGTGTGGCTAGCCGGTGCCCTTGTGCTTGTCCAAGATCATCCCGAAAAGCCGGATGCCGAGATTGCCCGCGCGGTGGGGGTGCATCCGTCAACCCTTTGCAGAAATCAAGCCTTCCGCCGTGCGGCAGCGATGGCACGAGCACCCGACCTGCCCCACGGCCAGAAGATAGACGGACGGGTCGAAGCGTATTCTGACGCCCCCGAAGATTGACCCGCAACGCAACCCGCAACGCTGACCGCACGAATACCCAATAGATTCGGGCATTTCCTGCTTACCTAACGCAACGCCTCCGCAACACTGGCCGGAAATACAGATAGGAGATCGGCCTATGAGTCAGGTAGAGAGCACGCGTCAGGACGATGCCCGCGAGCACGAAATCGAAGCGGTGTCATTGTTCGCTGTTCTGGCCCACGCCAAGCGCGTGAACGACTTTCGCAAGGCGGCCAAGACCCAGGCAGCCCTTGAGCGGCTTGGCGTTCGAGTCCGCTTCGGTCGGAAGGCGGTGGCCCGTGGCTGACTCCCCGGAACCGATGCTTTTGACTGTCCGCGCCACGGCACGCGCGTTGGCCCTGTCGGAAAAGACAATCTTCAATCTGACGAAAGCCGGGCGGCTTCCGGCCGTCCGCGTTGGCCGCGCCGTCCGGTACGCCCTGGTGGACGTGCGCGCGTTCGTCAAGGCCGCCAAGGGGGTGACGCCATGACGACCGCCACCGCTACGCAAGCCCTGCTTGATCAGCCGGCGTGCCGTGCCGACGACTCGGAACAGGCGCTGCTCGGCTCGTGTCTGCGCTGGCAACGGCCCTGCATCGACGTGGCGCTCAAGCACGTCGGCCCGGACGATTTCTTTACACCTGAACGCCAGCGGCTTTTCGCCGCGCTCCTGGCCTTGGATGATGAGACCGGCGGGCAGTTCGACCTGGTTGCAATGGCGTCCAGGCTGAAAGAGGACGTGGCGCTTGAGGACATCGGCGGGCAAGACACGCTGATTACGCTGTGCGACGCGGCCGTCAGTGATGAGCCGACCCTTGTCGCCTTCCACGCGAAGGCAGTTCGCGCCGCCGCCGTAGTCCGGGGCGCCCACGATCTCGCTTGCTCGATCCTCCGCAAGACCGCCACCCCCACGGCCGCCAAGGACATCGGCACACTGCTGCCGAATCTCGTTGATCGCCTGCACGCTCTCGCCGCCGGGCAGACGGGCCGATGGACTCTCTCGATGCGGCGCGCATCCGAGATCGAGCAGCAGGCCGTGAACTGGCTCTGGCCGGGGCGGATACCTGCCGGAAAGTTGACCATCTTGCTTGGCAACCCTGGCCAGGGCAAGAGCATGGCGGCCTTGGCGATCGCTTCCGCCATCACTACCGGGGCGGGTTGGCCTGACGCACCCGGCCGACGCGAGAGACCCGGGACAGTTCTCTTGGCAAGCGCCGAGGACGATGCAGCCGATACCATCGTGCCGCGTGCGGCCGCCGCCGGGACCGACCTTGCCCGCCTGCGCATCATCGAGGGTATCGGTTCGGACCCCGCGCGCTATGCCCTGGACCTCGGCAAGCACTTGGGCGCAGTCCGGACAGCGCTCAAAGACACACCGGACGTGCGGCTGTTGATTTTGGACCCCCTTGCGGCCTTCATGCCGGGGCCGGACTCGCACAAAGCCACAGAAGTCCGCGCGGCCCTCGCGCCCGTCGCCATGCTTGCGCAGGAAACGGGCGTGGCGATCCTGGCGATTCACCACATGCGGAAATCGCCGGGGCAGGCCATTCACCGGGGCTTGGGCTCAATCGCTTTCACGGCGGCTGCACGTTCTGTTGTGGGCATCGGCCCCGACCCCGCTGACCCGACAAGCGGCCGGCGGTTGCTCGTGCCCGTGAAGTGCAACCTGACCGCACCGCCGCCGGTCCTGGCGTTCTCGATCAAGGCGAACGCCGATGGCGTGCCTACGGTGCTGTGGGAAGCGGAGCCGGTTCTTGGCGTTGACGCCGACATGGTTCTCGGCGGCTTCACAGACGGGCAGCCCGGGCCTGCACCTGAAGCGCGGCGAGAGGCTGAACGCTTCCTGGAAACGGCACTGGCCGACGGCCCGCGACCGGCCGACGAGGTGCTGGTTGAGGCCAAACGAGTAGGAATCGCAAAGCGGACCTTGGAACGGGCGAGGGCGTCTCTGAACGTAACAGCAACCAAAGAGAGTTTCGGGGGCCGCTGGCTGTGGAGTCAAAGGCCGCCAAGTACCCCATAGGCTTACAACCTGGCGGTCTTCGTAGTATGGATGGCGTCCTTTGGAGTATCAGGCCAAAAACGCGAAGGCGCCAAGACCGCCAACGGTACTTTCGTGGTGCCTTTGGCATATCAGGCCAAAAACGCGAAGAACGCCTAGATCGCCAGGTTATTTGTGACAGAGGCGGTTGGCGGCCTTTGGCAGACAAGGCGTTGCAGGCACGACAGGAAATGGCGACGGGAACAACAGCCGGGAACGGAATGTAACAATAGGAAGGATAGGGGGTTATGGCAAGACAGCAACAACTCGGTCTCTTTGACACCACGCAGAAGGACGGTCTGCAAAAGGGCGCGTCTCGCTCTGAGACTTCGCCTTCCGACCGCATTTCCTTGTCCGCCGGCGGGCCGCGTGGAGCGCGCGTGCTGGCCGCCGTCCGGGACTACCTGAAGGGCCGGAAAACAGGGGGCAAGCGGGCGCGCCGTGTGCCTGATTCTGTGCCGCTTGTGCCCCAGGGGGCCGAGAAAGGCGGTTTTCATGGTGATACGGGCGGGCGTTCGAGTCCTACGGGGACTCCGAGGGCTGTGGCCGACGATCAGGCCGACGATCCGACCGACCATGCTGACCACGACCGGGGCGGCGGCGTCCGGGGTGCAGCCCCGCCCGAGGCTGCCCCTGCCCCGTCCCGGCCGCCGCATGGGGGGCGACGTGGCCGCGCCGGGCCTGAGCCTTGCATCAGCAAGGCGCTGTCGTTCTTCCATCGTGCCGTTGACCGCTGGCCGTGGCCGTGGCCGTGGCCGTGGTGGTGGTGTGGAGCGCGGGGGGGGCGAAACCCCCCAGGCCGGGCGCGGGTCTAATCTAGATACGTCTCTCCGGCATGTAGCCGGTAGGCAGATCGGTTTTGGGTTTCAGGATTTGGGTTTTTGGCTCCAGGATTTGGCGTAGAGGAGAATCGATATGAAATCTGACCAGGAAGGCGAGGCTGAGGACCGGGACGTTGCCGACTTGGAAATCGAGGAAGGCGAGGTCGAGGAAGCGGAAGCGGCGGGCCTGACGCCGAAGGAAATGCTCTTTTGCTACGCCTATGGCGATCCAGAATCACCCAGTTTCGGCCAGCGGACGAAGAGCGCGCGGGTTGCAGGCTACTCCGGACCGCGTAGCGCCGCGTGGAAGTTGCTCAAGCGGCCCAAGGTGGAGGAACGCCTGTCGGCTCTACACAAGTCGGCAACCGCCGCGATAGGCCGCTGCATGGCCAACCTTGAGCATATCCGCCTGTTGGCCGAGAAGAAGGGCGACCTGCGAGTTGCCGCCCGGTGTGCAGAACTTCAGGGCCGTCATCTTGCCGCATTTGCGGACGTGGTGGCCGTGGACCTGCCCGCGTGCCGCGAGTATACCGAGACCGAGCAGATCGAGGCCCGGCGCCTGGCGCGGTTGTTGTTGGAAGAGGACGAGGAGCCGGTGATCGCGGGCGCGCTGGCCGCCCCGTCTGACACGGACCAGAGCGCTCAGGACGCGCAGGGGGGCGAAACGTGACCACCTTGACGCAGAAGGCACCTGGACGCCGCAGCGGGGCTGTGGCGCATCGTAGCGATGAAATACGGGGCTATCGCGGCCGGAATCGTGCCGCACCAACTCAAGGAGAACTGCCGTGGACGACTGGGATCTCGAAGATGCGGACGTGGATGAGGACAACGGCGACGATGCAGACGACGGGGCCGGGGGTTTGACGCGCGACGCGCACCAGGCCGCCATGACAGATTTGATTGCGGAGAGCGTCAACGACCCCCAGTTGCAATCTCGCAACCCGGCGGCGTTTCGGCTGCACCAAAAGAAGATTCACGGACACGCCAAGGCCATTTGCGAGATCGACCAGACCGCCGAAGATGACGCCGTGGCCGTTCGACTGGAACGGATGGAACGAGGGTTACCCGGCAACGCACCGTATGGCGAGGCGGCGGAACTGGAACGGCGACGCCAGGAAGCCGTCGAGGAACTCAAACTGTTGGCGGCCCTGGGATTCGAGGGAGCCGAAGAGTATGACACTGAGAACATCGAGCAGTGGGAAGTGGCGAGCCTGAAGATGCGACGGCTTGCGACCCAGGGCGACTACGAGGCCCTGGCCTCGGAGATTGCGGAGCAGATGAGGACCGTCGAGGCCACCCCTGCCAGCATCGACTTGGTTCACCAGTTCGCCGCCGCCGACTTGGACCCCAGCCTGAAGGCCGCCGTCGCCGACCAAATCCTTGTGTGGTTGTTTGACGCGCACTCATCAGCCGAATGAAAGGAGTCGAACCGTGGACTATTATGAGACGTTCAAAGCCGAAGCCGAAACGCTCGTCGCGCCCCTGGCCGTCAAGGTGCGGACGCTGGCGAAGCGGCGAGAGACCTGCCAGTCCCGCATCCGCGACACGCGCCAGGACCTTGAGCGCCGGACGGCGGCCCTGGCCAGTCACCGCGCGCGAGCGGGCGAAAGGCTGAGCAAGAGCAGCAGCAGTTTCGCCGAATGGCAAGGACGGCTGCGTCGCCTGGGAAGGGAGCACGAGTCAACCCAGGAAGCCCTCGCGCTTCTTGAAAGCGAACTCGACCCGGCGACGGAGCGGGAATTGACGGAAGCGCGCAAGAACCTTCAGCAGGCCCTTGACGCTCTTCGCAACGCCGCCAAGGTTCCGTGCGAAGCGAAGATGGGCGCGCTGCTGGCCAGCATCGTGGCCGAGCACGACGCCTACCTGGCCGCGTGGTCGCAGGTCTACCGCGACTTCGGCGCATCGTTCGGGAGAGGTGGCAGGGGCATCCGCCCCGTGGCCAGAAGCACCCGCCTGGGCACCGTGGCCGGCCGCTCCGATAAACCGCGCTGGGTGACGTTCACTGACAAGCCCGCCGTGCCGCCTGCCGTGCCAGGGGGCGTAGAATCGACGCCAGCGCCGGAAGTGGCCCCAGGTGTCGCAGAAGCGCCCCAGGACGCGCCAGAGGCCACCAGCGGCCCCCGTAGGCTGCTGAGCGGACGGAAGGCAGAAGGAGCCGTGACATGAGGTATCTGCTGAAGTACGTTCGGGCGGCCTTGGTGGCGATAGGGCTGCTGAAACCGCGCCAGAACGTGGAGACACCGAGGCCGCGCAGGCAGCGCTACGTCCGTGGCAATAGCGGGAGCAGTTCCGAGGCGACCTTGAAGGCTTTGGAAGCGATCCTGCGTGAACTTGAGGCGATTCGAGACGCGCTGGAGAGCAAGTAACCGCCCCTGGCGGCCCCGGCGCGTTGCGAGAAAAAAGTGAAGATTTCTCGGATTTTGTGTTTGACAAGAAGCACACCCCGTGGTAGGATACCATTATGAGCAAGAGGCAAACGAGGTTGACCGATCAGGTGCGCCGGGCGATTCTTTCGTCCAGCAG
>CAYVAM010000055.1:13262-22377 GCA_964449275.1 uncultured Anaerolineales bacterium
GGCAAGACCAGTCTGACCCTGACGAGCCTTGATCGCATGGCCGACGTGCTGGGGCTTGACCTGGTGGTGCGCAAGCCGAAGCGGAAACGTGGACCGAAATCCAAGAAAGGCAGGTGACTCGTGGCAAGCGTAGGGAGTGACTCTGGCGGCCGTAAGCGCATCCTCTTTGTGGCGGGCGACGGCAGGCGCAAAACGATTCGCCTGGGCAAGATGAGCAAGCGACAGGCCGAGAGCGCCAAGCGGTTCATCGAAGACCTGATAGCCTGCCAAGTTGCCGGAACGTCGCCGAAGAACACGACGGCGGAATGGCTGGCGGCCGCGCCCGACCGCTTACGGAAGCGCCTGGCCGCCGTGTCCCTGTTGACCGTTGAGGATGCCCCGGAGCCGGAGCCGACACTGGCCCTGGGGGCGTTTCTCGACGCCTACCTGGCCGGGCGCGTGGACCTGAAGCCGAGCACTCACATCGCCCTGGGCCAGACGGTTCGATTCCTGGTGAAGTTCTTCGGCCCCGACAAGCCCTTGCGGGACATCCGGCCGGGGGACGCCGACCTATGGCGGCTGTTCTTGATTGGCCGAGGCTTGGCGGATAACACCGTCCGACGGCGGAGCGGGGCGGCCAGGCAATTCTTCCGGGCGGCCGTGCGCCGGGGCCTGGTGACGTCCAACCCGTTCGCGGACCTCACGGCGGCCGTCCAGGGGAATCCCGCGCGAGACCGCTTCATCACCCGCGACGTGGCGCAGGCGGTGCTTGACGCCTGCCCCGGTTGCCAGTGGCGGTTGATCTTCGCCCTGGCGCGGTTCGGGGGCCTGCGGATTCCGTCCGAACTCATGGGCCTGACGTGGGCCGATATTCATTGGGCCGAAGCGCGGTTTACCGTCCACAGCCCCAAGACTGAACACCATCCAGGGAAGGCGACGCGCGAAGTGCCCCTCTTCCCCGAACTGGTGCCGCACCTGCGCGAGGCGTTTGAGCAGGCCGAGCCGGGAACCGAGCACGTGATCACGAGCCACCGGCACAGCAACGCGAACCTGAGTACCCAGTTGCGCCGCATCCTACGGCGGGCGGGCATCGAACCCTGGCCGAAACTGTTCCAGAACCTGCGGGCGACACGGCAGACGGAACTTGCCGAGCACTTCCCGATGCACGTCGTCTGCGCCTGGATCGGCAACAGCCGGGCTATCGCCCTGGAACACTACTTGCAGGTGACCGCCGACCACTACCGCCGCGCGGCACAGATTCCGGCACAGTACCTGCACGTATCAAGCGGAACTGAGCGGAAAGCGGAGACCGCCGACGTGCAGAAAAGGCCCGGTTTACCGCAGGATTCCGAACCATACGAGAGTGTACATATCAATCAAGTGGGCGTTACAGGACTTGAACCTGTGACCTCCTCCTTGTAAGAGAGGCGCTCTAGCCGGCTGAGCTAAACGCCCACCTCCGCCAGCACGCGAAGTATAGCCCGTTGCCGTGGAGCATGCAAGGGCCGCGTCTCACCGGAGGATCCGCCCGCAAGATAGGTTGACTTACACCCGAAAGACCGCTACAGTCTGTGTCCTCAGACGCGGACCACGAACCGGGCACGGGTGGAGACATGGGGGACTCAGGGTGGGCGTCGACGCCGAATTCGTCAGAGGGTTGATCCTGCGCCTGCCCGTGATCCTCTTCGCCCTGACCATCCACGAGTTCATGCACGGCTTCGCCGCGTACCGGTGCGGCGACGATACGGCCTACCGCGCAGGCAGATTGACGCTGAATCCCCTCGCTCATTTGGACGTGCTCGGCACAATCTGCCTGATGTTCGGCCCCATCGGGTGGGCCAAGCCTGTACCGGTCAACCCGTACAACTACGGCCACCCGCGGCGCGACGACATCATCGTCAGCGGGGCGGGCATTGCGGCCAACTTTACGCTGGGCATCGTGTGTGCTTTCGTGCTGCGGTTTTTTGGCGCGCAACTGGCGGGCATCTCCGAAGTCGGCCAGACGCTGTACTGGCTGGTGTTCTTGGGCAGCCTGATAAATTTCGGTCTTGCCGTCTTCAACCTGCTGCCGATTCCGCCGCTCGACGGGTCGCACATTCTTGAGAACCTGCTGCCGGCGGGCGCCGCCATCCGGTTCGCCGAGTTCAGGCGCCATGGAGTGTTTATCCTGTTGGCCTTCGTCCTGGCGAACCGATTTATCGGCGAGGCCCTCGGCTTCAGCCTCCTGGGCTACCCGATCTTCGGGCTGGTGGAGATCTTCTCTGGTTTGGACCTGGTTTAGGCGTAGGGTGGGTGCTCCGCACCCACCATCATGGTCATGCGAAGGGACATCGACCCGCGGTGGGTGCTCCGCACCCACCATCATGGTCATGCGAAGGGACATCGACCCGCGGTGGGTGCAAAGCACCCACCCTACGGCTGGTGGAGATCTTCTCTGGTTTGGACCTGGTTTAGGAACGGGAAGGACACACGATGGGCGAGGCAGGCGGCGGTCGAAAGCGTATCCTGAGCGGCGTGCGCCCCACGGGGCGGCTCCACCTGGGGAACCTGGTCGGGGCCCTCTCGAACTGGCGCGCCCTCCAGGACGACTACGACTGTTTCTTCATGATCGCCGACTACCACGCCCTGATGAGCGAGTACGAGAGCCCCGCCGCCATCTCCGCCAGTGCGCGGGAGGTGCTCATCGACTTCGTCTCGTGCGGCCTGGACCCGGAGCGGAGCGTCCTCTTCCGCCAGAGCGACGTGCCGGGGCACGCAGAACTGCACCTCATCCTCTCCTGTTATACGCCAATCGGGTGGCTCGAGCGTTGCCCCACGTACAAGGAGCAACTGAGGCAACTCAAGAACAAGGACATTCACAACTACGCCTTCCTCGGTTACCCCGTGCTTCAGGCGGCCGACATCGCTATCTACAGGGCCCATCTCGTGCCGGTCGGCGACGACCAGTTGCCGCACTTGGAACTGACCCGCGAGGTCGTCCGCCGGTTCAACTCGCTGACCGGCGCTCAGGTCCTCATCGAGCCGCAGGCCAAACTGACCAGCAGCCCGCGACTGCTCGGCACGGACCGACGTAAGATGTCCAAGAGTTACCACAACCAGATCGACATCGCCGACGAGGCCGACACGATCCGCAAGAAGGTCCGCTCGATGATCACCGACCCGAAACGGATCAGGCGCGACGACGTCGGCCACCCCGAGGAGTGCAACGTCTGCGACTACCACAAGACCTTCGCGCCGGATGAGGCCGACGAGGTGGCCGAGAAATGCCGCACCGCCGCCTGGGGATGCACCGACTGCAAGGCCCGTCTGGCCGACATCCTCATCGAGTACCTGAAGGAACCGCGCGAGAAACGCGCCGAACTCGAAGCCGATCCCGACCGCCTCCAGGCCATCCTTGCAGACGGCGCCGAACGCGCCAAAGCCGTGGCCGACGAAACCCTCCGCGAGGTCAAGAACCTGACGGGGCTCGGCGGATGGTAGTCTCGCGCCGCGCGCGGCGGGCCGGGCCGAGCCGCCCCCGAACACGATCGCTGCCATGACCTACAAAGTCGAACTCGACATCTACAACGGGCCGATGGACCTCTTGCTGTACCTCATCCGGCGCGAGGAGGTCGAGATCACGGATCTTCCCGTCGCCCGCATCGCCGACCAGTACATCGAGTACCTCGACGTGCTCAAGGGCCTCGACATCGAACTGGCGGGTGAGTTTGTGGTCATGGCCGCCACGTTGCTCGAACTCAAGAGCCGAGCGCTCCTGCCGCGCCCGCCCGAACTCGAGGACGAAGAGGAAGGCGACGTCGAGGACCCGCGCGAGACGCTCATCCGGCAACTCATCGACTACCGCCGCTTCAAGGAGGCCGCCGGCCTCCTCGGCGACCGCGGACGCGAGATGGCTCGCCGGTTCCCCCGACAGTTCGACTCTCACCTCCTGAAAGAAATTGAAGCCGGGGCCGAGGACATCCCGCCCGAAGACCTCCTCCAGGGCACCGAGGTCTGGGACCTCATCAGCGCCTTCGGCAACGTGGTCCGCACACTGGGCTACTCGCGGCCGCGAGAGGTCGTCTACAACGACACGCCGGTTGAGGAAGCGGCCAACGAACTCGTCCAGCGGCTCGAAGCCGAGAAGTCCGTCCTGTTCACCGACCTGTTTGCCGGCGGCCGCAGCCTCAACTACTGCATCGCCATGTTCCTGGCTATCCTGGAACTCGTTCGGCGGCGGCGCATCGGCGCCGAGCAGGGCGAGAACTTCATGGACCTGAGGGTTTACCTGCGCGACGCGGCGGCCGAGGAACCCGTCAAGAGACGGCGGCCCAGCGGCGCCGGGGCGTCGCGCGACGCCCTCAAACGAAAGCACCCGCGGCGGCCCTCCGCCCAGCAGGTCGGCAACGTCCGCCGCATCATGGACGAGGTGGAACTCGAAAAGACCGAGTTCGACAAGGCCCTCGACGCGATCGACGTCCCCGAGGTCGAGCCGTTTCACCCCCTCTATTCCGAGGCCGAACTGATGGGCCGCGCCGACGAACCCGAAAGCGACCACGCGGTTGAACCCGAAACGCCCCAGCCGGACGAGAACGGCAACCAGCCCGCTGAAGGGGCCTAGCCCGCCGCAAACAGGCCGCGCAAAACATGGCACAAGATGTGGCCGGCGCTCTGCCGGCCCTGATACAATGGATTCGCCGGAGGCACGGTAGTCAGGGGTCAATCATGAAGTTGAAGTTCCCGGTCATCGACGCCGACACACCCGAGACGGTCGACCTGACCGAAAACGCGCGACTCGTCCTCGAGAAGCGCTACCTGAAGAAGGACGATCGCGGCTCTCCCATCGAGTCGCCGGAAGACATGTTCCGCCGGGTGGCGGCCAACGTGGCCCAAGCCGAGATGACCTGGGGCAACCCGCGCCTGGTCCACCTGGCGGAGGAAGAGTTCTACGGCATGATGGGGCGGCTGGAGTTCCTGCCGAACTCGCCGACGCTGATGAACGCCGGACGCCGGCTCCAGCAACTCGCCGCCTGTTTCGTCCTGCCCGTGCCGGACGACATCGAAAAAATCTTCGACGCCATCAAGTACGCCGCCATCATCCACAAGTCGGGCGGCGGAACAGGCTTTTCGTTCAGCCGCATCCGACCCGTCGACGACCTCGTCGAGTCGAGCCGCGGACGCGCATCCGGCCCCATCTCATTCATGAAGGTCTTCAACTACGCCACCGGCGCCATCAACCAGGGAGGCTTCCGACGCGGCGCGAACATGGGCGTCCTGCGGTGCGACCATCCCGACGTCGAGGCCTTCGCCTGCGCCAAACACCAGGAAGGCGAACTCGAGAACTTCAATATCTCCATCGCCTGCACCCGCACCTTCATGGACGCCGTGCGCAACGGCAGGTCCTTCGACCTCGTCAATCCTCACGGTGGCCGCATCGTCATGCGCAAGCCCGCCCGCAAAATATGGGAGACCATGGCCGAGCAGGCCCACGCGGGCGGCGATCCCGGCGCCGTCTTCCTCGACCATATCAACGCCGACAACCCCACGCCACGCCTCGGACGCATCGAGTGCACGAACCCCTGCGGCGAGCAGCCCCTGCTGCCCTACGAGGCCTGCAACCTCGGCTCGATCAACCTCGGAAAGGTCGTCGATAACGGCCGCATCGATTGGGATCACCTCGGGGCAATCGTCCGCCAGGCCGTCCGGTTCCTCGACGACTGCATCCAGATGAGCCGCTATCCCCTGCCACAGATCCAAGACATGGTGATGGGGAACCGCAAAATCGGCCTCGGCGTCATGGGCTTTGCCGATATGCTCCTGCTGCTGGGCGTCCCGTACGATTCGGCCAAGTCGCTGGAGATTGCCCGCGACGTGATGAACTTCGTCAAGGGCGAGGCCGACCGCGCGAGCGCCTCTCTGGCCGAGGACCGCGGCCCGTTTCCGAACATCCGCGGCTCGATCTACGACCGGTCCGAATCGCCCGCCTACCGAAACGCCTGCCGCACCACGGTTGCCCCCACCGGCACCCTCTCGATCATCGCGGGGTGCTCCTCCGGCATCGAGCCGATCTTCGCCCTGGCCATGGAACGCCACGTGCTGGACGGCGCGCGGCTGTTCGAGGTCCACCGCATCTTCGAGGAGGTGGCGAAGGAGCGCGGGTTCTGGTCGCGGGCCCTCCTCGACCGCGTGGCCGCCGCGCCGTCGCTCAAGAAGGTGAAGGGCGTTCCGAAGAATGTGGCCCGGCTGTTCGTCACGGCCCACGAGATCGCCCCGAAGTGGCACGTCGAGGTCCAGGCGGCGTTCCAGAAACACGTCGATAACGCCGTCTCGAAGACCGTCAACCTGCCGCACGAGGCGACCGTCGAGGACGTGGCCGACGTCTACTGGATGGCCTACGAGATGGGCTGCAAAGGCATCACCGTCTATCGCGACCGCAGCCGCACCGAACAGGTCCTCGTCCGCCTTGCCGCCCCCGGCGCGGAACTCGAACCCACACCCCTTTCCTGCAACCGCCCGGAGTTGTGCGGGGGGATTTGAAAAGCAGGCTGGAGGCCGGAGGCTGGAGACCGAAGGTACGAAGGATCAGCGGCGCAGGGAGCGGATGAGGCCGTTCAACACCTTGGAGGTTTCCTCAGAGGCGGCGTGCAGTCGCCCATGCGATTCGTCGTCGAGATACCGCAGCCGTCGGGCAAGGGAGACCTGATACTCAAGTTCTCGCGCCGAGCCGTAGGCCATGTCCAGGAAACGCAAGTAGTCGGCTTCGGAGTTCCTCGCACACCCCTCCACAATGTCGGATGCCACCGAGACGGCGGCCCGGCGCATCTGGGCTTTCAGCCCGAACTGTTCCTCCTTCGGAAACGCCTTGGTGCCCTGATACACGGCCAGCGCCAGTCTGTCCGCCAACTCAAACGCCCGCAGTTTGACGTGGTCTCTCATCGCTCATCCACAGCCCACGAGTGCCGACCCAGCACAGATCACCCCGCCGTGCCTCCAGTCTCCAGCCTCGTCGCCTTGGTAGGGCCGAGACAACAGCCGCAGTCACTTTGCCGCCGCTTTCGTCGCGGACTTCTTCGGAGGCTTCTTCTTGCGCACGCCGCGGCCGAACTTGCCGCCGTTGGCTTGGACGCCGGCTTCGGCAAGCGCGGCCAGACGCTTCACCACGTCCGGGTTGGCGGCGGCGGCGTCCGTCTTCTCGCTGATGTCGGCCTTCAGGTCATAGAGTTGGTGCGGCCGGCCGGGCTGGCCGTCGGCACCCTTGGCGTAGAGGATGGCCTTCCACTTGCCGGAGCGGACGGCTTCGAGCGTCGTGCCGCGATAGTAGAAGAACGCATCGTGCGGCGTCTTGGCGCCGGGCCGGGTCATCAACGCCGAGATGTCCTTGCCGTTGAGTTCGTATCCGCCGGGCAGGTCGGCGCCGGCGAGTTTCGCAAACGTCGGCAGCAGGTCCATCGTCAGGGCCGTCTCGGCGCAGACCGCGGCGGCGGGAATCGTGCCGGGCCAACGCATGATGCACGGTTCGCGGAAACCGCCCTCGTACGTCGAGAACTTGCCGTCGCGAAGCGGCAGCGAACAACCGCCGTGCGCCTTCTTCGACAGCCACGGCCCGTTGTCGGACGTGTAGATGACGAGGGTCTTCGAGTCGAGACCGAGTTCCTTGAGGGTCTTGAGGATTTCGCCCGTGCTCCAGTCAATCTCCTCGATGACGTCGCCGTACAGACCGCCGGCCGACCGGCCCTTGAACGTCTCGCTCGCGGCAAGCGGCACGTGCGGCATGGTGTGCGGCACGTAAAGGAAGAATGGCTTGTCCTTGTTCGCCTTGAGAAAAGCGACGGCCTCCTCGGTGTACCGCTGCGTCAGCGTCGCCTGGTTCGCCGGTTCTTCGACCGTCTCGGTGTTCCGCATCAGCGGCGTCGGACGCATGTCGTTCGAGTACGGAATGCCGAAGTAAGAATCGAAGCCGTGGAACGTCGGCAGGTGCGGCGGCTTGTGCCCCAGGTGCCACTTGCCGATGCACGTCGTCGCGTAGCCGCGGGTTTTGAGCACGTCGGCAATCGTCTTCATGCCCGGTTTCAGCCCCGTCTTGTCGCGCGGGAAGAGGACCCGCGTGACGCCCGTCCGCGTCGGATAGCAGCCCGTCAGCAAGGCTGCACGCGACGGCGAGCAGACCGACGCCGCTACGTAGAAATCGGTGAACTTCATGCCCTCGGCGGCCATCCGGTCGAGGTTCGGCGTCTTGATCTTCGGCGCCCCGAAACAGCCGACGTCCTGGTACCCCTGATCGTCGGTGAAGATGACGACGAAGTTGGGCCGGTCGCCTGCCACCTTGGCAAAAGCCCATGCCGGCAGACTCGCCGCCGCCGCGCCGCCGGCCAGGGCCCTAAGAAAGTCCCGCCGATTCACTGATGCCTGGTCACCTCCCATGCTCGCACCTCCTCGCCTGCGCTGCATTCAAAGAGAAACCCCCTCGCGCAAGAGGGGGTTTGTTGGACTTCCGTCTGTGGAGCGCGGCATCACCGGTGATACCATTGCGTGAGGTGCGTCGGGCGCTCCGACAGCAAGACCGCCGCATCCACGTCCTCCTCGAAACCCAGCAGGTCGGCATCGGTCACCCGCCGATACGTCATCTGACGATACCGGCCGTGCGATGTCTGCTCACCACACCCCACCGCCACCATCGAAACGAGCAAAAGCCCCGCTACAATCAGGCAAAGACGCTTCATGGCTCAACTCTCCTCCGGACGTCCCAGGACGCACCGTTCGCCCCAACACACAGCATCCTAGCGCGACGGCCCGGGCGTGTCAACAAGAAAAATCGACTGGCTTCCGGGGCGAGGGCCAACCGTCTTTGCCTTGAACCCGCACGACGTTGAGAGAAGAACAGGGCACGCTGAGGACCGTTCGCGGCCAGCCCGCGCCCCCTCCTCAACCAGCACCGATTCCTCGCACCAAGCCGCCCGGCCGCCAAGAACAGGCCGCCTGATTGTGGTTTTTCGTTGCGGCCTTGCGGCATTGCGTGCGATTCCTCCCCTTACATTCCGCCGCGTCGATAAGACTTACGTCAAATTGCCGTTTGCCGGAACCCCCGAAAACGCGCTTTTTGGAGTCCGAATCTGCGTTTTTGGGCCGCCAGGGGCGATTGGGCCGTTTTTTGTTAAGA
>CAYVAM010000056.1:0-22060 GCA_964449275.1 uncultured Anaerolineales bacterium
CTGGCGACGTGCCTGTCGCAACTGTACCACGACCACAAGGGCGGTGTCCGGTCGGGGTACGCCAAGTTCGAGACGTTCCCCATCTGGAACCTGCCGCTCAAGCACCCGATCAACGTCGCCTACGAGGCCGCTACCGCCGACCTCGGCGACTTCAACCTTATCGATCCCTTCCACCTGGAGGCCTACGGCGAGGCGGCCATCAACTACAATCGCGACGTCGACGCCTTCCCGGTCCTGAAGCGGATCCTGGCCCGCATCATGGGCGACGGCGAGGTGTACCAGTCGCCCACCGACATGGGCGTGAACCGGGCGGGACTTGCGATCAGCGACGACGCCGTCTGCCGGGAAGCCGCCAAGCAGGAGATCATCCGCCGCTACTTCCGTTCGGCCTGCGAGGAGGTCATGGGCTACGGGGGGAGCGAAACCGCCGAACGCGCCCAACTCCTCATGGAAGAGATGGACCTCAACCCCCTGCAGCGCCGCGTTGTGGCCCCGGCACGCGAAGCCGCCGAGGACGCACGCCGTCGCGGCAAGGGCAACAAGGGCATGTTCTGCGGCGCCGCCGTCGAACTGCCCGACGGGGCCGTCGTCACGGGCACCAATTCGCCGCTGATGCATGCGGCATCGAGCCTGGTCCTGAACGCCATCAAGGTGCTCGCGGGGATCCCCGACAAGATCCACCTGCTGGCGCCCAACATTCTGGAGTCCATCGCGAGGATGAAAGACGATGTCTTCGCGTCCAAGGCGATCAGCCTCGACCTGGAGGAAACCCTCATCGCTTTGAGCATCAGCGCTGCCACCAACCCGACGGGCGAGTTGGCCATGGACCACCTGAAAGACCTGCGCGGCTGCGAGGTCCACCTGACGCACATCCCCAGGCCGGGCGATGAGACGGGCCTCATGCGACTCGGCGTCAACCTGACGAGCGACCCGAGTTTCTTCATGCGCGACCTCTGCCAGACGTAACGTGTTGTCCTGAACGAGCCGCAGGCTCGGCCTGCGGGCAGTCTCCAGGCGCGAAGCCATGCCCGATGCCGTCATCGCGATTGCCGAACTCTTCGAGGCCGGCATGCTCATCTGTTTCGGCTTCGCCTGGCCGGTGGACGTGGTCCGTACGCTGCGCTCCCGCCGCGTCGAGGGCAAGAGCGTCGGTTTCATGTTGCTGATCCTGGTCGGGTACGTGTTCGGCATGGCCGCCAAGTTCCTCCGCGCCGGGGGCGACTGGCCCGAACTTGTCACCGCCCTCTACGCCTTCAACGCCGCGATGCTGACGATCGACATCTGGCTCTGCTTCCACTTTCGTAAGAAGCCGGACGACATGTAGGCCGGGGCGCGCCCCGGCATCTTTCTGCGCGGCGGGTCTCCGGACCCACCACGCGGAAGCAAGCCTGTAGGCCGGGGCGCGCCCCGGCATCTTTCTTCGCGGTGGCTCTCCGGGGCGTGTTGCCCAAACCGCGCGGCGGCCTTCCCAGGCCTGTAGGCCGGGGCGTGCCCCGGCATCTTTCTGCGCGGTGGGTCTCCGGACCCACCGCGCGGGAATCGCCGGTTTTGCAGCTGCGCGGCGGGTACGGAGACCCGCCGCGCAGCAAGTAGCGTTGTAGTACTCGGGGACCGCCGGTATGATATGAGCAGCAAGCCGCGGGAGAACGGTATGAGGTCGTCTCCAGTTCATCCCGGCAAGTCCAAAGCCTGCCTTCTCGTCGTGCCGGTCCTGCTCGTCGGCCTTGGCGCCACAGTTGTGTCGCTGGCGCGTTCGAGGTCTGTTGAGGCGAAGGCGGCGGAGTTGCCGTCAGAAGGCGCGGCGAAGGCGAGAGATCTCGTCCTCGACCTCGGCAACGGCGTCTCGATGAAACTCGTTCTCATCCGCGCCGGCACGTTCATCATGGGCAGCCCCGAGACCAGCCCGCTCGACAAGAGGCACCGTCGCACGGACGCCGAGCAGCCGCTGCATGAAGTGACGATCAGGAGCGACTTCTACCTGGGGGCCTTCGAGGTTACGCGCGGCCAGTTTGCCGCTTTTGCTGCCGACACCGGCTACAAGACCGATGCGGAGCGGGACGGCTGGGCCTTCGCCTGGGAGGGCAGGAAGTGGGACAAGGTCGAGGGCGCGTCGTGGAGAAACGTGGGATTCAGCCAGACGGACGACCACCCGGTCCTGTGCGTCAGTTGGGGCGATGCGGTAATCTTTTGCGACTGGCTCACGCGCAAGGGTAGGCGCCCCGTCCGGCTCCCCACCGAAACGCAGTGGGAGTACGCGTGCCGCGCGGGAAGCACCGCCGCCTTCTGTTGGGGCAACGACCCCAAAGACGGAAAAGGCTGCTGCAACGCGGCGGACGAGACGGGCAGGAAGAAGTTCCGAGCGTGGCGGGCCGCCCCTTGGGATGACGGGTACGTCTTCACGGCCCCGGTGGGCACCTTCCGGGCCAACCGATTCGGCCTGCACGACATGCACGGGAACGTGTGGGAGTGGTGCAGCGACAATGTCGCCCAGTCTGACGCCGGCGGCGCTCCATACGGCGGCGGAAAGCGGCAACGCCGTGCAGCGCACCGCGTCATCCGTGGCGGATCGTGGCTCAGCACGCCGGGCCGGTGCCGCTCGGCGTTTCGGGCGGTTATCCCGCCTGTGGGTGAGGGGTGCGACAACATAGTCGGGTTCCGGGTGGCCGCCGATGCCGGCCCAGCCGCCAAGAGTTCGACGCCGTGATGACGGGTTTCCCGGGTCCGGCCCATCGGAGGATGCCTTGCGGCGAGTGGCCCTGCTTCTGTTGTGCCTGACGCTTGCCTGGCCCGCTGCTTGCGCAGCGCCGGCCACGCGGTGCGTCGAGAAGATGCCGTCCATGCCCGACTTCTTCCAGGCCGACAAGGCCTACGGCCGGCTGCCCCGGGGCGGCGCGTCGTACTGCGGACCCACGGCGGCGGCGAACGCCCTCATCTGGCTCGATACCAACGGCTTCGGGAACCTCCACCCCGCGGCCGCGCCCGACGCCAGGGACCAGTTTGAACTCATCCGCGCCCTCGGCACGACCCAGTTTATGAAGACCGACCCCGTGAAAGGCACCGGGCCGGTCGGCGTCATGAAGGGCATCGAGCGGTACTGCGGCGAGCGCGGCTACCGGGCGGTGGCGGAGTATGCCGGCTGGCGCACGCGCATGAATCGCGTTGCCGACAGGCCCGCCATCGACTGGATGTGCCGCAGCGTGTCGGGCAAGGCGAACCTGCTCCTGAACATCGGATGGTACGCAACGGAGGAGGGCGGTGCGACCCGCACGCGCATCGGCGGCCACTGGATCACCGCCGTCGGCTGCGAGACGCAGGGCGAGGCGACTTGGCTCGTCATCCACGACCCCGCGAAACGCACGCAGACGCCGCGGCGAGACAGCCTGAAGCGATGCCCCGTGAAGTGTCTGCTTAAGCCGCTTCCCGCCGGCACGACGCTCCGGAAGAAGAAGGACGGCGACACCTTCGTCGGCGACGGCCTCTTCGTCCTCGACGGCATCCGCCTGAAGAAAGGCGCCGACCTGGCCATCCTCGACGGTGCCGTCGACTTTACACTGACCGCAAAGTGACGCTGGCCTGTAGGCCGGGGCGCGCCCCGGCATCTTTCTTCGCGGTGGGTGCGGAGACCCACCGCGCAAAAGACTGACATAGCGTTGTAGGATTAGCCGCGCTTCTTCATGACCCCTTCGGCGGGAAGGCCTCCGGCATCCACGTCGGGAGGTCGGCGATGGACGCGCGGGCCTTCTCGCTGGTCGGAACGCGCCACGCCTCGAAGAACGGGCCGAGGTTTCGTCCGGCGGTCCGTGAGAAGCGGATCATCCACTGGTCGTGTTTCTCGGCGTCGCTACGCGGCCGCTCGTTCTTCGGCAGGGTCCGGTACTCGGCGAAGACCTTCTTGAACGCGTCCCAGCCGAAGGCCTTCTGCATCTGGATATACATGATAAGGCCGAGGAACGGGTCGCGTTTCCATTTCTCAAAATCCGGGGCGGCGAAGTAGGTCTTCATCTTGCGGGCGCGGGCCTTATCGGAGATCGACCCGTGCGCTTTCGTCGGCTCCTTGCCGCAGACCGTCTCGAAAACGTACATCGTGAACAGGTTGACCGTGACCTCGACCGTGCCGCCGAACGTCCAGTCCCGCGACTGGTGGTTGTGGCCCATTTCGTGGAACAGGCCCCACACGCCGCCGTGCTTGTTGGCGATCATGCGGGCCTTGTCCACCATGACCGGCGGCATGTCGAGCAGCGTCATGATGGGGTAGCCCGAGTGCATGTACCCGGCGCTGATCTGCGCGTCCGGCACGTACCGCTCCGGT
The DNA here is from genome assembly GCA_964449275.1 of uncultured Anaerolineales bacterium. Taxonomy (GTDB): domain Bacteria; phylum Planctomycetota; class Phycisphaerae; order FEN-1346; family FEN-1346; genus JAUVZF01. Next base: position 4,310 of record CAYVAM010000056.1, read on the forward strand.
CGGGGCCGGTCGAGCGGCCAGGCGGCCAGTTCGGCGCAGGCGTCGAGGACGCGGTCCCAGAAATCCATGACGTCTTTCGGGTCGTCGAGGTTGCGGACGACCTTCGAGGGCAGCGTCAGAATAACCTTCTTCGACGCGAGTTCCGCCCACGGGGCGGGGTGATGCCGGATGGTGGTGCGCCATGCGGCCGGATCGGTCGCGCCGTGGACGTAGTAGGGGGCCTTGACGGCGCCGCGGATCGTCACCTTGAGCGTTCCGAGATCGCATCCGCGCGGCACCACGACGTACACCAGGCCGCCGAACGCGTTGGCCGCACGCGTCGTCACCTCGACGATGGGAAATTGCCGACAGATCTCCGGCGCCCGGCGCCATCGGTCCTGATGCCACAGGCGGTCGTTATGCGCCCCGATGCGGACGGCGAGTTTCTTCCCGGCGGCCGCCGCGGGAACCGTGACGGTGATGATCTCGCCGGGCGCGGCGTAGAGGCCGGTGCTATGCCAACCGTGCGCCCGCGTGTGGATCGGGAGTGTGCGCGTCACGCGCGGCGCGTCGGCCGGCACGGCGCCGGGGAACTCAACTGCGGCAGGGTGTGCGCGGACCTTTTCGGGCGCGGCACGCTTGGTCTCCTGAATCTGCAATGTGAGAAGCAGGCGGCCGAGGGGGTTCTTCGCGGTCAGCGGACGCTTGGCGGTCGGGACGGTGTCGGCCTGGTGCGTCTTTTCGAGGCGGCGCAGTCGCGGCAGGAGCAGTTTGTCGCCCGCGGGAAGCGACCGGACGGCCCGCGTGACGACCGCCGCAGCCTGGGCGGCGTCGGCGTCGCTCAGTTGCTTCTTGTCGCCGACGTGTGTCTCAAGGATTTGGAGCGCGCGGCCGGCGTGAACCAGGGACGGCGGCGGCGTGCCGGCCGCGTACCCGCCCTCGGTCGTGTGTTTCAGGGTGCCATCGGCCCAGACGATGCCGGCGGGTCCGAGCAGGCGGTTGCCGGCGTGCTCGGTCACGAGGTCCTTGCGTGTGACCTGCTTCCATCCCCATCCGAGGCTCATGACGACGAGGCCGCCGCCGGCACCGACAAAGCGCGAGACGGCGGGGACGGCGCCCTTGCCGGCCAGCCGAGCCGTGTCGATGCACAGGACGTTGACGCCTCGCAGGTCCTTCGGCCAGTCGGTCCCCGCGAGGGAGACCGTTTTGAAGCCCTTGCCCTTGAGGAACCCAAGCATCCCCTGCGCCCGATGGACGCCGACAACGGGCTTCGCGGCCGCGCCGCCGGCCCATCGGACGGCGTTTGTCATCAGGCGGCCCGTGTCGGTCGCCTTGTCGCCGAGGACACTGGCGCTAAAGTAGTCGGTGTGGCCGAAGGCGACGGCGCGGCCTTTGCCTATCCGGGCCGCAGCGACGACGGGTTCGCGCAGGTCGGCGCCGGAGCCGCCCGTCACGACGGCAAAGGCGCGGTCGCCGAAGACGCACAGCGGTCCCGGCACGCCGGGCGCGGCAATCTTCGCGACGCCGTCGAGGAGGAACTCCACGTCCTTCGTGTCCGCGCCGGTCTGACCGGCGGCCAGGAGCAGGATGGTTGCCACGATACAACGCTTCATGCGATCACCCTCGCCTTCTTGCTGACGCGGCGGGTGCGGAGACCCGCCGCGCTCAACCTGTCTTCTCTGTCCTGCGTGCGTTCTGCGGACGCCTTCCCAGGGAGTTCACGTTTTCCTGTCGTTTCAGTGACAGGACCGCCGGCGTCTCGGCGAGTTTACCTGCGAGTCAGAGTCAGTTCCACGTTTCTCTTGCCGACGGGCATCGATGCGTGCCACAACCCGCCGCCGGCGTCGTGGAACTCCAGGCCGTCGGCCGAAGGGGTTCCCTCGGCGGTCCAGACGGCAAACGGCCCGCTCTCGGCCAGGCGGAAGATCAGTTGCGACGCCGTTTGCCGGACGACCTCCACCGCCGCCGGCGACAGGTACTTGTCCGTCCGGCCGATGACGGCCCAGCCATTTCGGATCGGGCACAGGTGAAGCAGCCGCTGGGCGAAGCCTTTTAACTCGAAGGCATACGCTTTTCCGAGTTTCTCCCCTTTGCGAGCGTGCCAATCATAGACGAGGAGGCCCTCTGCGGGCAGCGTCCACCGGCCCTCGTACGGCTGAATCATGCCGCCGGCGCGGGAGTAATCTTCAGGGGTAACCTTCGACTTCAGGCTGGCGTCAGCGGCGCCCGCGGACAGGTTGTACGCGACGACGGCGGCGCTTCGGCCCGGGAGCGGCGCGATGACGCGGTACGGCACGGCTGTCTTAAGCGGATCGACGAAGAGCGAATCCGGCAGCGGCGCCGCCGGCGCCACCGGCCGCAGCAGTCTGCCGTCTTTATAGCATAGGGGCGTGATAACGTCGGCGACGAAGGCCTCCGGCGCGTCGGACAGGTACACCGGCCCGCCGGACATGGCCTTCGAGACGGCCATGATTTGCCCCACGCCCTCGTGGCTGGAGTGGAACATGTCGTGGTCGCCCCAGGCCAACTGGCCCAGCCACAGGATGTTGGCGTAGGACTGGAGCAGGTGCCGCTTGGCCGAGCCGAGGCTGCCCTTGGAGTAATCGATGCTGCACCGTCCGACGCAACTGGCCCGGCAGTTGTGGAAGTTGGCCGGGTTGTGCCAGTTGCAGTTGATGAGCCCGAGGCCGAGTTCCTCGAGCGCCGTCTCGAAGGCCTGGGAGTTGCCGGCGCAACGCTCGACGGCATTGTCCACCTTTCCGGCCAGGCGGGCGAGTTGGGCGGACTGGAAATCGGTCTTGACGAAATCGAACCCGTGCGCCTTCACCGAACCCATGAACGCCCGGTAGAACGCCAGGGCCGACTCGGGGTGGTTGCGGACGGTCAGGCTCCCCTCGGAGAGTTTCTCGAAGTGGCGGTTGAGCGCCTCGCCGAAATCGTTCTCGGGCGCGATGCCCGCGTGGTAACCCTTGAAGTCGTGCCACAGGCCCATCCATCGGACACGGTCGGCCTTGCGGCGTGCGAGCAGCGGCGCCCAGCCCCGCGGGAACCTGTCGGCCTTCGGGTTGAAGGTGTCCATGGCGCCGCGTTGGGTGGACGTGTGGCCGTCGTCGACGATCACGTAGCGGATGGGCAGCCCGGAGGCTTCGATGCCGTCGACGACGCCCAGCAGTTTGGCCTCGTCAATCCTTCCCTTGAAGTGTTCCCAACTGCACCAGCCCAGGTAGGCGAAATACTCGGGGTAGGCCTTCTCGTGGCGGAAGTGGGCCCGCCCGCGGAGCGGCTTGCTGCCGATGGCGGCACGGACGGCCTCGTGGCAGGCCTCGTACACGTCGTCGGACCTGGCCCAGGCCAGCAGCGGCGCGTCGCACCGGACCTCGGCCGTCCCGAAGGTGCCGAAACTGAGCAGGATCCGTCCGCTCTCGTCCGTGTGAAACCACGACTGCGTCTTGGGACCCCCGATGGCGGTCACGGCCATGTAGCCGCCCCCCTCAAGCGGAAGGATAAAGAAGATGCCGCCGTCGTTGAGGCTTGCGATGCTTTCCTTCTCGTTCTTGAACGCCCAGGGGAAGGCGCGGTTCATCATGTTCGGCCATCCGCGCCCCTCCGGATTCGCGTGCGAGAAGAACAGGCCCGTGGCGAATTGCGGCAGGAGCAGTTCGTACGTTCCGAGGACGCCCCACCGGCTGCCGTCCGGTTTGCCAGAGAAGTCGGTCAGGACCTTGGCGCCCGCGGCGGCAGGCTTCGTGAGGTCGAGTTGCCCGGTGATCGTGGGATCGGGCTGGTGCTTGCCCTGATGCCCCGTCTTGGCCTTCTTTTTCCTCTTCGCGCTCGCGAGGGTTGCAATCTTCGCGTTGGCGGCGACCTCAAACCTGGCGTCGGCCCAGTCGGCGTGGTCGCAGGCGTAGCCGTCGCCGCCGTCGGTGACGACGAGTTCCAGGAGTTTGATTCCCTTGAGGTCCACGTCAACCTGTCTGGCGGCCTGGAGGCGTTTCACGATTCCGCTTTGCCAGAGCACCACCCCGTCGCCGAGGACCTTGAACTCGACGCTTGCCTGCGAGGGCCGCTTGGCCACTTCGTCGTCCACGCCCACGCGGGCAGTGAACCGTGCGGCAGCACCGTCCAGGCTGATCCGCAAGACCCCCGGCGCATGCGTGCCGAGGCCGCGCGCGAACGTGCGCCCGGCAATCGTCAGCGGCTTGCCTTCGACGGACCGGTTCCGCTTCGCCGGGCCCCAGCCCGAGGTAGCCTTGCCGACGTCAAGTTCATCGAGCCAGACCGTCCTGGCGGGCGCGGCAGCCAAGCCGGCGCCGCGCGCGGTCAGAAAGAGGACGAGCGCGAGTGCCAATCGTTGAGGGATGTGGAGGGTTGTTTTCATCTCTGCTCCCGGCGCAGCCGTTATGGGCGGCTGAGGCGTATGGACTGAAGAATCTGCCCGGCCACCCCCGGCGGGCCCACAAGATAGGTCGGCGAGGTGGAGAGGTCAATCGGCCCGGGCGGTTGCCGCCGCCCCATGATGTCGAGGCGGCCCAGGCCGGGCGTGGGCGGCACGACGAGGTGGAGGCCGGCGTCCGGATCGTCCTTCCACAGGATGAGGACGCAGTGCCGCCGCGCCCGAAACGCCACCGCGTGGCCGGCTTCGCCGAACGTGCGGACGCCCTCGCACACGGGCGTCGGCCCGAGGAGTTCCGTCAGGACGGCCATCGCCGGGGCGAGTTTGCGCGGCACGCCGCCGTAATCGAAGAGGGCGCACTCGAAAGCCGGCCGGTTCACCTCGCCGCTCGCGCCCGAGTGGATGAAGATCTTCTCCACGCCCCTGGCCAGCATGACGGCGAAGAACCGGACCGTCCGGTCGGCGCAGACACGCTCGCTCGGAAGCAGCCGGTTCTCGGACCACGACCCGCCCACGGGGATGAACGGCCGGCGGGGCAGGGCGTCGGCGCCATAGTACGAGAACTCGGTGATCCAGATGGGTACCCGGCGGCCGGCGGCGTCCATCATCGCCAGCAACTTGTCCATTTCGAGGGCGTGGCCCTCCGGCAGCCGCGCGCCGGGGTAGAAGTGCAAGTTGAAGATGTCGAGGTGCTTGAGGATCCCGGCGTCGATGATCTCGCGTGTCAGGTTCATCGCCCCGCTTCCGATGCCGCCGATGACCTTGCAGTTGGGGTCGGCCTTGTTCATGGCGGCCGAGGCGGTCTTGAGCAAGGCGACGTAATCGGCCGGCGTGTAGTTCTTGCCGCTGTACCGGTTTCCCTTGTCGCCGGGGAGGGCGTAGTTGGTGTAGATGGGCTCGTTCAGGAACTCCCAGACTCGCATCCGGTCCTTGTACCGTGAGACGGCCTGGCCGACGAAGCGGGCGAGTTCGGCGGGGTCCTTCGGCGCCCAGGCGCTGCGGAGGCGTGAGCCGGGGTAGCCCTTCGTCGGCAGGTCGGCCGGCGCTTCGCTGTTCCAGTCGGCTGAGGGGAAGGGCGGCAGGAGGCAGAGGACCTGCGGCCCGAGCGCCAGGACGCGGTCGATCTGGGCGTCGCCGCGGGCCCAGTCGAACCGCCCTTTCTCCGGCTCGATGTGGTTCCATTTGAGCGTCCAGTCGCGGTACCACGTCACGCCGACCTTCGAGGCGAGGTTGATAAGGTGCGGCGTCGCGAAGGCGTGGTTGATACCGAGGATGGAATCCTCGACCGTCCGTTTCGGCACGACGGCGAGGCGGACCGTCGTCGTCTCAATCAGACCGCCGGTTTTCGCGCCGGCGCGGACGCGATAGTAGCCTTTCCAGTCGGGCGGCGTCTGAAGGTTCCGCTCGACGACCGTGTGGGCGGGGACATCGAGCGACTCGCCGCGCCACGGAACGTCGCGGTCGAAGTAATCGGCGACCTTGAACGTGACCTCGACCTTGGCATCGGCCGCGCCGTGGTTGCAGACTCTGAGGCGAAGGGCGGCCGGCTCGCCTTCCGTGAAGATGCCGGCGGGCTGCGTCGGTTCGACGGCGAGTTCGGTCTTGGCGCGCGGCTCAAACGGCGTCGCCTGCTCGCCCTTTTCGAGTTGGACCGCGTCGATGTCCACGTCCACGCGCTCTTCCTTCTCCAGGTCGGGGCCGGCGAGGACAAAGGCGTACCGGTTGACCGGGTGGAAGGCGAGCGTGTAGCGTGTCCAGCGGGTGGTGAGTGTGACGGTTTTCGTGTGGTCGCGGTGCCCGCCGCCGGGGCGTTTGTCGCGCACGCCGAGGCGGGCGCGGACGCCGCCTGTGCTCGCGCGCATCATGCACGAGAGGGTGTACGGCTTGCCGCGCTCGACTTCGATCCAGCCGCGGCTTGCGGCCAGCGGTCGAAGTTCCCGCCGCACGAGCGGCTCATAGTAGTCGAAGGCGAGGACGGGCGTCCTCTTGGTGTCGAAGGGTATCCGGAGGAACGCGCGGCCGTGTGGCGCGCCGTCGGTCTGGACGGCGCCATGGAGGCGGCTCAGGTTGCCCCAGCCGGTCCGCGTGCCGAGCGACGACCATCCGGAGGGTCCGACCTCGAAGGAACCGTTGCGGACGAGGTTCTTGCCGCCGGCGGGGGGGACGACGTCCGTGAACTCGACGTCCTCGGGCCGCGTTTCGACGATTTGCACGTCGGCTACACAGAGGGTGCCCGTCTCGCTGAACCAGAACTGGAGGCGCGTGCTCTCGCCCACCGTTTTGGTTGCCGTGAAGAACCGCCGGTGGGTCCGCCACGTCTTGCCGGTCGGCAGGCTGACGTTCAGGCCGCAGTTGGTCCACGTGGCGGTGTCGCTGACGGCGACCTTGACGCTACGGCTCTTCAGGCCCTCGGTCCGAAGGCGGCATGAGAACTCGTACAACCTGCCTTTGACGAGGCTGACCTTGCCGACCTGGGCGAGCATGGCGTGGCTGGCGGGGGAGCGCTGGTCGAACCGCGCGCACGCCAGCCGCGCGTACGGGCGGCCGTCGGCGTCCTTCGCGGCCTCGAGGCGTTGGGTGACGTGGCTGTCGCCGGCGCCGGCCCAATCGGCCGGCGCGCCGGCGGCGACGCGCGAGAAGTCTCCGTTGGCGACGAGGTTGGCCGCTTCTGCGGCAGCGGGCAGCGCGGGCGCGATGGAGACGAAAAGGATAGCGGCGGCGCGGGTCCAGGCGGCGGGGGTCGGACGCTTCGGCGGCCATCTGCGGCACATGCGGGGGCCTCCCAAATAGCGGCGAGCCTGGGCGAGCGGCCCCGGGCGGCGCCGAAGGCGACCGCTCCCTTACGGTCGCGGCTAGTGCTCTTTCGCACGTGAAACGGTGGGTGCCACTGGCGAAAAAGTCCGCCAGTGCCTTCCTGCTGCTCGCTACACACTGGCTGACAAGCAGCCAGTGGCACACCGCAAATCAGCAGCGACAGAACGCTAGCATTCACTCATCGGTGCCGCGAGCGTCAACGAGCGGGCGCCTTCGGCCGCGGCGTTGCGTCGGCAGCGAGGTCTCCCAGGGCGAACTGGATGCCGTCGAGGTAATGCTGAAGGACGGTCGGGTTCCAGAACAGTTCGTGCATGTGGCCAAGGGCGTTGTAGAACACGCGCCCCTTGCCATAGGTTTTGACATAGGTTATGGCGAAGTCGCCGTCCGTGCGGTGGATGCCGCCCTTCTTCATGTTGGTCCGGGTCGTGTCGATGGAGAGGAGCACGCGGACCTTGTCGCGAGAATACGGGGCCTTCAACTGGTAGATCTCGTCCTTGACGACGAACAGGGGTTCCTTGAAGGCCTGGGTGAGGGGGTGGCCGGGTTCTTCGACCTTCAGTGTGACCTCGGAGCCGGCGCCCCACGGGTGGTTGTCGAACCGCGCGCCGATGATGTTGCCGTACTCGGGCCACTCGCGGAAACTGGCGACGCCGGCGTGGATGACCGCCAGGCCCCGGCCGCCGGCGAGGAAACTGCAGAGGTTTCTTTTGAGGCGTTCGTCGCGTTCGGTGGCGGCTTTCTTTTTCTCGGGCGGTAGGTTCTTGAAGTCCTCCGGCAGGAAGATGTCGCGATTCGTGTTGTTGAAGAAGACGGCGTCGAACTGCCTGAGCCTGTCGGCTTCGAACATCGACGGGTCGTCGCTGACGGTGGCCTCGAAGGCCCCGGTCTTAGAGCCGATGATCCGGGCGGCCTGCTTCCCGTAGGGGATCGACGTGTGGAAGTACCCCCAGGAGACGGAGTAGACAAGGAGTTTCCGCGGCTTGGCAGGTCTGGCGGCGGGTTTGATCTTGGCGACGGCGTCGGCGATTCGTTGGATTTCTTCCGTCGTCGGGCCCTTTCTCGGCTTCGCCGCCGCCGTCTCTCCTGCGGTCAGGCCGACGGCGACCGCGGCGGCCAGCAACGTGTACGCGATTCTCGTTCGGGGATCCATCGTGCGCTCCTTATGCAGACGTCTATTCTGTGTGGCACCCCGTATCGATGCCGTGCGGTGTCACTTGCGCGCGGCGCTGGCGAGTTTCGGCTGCGGCCGAAAGTCGGGGTCGTCCTTCCACTTGAGGTTTTTCTTGCCCTCGTAGACGCCGTAGAAGGGTGCGTTGGCGTCGATCCAGGTCACGAGGCGGACGAATTCCTCGCGGGTCAACTTGACCTTGCTGTGGCCCGTGAGGATCTGGTGGACGATCTTGCTCTTGTGCGAGCCGAACGTGAGCGGCGGCTCGGCCGGGATGTAGGCGTCGCGCGGGTCGACGTCGATGTTATTGATGAGTTTCCTGGTGATGAGGTTCTCGTAGGAGCGGCTGAACAGTTTGGTCATCTCGCCCGCGAGGTCGAGTTTGCCTTTGGGCTCGGCCCCGCCGTGGCACTTGACGCAGTGCTTGTCGAGGATCGGCTGGATGTCCAGCGGATAATGGACCATGCGGGGGCCGGTGTCGCCCGGCTGCGGCGCGGGCGCGCGGGCGGGTCGCCTGAGCGCTGCGACGCGGCGGGCAACCGGGGCATGGTTGCGCGGCTCGTGGCAGCCGATGCACGAGCGGCGCTCGCCGGGCATCAGGTTCACCAGCGTCCGCATCCGCTGAAGTTCCATGAAGTTTTCGTCCAGCGCCTGAAAATACAGGTTCTTGTCGGCCGGCACGGTGAACTGCGCCGAGCCGTCTTCCTCGACCGGCACGATGCCCCAGACCTTCTTGACGGTGAAGTGGCCCTTGAGGCTGACGGCCGGGTTCTGGAGCCCCATCGAATCGCCCTGCACACGCGCTCGCCAGGAGGCGTCCCAGGGTTTCGGCACGTCTTCCATGACGCGGACGTACTTGACGCGCCCGCGCTGGATGCCCGTCATTCCCTGGTACACGTCGGCCATGAAGAGCGTGGCGTCCCCTGCCGGGATGGGCGTCTCGGTTGCGGGCGGCACCCGGCACGGCGTACGTCGCGGCCGCAGCGGCACCGGCTCAAAGCACGACGTCTGCGGGTCGCGATAGACGAGTTCCCGGTTCCCCTTCTCCTCCAGCAGGTAGATGCCGTACCCGGCGGGGGCTCGGTGGCTGGCCTCGGGGTTGAAGGCGACCAGGAACAGCCGCTCCGACAGCGGCCAGGGTTCCTTGTAGTAGCCCTTGTCCCTGGTGGGGTAGCCGGAGTGGCCGGGGTAGCCGATCTCGGGCGTCAGGTTGGTCATGGCCTCGGGCGTCCGTTGCGTGACGTGGGTGTCGATGAGGATAACCGGCCCGACGGCCAGCGGCATGTGCGGCGCCCCGACGGCCACAAAGCGGTGGGTGCCGGGAATGCTGCGAGCATCGATCAGCGTGGCGGGCCGGCTGACGTTGTTCTTATAGACGTGCATCGACTGGCTGCCGTCCGGGTGCATCGACCAGAGGCTCTGCACGTCGCCGCAGCCCTTGTCCACGTACTCCCACCGTGTGTAGATGACCCGGCCGTCGTCGCAGACGGCGGGGGTGAACTCGTTGGTGGTGTTGCCCGAGACGGGGTGGATGTTGCGGCCGTCTGAGTCCATCACGTGGATAATCGTTGTGGTGAAGGCGTTGTGGCAGAGCACCGCCCGCTTGACCCGCGTCGAGACGAACATGATCTTGCCGCCCGGCAGGTAGCACGGGTCCATGTCGTCGTACCCGTGCCGGTAGGCCTTGATCATCTCGTCTTCGTCGGCGCCGTCGCGGGTCAGTTGCCGGAGGCCTTTGCCGTCGATGCCGACCTCATAGATGCGGTAGCCCTTTCCGGGCTTCTTGTAGGCGAAGACGATCCGCTTGCCGTCGAACGACAGATCGAACCGTCCGAACAGGCCGCCGTCGAGTTCCGGCACGAGTTCGGTCACCACCCCGTCGGGCGCCACGGGCGAGAGGATACACAAGTTGCCGCCCATCGTGCGGCTGCCGTCGAAGTGGTCGGTGTAGATGTGGCTGGAACAGTAGGTGTGCCGCTTGACGAACAGGAGCCGATCGAAGGCGACCAGCGGGTCGGCGAAGACGAGCCGCCGGACGATCCGGCGGGCCTCGAGCCACAGGTCGCGGTGCGCCTCGGCCGGCGCGTCGGCGGCAAGGGCGGCCGCCTTCTTCGCGACGGCCTCGAGCGCGCGGGCCTGGGCCGCCATGTCCGCGCCTTCGCCGCGCCTGCGGGCGAGCAGCCGCCGTCCGCGCGCCAGCGCCTCGTCAGTCGGATACTTGAGGCCCTTTGGTGCGGCCGGTGCGGCCGGCGCCGCTTTGCCGGTGGACCACTGGCTGGTGCTTGACTGGTCGGCGGGCCTGCGGAGCGCGAGGTTCTTCTTCGCGTTACCCTGAGCAAAGACCTCGACCTCGTCCAGGTGCAGCCACGTCCGGCCGGGCAGTTGGATGCGGACGAAGCGGGCCTTGACGCCATCGAGGGGAACGCTCAGCGGCTTCTTGTCGCTCGTGCCGTGGAAGACGGTGCCGTCGTGCTGATAGACCTCGCGCCAGGACTTGCCGTCGTCGGAGAGAAGGACCAGGAGCCGGGCGGCCCGGGCGGCGTCCGGTGTGCAGCGGTTCCAGACAACGACTCGCCCGAGCGGCTGGGCCTTTCCGAGGTCCACCTGCCACCAGGGCTTGTTCTGCTGGTTCGTGTGGAAGGCGACGCCGCCGTTCTTGACGCCGTCCACGGCGCCGGCGGCGTCGGACTGCGTGGTCACGCGAGCGGCGGGCGCCCGGCCTCTCGGGGCGCTCTGGCGCATCGCCAACTGGGTGAGCCACGCCTTCTCGACCTGAGCGGCAGCGTCGTCCGCCAGGGCCGGCGCGGCAACGAGCAAGCACCCGACGACTGCAAGAGAAAGGGTCCGCAGCATGAGAATCCTCCGCTTTTCGTCACCGTAATCATACCCGCAAATTGCGGGTTGTGCAAACGGTTACGGCTGATTGCACGCGAGTGCTGCTGTCCGCGCCTCGGCCTTCTTCGCCTCGGCAGAGGTTCTCACGAAAGGATACGGCTGCGCGGCGGCCTATCACAGGGCCAAATGGCATCGTATCGGCTTTGGACCGCGGGTCTCCGTACCGCCGCGGATATGCGCCGTTCTGCGCGGTGGGTGCCGCGACCCGCCGCGCGAAGCACGAAAAACTTGCGGCGGCCGTCGCAAATGCGTATTCTGACCGGCGCCTTGTGCTTCGGCACGGGTTGGATTGAAAGGTACGAACGGCCGGCGCGGCACGGCCCGGCGGGGGCCGGCGCCGGCGATCGGGAGAACGAGTCCAAGGGAGGTGTATGATGCGCTCGATCATGAGTTGGTTGGCAGTGCTGGGGCTCGCCGTCTGGGTCGGCGGTGCGGCCGCGGCGGCCGAGAAGCCTAACGAAGAAGGCTTCGAGACGATCTTCAACGGCAAGGACCTGACCGGCTGGGACGGCGACACCCGGCTCTGGTCCGTCAAGGACGGCGTTATCCGCGGCGAGACGACCAAGGAGAACCCCGCCCACGGCAACACGTTCTGCGTGTGGCGCGGCGGCAAGTTGAAGGACTTCATCCTCAAGATCAAGTTCCGCATCCAGGGCGGCAACTCCGGCATCCAGTATCGCTCCAAGGAACACGACAAGTGGCGGATTAACGGCTACCAGGCCGAGATCGAGAACAACCCCGGCAAGGTCGGCTTCCTCTACCACGAAGGCGGACGCGCATGGCTCGTCAACGTCGGCGACTTCATGGTCATCGACGAGGGCGGTAAGAAGAACGTCGTCTCGAAGGTCTCCGACGTCAAGGCCCTCAAAGAGGCCGGTTACTACAAGATGAAAGACTGGAACGAGTACATCATCATCGCCCAGGGCAACTACCTCCGCCACTACCTGAACGGTTACCCGACGATGGCGCTCATCGACAACGACAAGGTCACCGACCCCGCCGACCCGAAGGACCGCAAGGGCTCGATCCGCGAGGGGCTGCTGGCCCTCCAGATTCACGCCGGGGCGCCTATGGTCGTCGAGTTCAAAGACATCTTCATCAGGCACCTCAAGTCGAATTACGGCAAGGCCGTGCGCCTGTTCAACGGCGAGAGCCTCGACGGATGGGTGCCATCGAGCGACAAGTGCAAGGATACCTTCGGCGTCTCTGAGGGCGTCATCACCAACACCGGCCGGCCCGCCGGCTACATCCGCACCACCGCGGACTACACCAACTACGCGCTGCATTTGCAGTTGCGGCACCTGAAGGGCGGCAACAGCGGCGTCCTGCTGCGGATGGTGGGCGCCGACAAAGTATGGCCGAAGTCCATCGAGGCCCAGGGCCAGTCCGGGTCGATGGGCGACATCTGGAACATCGACAACGTCAAGATGACCGTTGCCGAGGACCGCACCCGCGGTCGGCACACCACGAAGCGGCATCCCTCGAACGAGCGGCCCATCGGCGAGTGGAACGACTACGAGATGACACTCGACGGCGGCGACCTCGAAATCAAGGTCAACAACCTCGTCCAGAACACCGCCACCGAGGTCGATGAGGCGGGCGGCAAGATATGCCTCCAGTCCGAGGGTTCGCCCAAGGAGTTCCGCAACATCGTCCTTGTGCCGATCGGAAAGTAGGGATGCGTGAACTCAAGGCAGGCGGGCCCGCGTGGGCCTCACTGACGGGAGGTGTCCTATGCGCTCAGTTAAAGGCTGGTTGCCTGTTCTGGTTATCCTGACGGTCGCCGCCGCGGCTGTCGCGGGAGAAGTGACATCCGAAAAGGGGTTCGTTCCCCTCTGCAACGGCAAGGACCTGACCGGCTGGGACGGCAACCCCGACTTCTGGTCCGTCAAAGACGGCATCATCCGCGGCCAGACGACCAAGGAGAAGCCGACCAAGGGCAACACGTTCCTGATCTGGCGCGCGGGCAAACTCGAGGATTTCGAGTTGCGCGTCTCGTTCCGTATCCAGTCGGGCAACTCCGGCGTCCAGTACCGCAGCCAGGATCGCGGCAAGTGGGTCGTCTCCGGTTACCAGGCCGAGGTGTGCAACCAAGGCGGAAAGGCCGGCTTCCTCTATCACGAGAAGGGCCGCAAGTCCCTCGCCCGGGTGGGGCAGAAGGTCGTCATCGACGAAACCGGCAAGCCGAACGTCGTCGGCTCGCTGGGCGACGCCAAGAAGGTCGCCGCCACCTTCAAGAGCGGTGACTGGAACCACTACCGAATCATCGCGCGCGGCAACCATCTGGTCCACTACCTCAACGACGTCCAGACGATCGACCTGGTGGATAACGACGAGAAAGGCCGCGCCATGTCCGGCATCCTGGCGCTCCAGATCCACGCCGGCAAGCCGATGCTCGTCGAGTTCAAGGCCATCCGCCTCAAACGCTTCGGCAAGGGCGAAACGCCGGCGACGAAATGAGGCACGCGGGACCGACACCGTGCTGACCGACTCGGATGAGCGAGTCGGGGCGCCCCTCTCTTGTCTTGCGCTCGCGGCTCGGATGAGCGAATGCGAGCCGTGAGCGCGAGCCGAGCCGCGAGCGGGTTCTGAAAGAGGCTAACGATGACATCGCTATCCGTGCGTCTGTGTGCGAGCGCCGGTCTTGCAGTGATCGCCGTCCCACTCGTCGCCGGCGAGGTCGAGTCCGTTGCCTGCCCCACGCTCGAAGGTCCCCCGCCGCAGACTCTCCCCGCCGGCTATGCCATTCCCACCATCGACCTCGCCCACGAGACCCACCGCCAGGTGATCGTCGACCGCGAAAAAGGCCAGTACCTCGGCCATCCGACCACGGTACTGCTGAAGGACAACCGGACGATGATCGCCGTCTACCCGAAAGGCCACGGCGGCGGGGCCATCGTCATGAAACGCTCGACCGACGGTGGTCTCACCTGGTCCGACCGGCTGCCGACGCCCGAAAACTGGGCCACCAGCCAGGAGGTGCCCACACTCTACCCCGTGACCGACGCGAAGGGGAAAGACCGCCTCATCATGTTCTCCGGCCTGTACCCCATCCGGATGGCCGTCTCTCAAGACGAGGGCGTGACGTGGACGCCCTTGAAGCCCATCGGCGACTTCGGCGGCATCGTCACCATGGCCGACCTCGTGCGCCTCAAGGACGGCACGTACATGGCGTTGTTCCACGACGACGGCCGCTTCATCCACGGCGGCAAGGGACGGCACCGCCAATCCCCCGCCGCCAAGCGCACCGGCACCTGGACCGTCTACAAGACGCTCTCGGCCGACGGCGGCCTGACGTGGTCCGACGCCATCCCCATCGCCAGGTGGACGGGCGGCCCGCACATCTGCGAGCCCGGCGCCGTCCGCTCGCCCGACGGCCGCCAGATCGCCGTCCTCCTGCGCGAAAACAGCCGCCGGTACAACTCGTTCGTCATCTTCTCACGCGATGAAGGCCGCACCTGGTCGAAGCCCCGGCAACTTCCGGCGGCGCTGACCGGCGACAGGCACCAGGCCCTCTACGCGCCCGACGGGCGTCTCGTCATCAGTTTCCGCGACACGACCCGCGAGAGCCCGACCAAGGGCGACTGGGTCATGTGGATCGGCACGTACGACGACATCCGGGAAGGCCGCGAAGGCCAATACCGCGTTCGACTGATGGACAACCATCGCAGCGCCGACTGCGCCTACCCGGCACTGGAACTGCTGCCCGACGGCACCTTCGTCGCCATGACCTACGGACACTGGACGCCGGGCGAAGCGCCGTACATCGCCGGCGTCCGGTTCAAAATCAGCGAGATCGACAAGCGGGCCAAACGCCTACCGCAGAAGACGGACCTGTTCACGAGCGGTGTTCCAGCCCGACGTGTGTCACGGCCAGTCTTGCCCGGCCGTGCGTTTCTGGGTTTCGCGCGACGGCTCGCTACACTTCTTCAACCGTCGCCTTCTCACGCAGGCCGTCGAGGAACGTCTCGATGGTCTGATCGCGCATCTTGGCGGTGAGGTGCTCGCGGACATGGCCTTCGACCTCTTCCAGGTCGTACGGTGCGGCGGCCTTGCGTTCGATGACCCGGACGATGTGAAACCCGAACCGCGTGGCGAAGATATCGCTGGTCTCGCCGGGGTTCATCTTCCAGACGGTGTTCTCGAACTCTTCCACCATCTGCCCCCTCGGGAACCAGCCCAGGTCGCCGCCGGGGTCCTGGCAGTCGGAGTCGTTGTCGGCGACCTCGCCGAAGTCCGCCCCGTCCTCCAGCCTTTTCTGAGCCTCGCGGAGTTTGGCCTCGGCCACCTCGGGGGGCGTGTTCGCGTCCACGTGCATGACGATGTGGGCGGCGTGGATGCGTTCCGGGGCCATCAACTCCTGCTTGTGCTCATCGTAGTACGCCTGGACGGCCTCGTCGGACGGGTCCGGCACGCCTTCGGCAGCGCCTTCCATGAGGCGGTTGATGCGCAGGTGCAGTTCGACCTCTTCGCGCAGTTGGTCCTCTGCCATCGACTCGTCGACGTGCTCTTTGGCCGCCTCAAGGGCCTTCTGGAGTTCGTCTTCCGGCAGGGGCTCCGTGTCGGCCTTGGCGGCCTGCTCGATAAGGACGCGTTCGACGGCGTTGTCGCGTGCCCACTGCTGGAGTTTGGCCTCGCGCTCCGCCGGCGGCTCCTCCGCGAACGCCTTCTCGTATTCCGGCCGCATACGCTCGGCTTCTTCGTGAATCGTTTCGTCCTCGATGCGCTCGCCGTTGACGATAATCGCCATGCAATTCTCCCTTCGGTTCCCTGGAAAGGGTCGCATTGTAGCGGCGGCAAGGCCTTCGTGCAATGTTTGCGAGCGGCCCGCGCCGCCGGGAGTCGCAACAATTTCTGGCGGTCGGGTGAGGCTGAGGGTGGCATGGCCACGCTTGCGTGGCCATGAGCATGAGAGTGCCGAAGAGTGAGCATGGCCACGCAAGCGTGGCCATGCCACCCGGCGTTGCCGCAGCGGCCTGCGCCGCCGGGACGAAACTTGACATCCGCCGCATGCGCGGCTACCACTGGCGGGGCGATGGCTCTGATGTGGGAAAGGACACGCACGATGGCGCGACGCGACAGCAGGCGATGGCTCGTGATGGTTCTGGCAGGAGCGATGTTTATGGCGGGCGCAGGCTGCGGCAGCCGGGCGCAGGGGGGGGCCGGGCCGCGCGGCAGGGAAGCCATCATCTTCCGCGACGAGACGAGCCCGCCGATCTGCTTCGCCGCCGAGGAGGTCCGCTCGGCACTCGAGGCAAAGGGCTACGCCGTGACGCAGCAGCCCGCCGACGCGCAGCCGCGCGGGCAAACGCCCGTCAGCATCCGCTTCGTCCTCGGCGAGGGCAAGGCGGCCGTCCCGTCACTGAAGGGGCAGGGGTACGCCCTTCAGCGGGGTACACGGGGCGGGTACCGGGTCCTCGCGCCCGACGCCGTCGGCGCGATGTACGGCGGCCTGGACCTGGCGGAAACCATCCGCCTCGACGGACTCGAAGGCGTCAAGGATTGCACGGCCGAGCCGGCCATCGCCCGGCGCGGCGTCAAGTTCAACATCCCCCTCGACGCCAGAACGCCGAGTTACGACGACTCCGGCGACGCCGCACAGACAAACATTATCACGATGTGGGACTTCGCGTTCTGGGAGGCGTACCTCGACGAGATGGCACGCAACCGCTACAACGTCCTGGCGCTGTGGAACCCACACCCGTTCCCGTCGCTCGTGAAGTTGGAGAAGTACCCCGACGTGGCGCTCGACGACGTGTGCACCTCGAGAATCAAGCCGACCGCCCGCCACGGCTCCATCGGCGAGCACATGGGCGTCTCGAAAGAGGTGCTCGCAAACGTCCGCGTCCTCAAGAGGATGACCATTGACGAGAAGATCGCTTTCTGGCGGCGGGTGATGAAGCGGGCCGCAGACCGCGGCATCGACGTCTACCTCATCACCTGGAACGTCTTGACGAACTCGGCCGGCGGCAAATACGGCATCGACGACCGCCAGGACAACCCCAAGACCATCGCCTACATCCGCGAGTGCGTGAAGCAGACGATCCTCACCTATCCGCACCTCACCGGCATCGGCGTGACGGCCGGCGAGCGCATGAGGAAACGCAACGACGAGTTCGCAAAGGAGAAGTGGCTCTGGAGGGCGTACGGAGAGGGCGTCCTCGACGCGAAAAAGGCGCAGCCGCAGCGCACCGTCCGTTTCATCCACCGCGTCTGGCAGACGGGCATCGGGGAGGTCGTCAAGGAGTGGTCGCGGTACCCGGACACGTTCGAGGTGAGTTTCAAGTACGCCCGCGCGCGGCTCTATTCGTCAACGAGGCCGCCGTTCTCGAAGGGCCTCCAGAAGGAACTCAAGGCGCACGGCCGTCGGTGCTGGTGGAACCTGCGGAACGACGACATCTTCGTCTTCCGTTGGGGCGACCCGCAGTACGTGCGGGCGTTCCTCGCGAACCTGCCGCCCGAGGAGATGACCGCCGGCTACTACGTCGGCAGCGACGGGTAC
>CAYVAM010000057.1:0-21944 GCA_964449275.1 uncultured Anaerolineales bacterium
CGATCGAGTACTATCACGAGCACAAGCAATCGATCATCAACCAGCGCGAGGTCGGCACGGATGTGAACACCTTCAGCGACGCGGTGCGGCGGGGGCTGCGGGCCGACCCGGACGTCATCCTGGTCGGTGAGATGCGCGACATCGACACGATGGAGGCCGCCATCCGCGCCGCCGAGACCGGCCACCTCGTCTTCTCGACCCTCCACACCACAGGCGCCGCCGGGACGGTCAACCGTATCGTCGATGCGTTCCCGGCGGGGCAGAAGGAGATGATGCGCGTCCAATTGGCCAGTTCCCTGATGGCGGTGGTCTCGCAGACACTGGTTCCGCGCATCGACATGCCGGGCCGCATTGCGGCCTACGAGTTCATGATGATCACGCCGGCGGCCCAGAACCTGATCCGCAAGAACGAGCCCTATCGGCTGGAATCGTTTATTCAGACCGGACGCAAGTGGGGAATGCAGTTGCTGGACGATTCGCTGTGGGACCTTTACTCACGCAAGATCATCGCGGTGGGCGAGATGCTTGAGCGGGCGCAGCGCCGCGACGAACTGGAACAGAAACTCACGGCAACCGCTGAAGGCCGCAGGGCACTCAAGAGCGTCGGCGGGCCCCTGGACGTGTCGGACCTCAACAAGTTCCAGAAAACGGTTGCCCGGTGACGCGCGAGCCGTCACGCAAACGGAGAGGATAATCTGTGAGCCGCGCAGGGAGCCAAAAAGAGACTTCGGGAACGCCTGAGTCGGCTTCGACCGAGGCGCCGGCAGCACCGGAGACGGCCGAGGCGCTGGAAACGCCGAAGGCGGCGAAGCCGAAAAGAAAGTCCCGCCCGAAGACCATGACCGTACCCACCCAGAAACGCCTGGGCCAGGTGCTTCTGGAAATGGAAAAGGTTACCCAGAAACAACTGGACGAGGCGCTTCAGATCAAGAAGCGCAAAGGAGGGGCCATCGGCGCGGTCCTCGTGGACCTGGGGTACTGCGAGAAGGACGATATCTCGGCGGCGCTGGCCATCCAGGCGGGGATGCGGCGGGTGCATCTGGATGAACTGGAGATCCCCCCCGAGGTCATCGATCAGATGGATGGGATGACCGCCCGCAGTTACAGCGTTGTCCCAATCGAGTTCGACGCCGGCATCCTGACCGTAGCCATGGCGGACCCGAACAACTTCCGTGCGCTCGACGAACTCCACATGCTCCTGGGTCACGACATCCGGGCCGCCGTCAGCGATCCGGCCGACGTCATCCGGGCCCTCGACAAGTACTACGCTCACGCGGAGTCCGTGGAGGCGGTCATCAACGAGTTGGACTCGACCGCCGAGTGGATCGCCGACCACGAGGAGTCGATCGACCTGGAAGACATCCGGACGATGAGCGAGAGCCAGCCGGTCAAGAAACTGCTGAACCTGGTTCTGCTTCAGGCCATCCGCGACAGCGCCTCCGACATCCACTTCGAGCCGTTCGAGGACGAGTTCAAGATGCGGTACCGCATTGACGGCGTCCTCTATGAGATGGTCCCGCCGCCGCGGCACATCGCACTGGCCGTGGCCAGCCGCATCAAGGTCATGGCCAACCTCGATATTGCCGAGCGCCGCGTGCCTCAGGATGGCCGCATCGAACTGACCGTGGGCGGCAAGCCGGTGGACCTGCGCGTCAGCGTTCTGCCGACGATGTTCGGTGAGAGCGTCGTCATGCGGGTGCTGGACCGGAGCCAGGTCGAACTCGACATCAGCAAAGTGGGGCTTCGTGATGAAGAACAGGTGGTCATAAATGAGTTGCTCGGGCTTGCCAACGGCATCGTCATCGTGACGGGGCCGACAGGCTGCGGCAAGACGACGACCCTCTACTCGGCCCTGTCGGCGATCAACAGCGTCGAGACGAAGATCATCACCACGGAGGACCCCGTCGAGTACGACATCGATGGCCTGATACAGGTTCAGATCAATCCGGACATCGGCCTGACGTTTGCCCGATGCCTCAGGCACATCCTGCGCCAGGACCCCGACGTCATCCTCGTCGGCGAGATCCGCGACCTGGAAACCGCCCGGATCGCCATCCATGCGTCGCTCACCGGGCACCTTGTGTTCTCGACCCTCCACACCAACGATGCGCCGACGGCGATCACGCGGCTGCTGGACCTGGGGCTGGAGTCGTACCTGGTGACGGCGACGCTCGAGGCCATCGTCGCACAGCGACTCGTCCGGAAGATCTGCACCAACTGCCGGGCCGAGTTCGAGCCCACCGAAGAGATGCTTTGGGACCTGGATCTGACACCCGAACAGGTGCGCGGCCGCACGTTTTACTTCGGCAGGGGCTGCGAGGCCTGCAACAATACCGGATACAAAGGCCGGACAGGCATCTTTGAGATCATGCACATCGACGACCCCCTGCGCGATTTGATTATGGAGGACTCGTCCACGAACGTGATTCGCGAAGAGGCGAAGAAGAGGGGTATGAGGACACTGCGCGACGGCGGGCTCATGGCTGTTTATGACGGCATTACCACGATCGAAGAGATCATCATGGCGACCGTGACCGAAGGGTGACGGACGCCGCGCGGAAGGAGGCTTGCTCATGGCGGTGTTCCAGTATGAGGCGATGGATGCGCGAGGCCAGGAGGTCCGTGCGGAGGTCGAGGCCACCAGCCAGGAGGAAGCCGTCACCAAGATCCGCGCCCTCGGACATTTTCCGACCCACGTTCGCGTCAAAGGCAAACGCGCCAAAGTTGCCGCCGCCGGCCCGAGAAAGAAGGGCAAGACCTTTACCTTCGGCAAGGTCGGAAACAAGCAACTCACCCAGTTCACCCGGCAGATGTCCACACTCCAGGACGCGGGCCTGCCGATCCTGCGAAGCCTCCGCATCCTGGAAGGCCAGACGAAGCCGGGTGTCCTGCGCAACGCACTCCAGGACATCATCGAGGACGTCGAGGCCGGCTCGACCCTCTCGGAGGCCATGGACAAGCATCCCAAGGCCTTCAATAGCCTGTACGTTCATACGGTCCGTGCCGGGGAAGCAGGCGGTGTGCTCGACCAGATTCTCCGGAAACTTGCCGACTTCATGGAGAAATCTATGGCCCTCAAGCGCCGCATTGTCGGCGCCATGGTGTACCCGGTGATGGTCATCCTGATCGCGGTCATCATCCTGACGGGCATCATGTGGTTCATCGTGCCGAAGTTTGAGGAGATCTTCCGCAAGTTCGACATCAAGGGAGGTCTGCCCGTCCCCACCGTGATGCTGATCAATACCTCCAATACCGTCCGGGATTACTGGTACCTTCTTCCGCTGGTCCCCCTCGGCCTGTGGTTGCTCGTGAAGGCGGTTCGGGCCTCCGCGTTCGGGCGGCAAACGTTGGACTGGCTGAAAATGAAGTTGCCCATCATCGGCAGCATCGTGAACCGCCAGGCGATCGCCAAGTTCGCCCGTACGCTTGGGACGCTCATCGCTGCCGGCGTCCCGATCCTCGAAGCCCTCAACATTACCCGCGCAACGGTCGGCAACGCCGTCGTCGCCAAGGCGCTGGGGCAGGTTCACGACTCGATCCGTGAGGGCGAGAGCATCGCGGGACCCCTTCGCGCCAGCGGCGTGGCCGACCCCATCGTCGTCAACATGGTGGACGTGGGAGAGGAAACCGGCGAACTTGACAAGATGCTCGTCAAGGTGGCCGATACCTACGATGAGGAGGTGGACCACCTGATCGGCAGCCTCGTCAGTGCCATGGAGCCGGTTATGATCATTTTCCTGGGTGGCACGATTGGTTTCGTCGTCGTCGCGCTGTTCCTGCCGCTCGTAACACTGATTTCAGAGGTGG
Source organism: uncultured Anaerolineales bacterium (assembly GCA_964449275.1). Lineage (GTDB taxonomy): Bacteria > Planctomycetota > Phycisphaerae > FEN-1346 > FEN-1346 > JAUVZF01. The sequence continues at coordinate 3,808 of CAYVAM010000057.1, forward strand.
GGCAGAAAGGCTAAGGCGCCCCGGTGCCGCGCCCAGCCCGCCAGACCACATGTTTGTGACGCGGCGCTCGCAAGGAGACACCGATGGTCAGGCCGAGAAGCACTTGCGGGTTTACGCTGGTTGAACTTCTGGTGGTCATCGGCATCATCGGCGTTCTGATTACGCTCCTGATGCCGACCATCTCCAGGGCCACAGCCATGGCACGCGAGCACATGACGCGGTCAATCATCAAGGAACTCGAGGTGGGCCTTGAGGCGTTCAAGTTCGATTTCAAGGTCTATCCCACGAGCAAGCCGCATGCGTCCCCCGCCTCCGCCCTCGACCGGCGGGTGGAGGGCGAGCGGCGGACCGGTGCCGCCAACCTGGCCTACTACCTTCTCGGACCGGGCCGGTCGGGATGGGGAATCGCGGGCGGCGGCCTCATGCCCTTCAGCAACGCACGCCCCAGACGCTCCTACGGGCCGTATTTCCAGGCCGACGAAGACGCCATGCGGTACTCCGACCACTCCGGGGAGGCAGGACAAGTGGCCGGCTTCCTGGACGCGTTCAGTCCGCCCGGCGTCATCTTGTACTTCTCCGGCTGGAAAGATGCGGACGGCGAAACCCATTTCTACCGGTCGGACGGCGAGAGCAACTCGGATGAGGGCAGGGAGAACTACGACACGGACGAGCGTTTCAAGCAGTGTGTGAAGGGGGAAGGCGAAGAGGCCTCGACGCCGTACCTGCGGCAGGACTACTTCCTGGTCTCGCCCGGACTGGACGGCCGGTACGGCGCCATCATACAGAACGAACACACCGGGGAATGGAGCCCGACGGACCTGCATACAGTCGGCTCCCACTGCGACGATGTCGGCAACTGGAAGGGGCCGTGGGAGAAATGATCGGCCAAGACCGCCGCATGGAGGTTCAGGCAATGGAACGGATCCGCGACAGGACGACCCGCGCATCGGCCGGGTTTACGCTCGTCGAACTGCTGGTCGTGATGAGCATCATCGGCCTGCTCATCGGCCTGTTGTTGCCGGCGGTCAGCGTGGCTGTCAGAGCCGCCCGCGTCGGCCGCACCAAGAGTATCATTCAGTCCCTGACCGTGGGCCTTGAGGCTTTCAAGGACGACTGGGGGGTGTATCCGCCGAGCGACCACACCAGCGCCGATAAACTTGAACTGGCAGGTAGTTGGGAGGGGTATCACTTGATGGCCCATGCCTTGATGGGGCCCGACGGGAAGGGTTGGGGAGTCGCGGCGGCGGACCAGACCGTCGCCACGGACTGGTTGCTGCCTTTCGGCGGTCAGGCCAGGAAGGCCTACGGACCTTATTTCCAGCAGGAGTCGGCCGACCCGACGTGCGTCCACGATGGGTTCGCTACTTACGGCAGTGGCGGCCTGGTCCTGTATTACCGATTCGAGCCCCGGGGCAATTCCAGTGTGGGCGGCTTGTTCGGGAACTTCCGCGAACAGGACAACCCGGTGGGCGAAAACAAGTTTCGGGATCTCCTGGGTTTTGCGAACAGGACCCATTTCCTGCTCAGCGCCAAGTACACGGCCGTGGCGCAGCAAGCGCCCAGGTGGCAGAGAGAGGACTACCTCCTGATTTCCCCCGGCCCCGACCGCTACTACGGACACGTGTACTCCGACCCGACGAACCCGGACGTGGTCAGGGCGGGGACAGACGCCGACGTCCGGGCCGGGAGGGCCGTGTACGACGACGTCACGAATTTCGAGTAGCACCCGCATGGGAGAAACAGCGGTGAGCAGGCAAAAAGGTTCCAGGATCCTTTTCTGCGTAGCACCCTCCGGGCCCTTCAGGGAAAAGGTTCCTGGAACCTTTTTGCCCTGCCGCCCGCCAGTGAAAAGAGTCACACCCCCGCTTAGCGAACCCACGGACGCCCGGGCATTCACGCTCGTCGAACTCGTCACCGTCATGGGTATTCTCGCCATCCTGGTTACCCTGATCGTCGGGGCTGCTCAGGGGCTGCATGACCGCGCCGCGCGGGAGACCACCATCCGGATTATGGCGGCCCTGGACGCGGCGCTCCAGCGCTATTACGATGATTGGGGCAAGTTCCCGTGGTACAGGGACGAGACCGACGCCGACTTGGCCGAACTCCTCGGGGCCGTCGCCGGACACGATCCCCGGGAGAATGCCATCCCGAATTACTGCCCTGTGAAGATCGGCACCACGAGGCCAAATGAGAACCAGGTCGAGGCCATGCTCTATGCCGCGCTCAATATGCGCGAGCGCGAAGGACCCTACATGTCCGGCGGCGCCGGAAACGTCAAAGTCATGCGGCTAAAGACCGAGAAATATCAGATTTATGTGGACGGATGGGGACGGCCCATCCACTACTTCCAGCCGCAGACAGACCACAACACGAACAAACTGGTGCCCGTGCCCCTCCTCATGTCGGAAGGGCGCACGGCGGATTTCTTCATCCAATCCACGAACCAGGGAGACACCTGGCCCGATAAGAGCAAGGCCGACAACTTGACCAACTACGACCTGGACGCGATGGGCGTCAACCGCCTTGAGATTGATGACCCCAAGCGCAAATACTGACCGGATGGGCGAACCCATCCACAACAGCGGGGCAGCCGGATGCAAAGCAGGAACGCCTTCACGCTGGTTGAAATGCTCGCCGTCATCGGCATCATGCTTATCCTGATGACGGTAAGTTTCGGCATGTTTCGCCTCTTTGCCGAACGGACCGGCCCCGAGGCCGGCCTCGCGCGGATCCAGGCTGTGATCAACGGCGCGCGCGCCTACGCGGCTACCAGCGGGCGCTACACCCGCGTTACGTTCAAGTTCAGAGGCACGGGCAACAAGGTCATGGAGGGGTCAACCCTCACGGTGGAAGAGTGCTATGAGGTTGGTAACACGTGGGACTGGCGGGCCGTCCCCGGGAGCAGCCCCCTCGCGTTTCACGATCGGGTGTACGTCTGTCAGGGGCTGCCCCAAGGGGGCGCCGCGGCTCCCGGGGCGGTGGCCAACCGGTCAAACCCCAACCCCTCGGAGATCGTGAGATGGCGGGAGTATGAGCAGGCGGTTCTCGAAGACGTTGAAGACCACGCGCTGTCCGGCGACAAACTCGACACCAAGCATGACGGGTTTTGCATCGAGTTCTGTCCGGCCGGGTTCCCGCCGGCCAAGCCCAGAACGACTGATATGCCCGTCATTGACGGTGGCCTCACACTCGTCAAAGTGGCCCGCGGGCGAGTGACCACCTATGCGTTTTATATGATCAACACCAACACCGGCACACGACTCATCTTTGAGTAGGGCCTTGCAGCGTGGAGAGGGTTTCAACAGCCAGGGGCACGCCCCTGGCTTCCTTGTGGTACGTGTGCCGCCCGTACGGACCGCGGACCTATGCTGTTATGCGCGGTAGGCACTCCTGCCCACCGCGCGGCAGCCAGGAATGGCCGCCACGCGACGATCTGGAGCCAAGTTGACAACGTAGCACTGAACGCCCGGAGCCCGCCGTGCATGAGATCGCCCTAGCCCATGCCGTGTGGGGACAAGTGACTGCCGAGATGGAGAAACACTCCGACCGCTGCCTGAAACAGGTCCACGTGGTCGTCGGCGCACTCAGCGGCGCCGACCCGGAGTCGCTCGAATTTGCCCTCGGACTTCTCGTTGCCGAGTCCGAATGGCCGCACGCTGGGATAGACGTGCGGCAGGAGCCTGTTGTCCTGGTCTGTCGCGGGTGCGGGCGCACGTATCCGATGGACGAGATGCGCCTGACGTGTCCCGCCTGCGGGGGCGCCGACGTTGAGCCGGTGCGCGGCATGGAGTTGCGGCTGGAGTCACTGGAGGTGGAGTAGACCGATGGCCGAGCGGATTCGCCTCGAAAAGACGATCGTCACGGAGAACGACCGCTTGGCCGCTGCCCTGGCCGAGCGGTTCGACGACGCGGGCCTGCTGGTCGTGAACCTCATGAGTTCGCCCGGCGCCGGCAAGACGAGCCTGCTGGAGCAGACCGCCCGCCGTCTCACCGGCCAACTGCGGATGGCCGCCGTCGACGGCGACCTCGCCACCGACCGCGACGCTCGCCGCATTGCCGAGGCCGGTATGCCCTGCCGCCAGATCAACACGGGCGGCGGATGCCACTTGAATGGCCGGCAGGTCGCCGAGGCCGTCGAGGCGTACGACCTCGCCGAACTCGACATCCTGTTTATCGAGAATGTCGGCAACCTCGTGTGCCCGGCGTCGTTCGACCTGGGCGAGCACCGCCGCGTCGTCGTCTCCTCGACGCCCGAGGGCGATGATAAGCCCGTCAAGTACCCCGTGGCCTTTCGGAGCGCCGACTGCGTGGTCCTCAACAAGATCGATCTCGTGGAAGCAACCGACTTCTCGCCGGCCTCGTTCAGCGGATTCGTCCGCGACGTGAAGCCCGGCGTTCCTTTGTTGGAACTCTCGTGTAAGACCGGGGAGGGACTCGGCGCCTGGCTCGATTGGCTTCGCACCCAGCGCGAGGCCGTGCGGTGTCGAGCGGCGCCGTCGCCGGAATGATTTCCTTGAACGCCGCGCCTCCTTTGGTATAATGGGTGCGTAACCTTTCAGGAGGATGTCCCGTGGAACAGTTAGCCTTTTGGATGCCGGGACCGTGGGAACTGGCGATCATCGCCATCATCGCTCTCATTCTGTTCGGGCGGCGGCTGCCGGAAGTCGGCAAGAGCCTCGGCAAAGGTATTGTCGAGTTCAAGAAGGGCCTGAAGGAAGTCCAGGACGAGGTCACCAAGACCGCCGACGAGATCGACAAGGCCGCCGACGACACCTAGGGCTCCGCTACTGCTCCTTGGGCGGGTGCCACTGGTCCCGGCGCGCCGGGATCAGCCAGTGCCTCGGCCCCCAGCCGCCGACCGGCTTGTGGGGCTGTTTGCTGTGTCTGCCACGGGACACCGGATTCGGAGGACGCGCCGTGTCTGCACTCGCCTTCTGGATGCCGGGTCCGTGGGAACTGGCCATCCTGGCGGCCTGCTTCATGTTCTTCGTCGTGCTGGGTGCGGCCGTCGTCGTGGTCGTCGTGCTGGCGACACGCAAGAATGCCTCTCCGCCTGCCGCCTCCCCGCCGCCGACCGACGTCTCGCCCCCTGCATGACGCCGGCGGTATCGGGCTGCTCCTGTTGAGGATCCCATAGACAGATGCTCGCCTTCTTCACCCTCGGTCTGTGGGAAGTCGTTATCATCCTTGCCGCCGTGGCGGTTCTGCTGGGCGGTCCCGTACTCGTGATGGCCGCCGTCGTGTGGGTCAAGCGGATACGGCAACGGGGGCGGGCGCGACGCGAAGCGAGAGAATCGTAATCTCCGGCCGGCAGGCGAAACGGACCTTCAGCAGCCAGCCCACCTGGTGAAGCCCTTCATAGCGGTGCCTGGCGTTGCCATCACAGCGGACCACTCTACACGCTGCGCAAGAAGGCTTGCAAGTCTCCTCTGTCATGGTAGAATACGCCGTTCTCGATGGCGGCGGCTCGGCCCGCTGCCCATGGACCGTTTCTGCGGAGGTGACGCTGTGGCTGAAACGACGAGCGAAATCGAAAGGGCGTGTATGGAAGGCCGGGGCGAGGAGGCTGAGAGGCTTCTCGAACAAACCCCAAGCGGCCAGACCGAAACCGCCACGTATCACTATCACCTCGGCTGCGTTCGCGAGATTCAGGGCTGTTACGAAGAGGCCATCGACGCCTACGAGCGAGCCCTGCAACTTGAGCCGGCCCACCGGCCCACGCTCTTCCGCCTGGCTTACCTCTACGACTTGCGGGGCGAAGAGGAACTGGCCATCGACTACTACAAGCAGTGCGTCCAACAGCCGCCCGTACACGAGGGGGCACTCGTGAACCTCGGCGTGCTGTACGAAGACGCGAGCCGCTACGACGAGGCCATTGAATGCTTCAGCCGAGTCCTCAAGGCGAACCCGAACCACCAGCGGGCCAAACTGTTCCTGCGCGACGCCGAGGCCTCGCAGGTCATGTATTACGATGAGGAGAGCGAACGCCGACGCGACAAACGCAACCAGGTCCTCGAAATCCCTGTCACGGACTTCGAACTCAGCGTCCGCAGCCGCAATTGCCTTCGCAAGATGAACATCAAGGGCCTGGGCGACCTTATCCACCACACAGAGCAGGAACTCCTGTCGTACAAGAACTTCGGCGAGACGAGCCTCCAGGAAATCAAGGATATGCTCGCGTCGAAGAACCTACACCTGGGTATGACCGCCGAGGGCAGGGACCACAGGGTCGGCGCGCCCACGCCGCCGGCGCCCGTTCTTGCGGCGACGCCGCCGAGCAGCGACGGCCAAAGCGTGACCATAGCCGACCTGGAACTCAGCGCACGCAGCCGCAAGGCCCTCGACCGCCTTGGCATCGAGACGCTGGGCGACCTGGCGAACCTGACCGAGGAGCGGTTGCTCGCCTGCAAGAACTTCGGCGAGACCTCGTTGAACGAGGTTAAGCAGGTGCTTCGCCGCTACGGCCTCGCCTTGGGCAGGTGACGAAACTGAGCCCAACGTGACGGGTCCAAAGTCCAACGTCGGGTCGGCGGAGGACTTTGGGCTTTCTTTCAGCGGCGGCGCCGCACGGTGACTGGACCTTTCAGTTGTCGCCTTTGCACTTTGGATGTTGAACTTTGGACTCCTCTTTGCTAGTCCACGTGTGCTGCGGCGAGTGTGTGGCGGCTGTCGTCGAGCCCCTTCGCCTTGTGGGCCCGTTCACGCTCTTCTTCCACAACCCGAACATCCAGCCGCTGCTTGAATTCCGCCGCCGCGCCAAGAGCGTCCAGGTCCTGGCCGACCAGGAACGCCTCGACGCGTTGGTGGACCTGGCCTACGATCCCAAGGTGTTCCTGGGGGCCGTGCCGTGGGACCGGCCCGAGCGGTGCCTGGCGTGTTACCGGATGCGGCTGGCCGAGACCGCCCGTGTCGCCGCCGAGCGCGGGTGCACGGCCATCACGACGACGCTGCTGGTCTCGGTCCATCAGGACCATGCGGCCGTCCGCGCCGTCGGCGAAGAGGAGGCGGCCGCCAGGGGGCTTGCATTCCACTACGAGGACTGGCGGCCGCTCGCCGAGCACGGACGCCAGGAGGCCAAACGCCGCAGCCTGTACCGCCAGCAGTACTGCGGCTGTATCTTCAGCGAACAGGAACGGTACGCTCCGACCAGGGTGCATCTCTTTCGCGGAGGGGCCGACACGGAGCGCAAGAGCCGGGGAGGTGACGCGTGACGACACCCGCCCCACGTGTGGGCCACGGCGCCGGCGCCCTGATTGCTCGAATGGTCCTGATAGCGAGCGTTGCCGCCGTCTCGTTCAGCGGCTGCTCGTGCGAACGTCCGCGACGCGCCGCCCGCATGGGCGCCGAAGTGCCGCGCGTCCGCGTCAAACTTGGCAGGGATACCCAGTCGGTCGCCGTGGCGGTGAAGGGTCCGTGGCGGCTGGTGGGCGGGGAGGGCGAGATCGCTTCCGGAAAGAGCCTGGACTGGACGCAGGTCACGATCTCCGGCCATACAACTTCCAAGAACGGCGCCATTGTGTTCGGACGTCTCGCAACGGTCAACGGGCCGGTGGAACTCAGCGGCGCACACGACGGCCCGGTCGAGATCTCGCAAACCCTCGGCGGGAAGGCGCGACGGCGCAGTTACCGCGGGACGCTGCGCATCTTGCCCACGAGCAAGGGGGTGATTCGCCTCATCAATATCCTGCCGATGGAGGCGTACCTGGCGGGCGTGCTGGCGAACGAACTCATCAGGTCCTGGCACGTCGAAGCGTACAAGGCCCAGTGCGTCGCTGCTCGCACCTACGCCCTGATGGAACGCAATTCGCGCCGCCGCTACGACTTCGATGTGTACGACTCGACCCTGAGCCAGGTGTACGGCGGCCTCGGCACCGAGACGGATAAGACATGGGAGGCGGTCGAGGCCACCTGGGGCGTCGCCGCGACGTACCGGGCGCCGGACGGAAAGCGTGTCCTGCTCAAGACGTACTACCATTCGACGTGCGGCGGCGACACGGCCCCGGCCGGCAGCGTGTTTGGAGGTTCAACGCCCGCGCCCCTCGCCGGGGGAACCAAGTGCACCTACTGCCGCAAGTCGCCCAAGTACCGCTGGCCGCCGGTCGTGTTGACGAAGCGGCACGTGACCGACGCCCTCCAGCGAAGTGGCTCGGCGAGTCTGACGCAGTTGGGTCCCGTGTGGCGCGTCGAGGTCGCTGCGCGGACCGGCGACGGCGGACGGGCCGAGCGGATACGCATCGTTGATACGGCCGGCAAGTCCGTCCTCCTGCGGGCCGGATACTGGCGCATCCTGGTCGGGGCCTCGAAGGTGCCCAGCACGTGGTTCGACATCGAAGACCGCGGCGACCGCATCGCATTGACGGGCGGACGAGGATACGGGCACGGCGTGGGCCTGTGCCAATGGGGCGCCCAGTACCTTGCAGCGCACGGCAAGACCGGCGAGGAAATCGCGCGCTACTACTACCCGGGTGTCGAACTCGTCCGCGTGTACTGAGCAGGAGCGAGAAAGTGTTTCCGAACAGGTGTAGCGCCGGGGTTTGTACCTGTTTAGCGTGGTCTCGAAGCGATGTCATTTCGACCGAGCCCTCGCCAAAGGCGAGGGCGAGCGGAGAAATCTCGTCGTCCGGACACGGATAACGGCGAGATTCCTCGACTCGCTTCGCTCGCTCGGAATGACACGGTAAACAGATACCGGAGTTTATCCCCGGCGCGGAACCGCGGTCGGCGTGACGGGCGGCCGCCGGGCATAAAGCCCGGCGCTACAACCTTGGGTCCAAGGCGTCATTCGGCGTTCCCTGCGGGAGTTGATTGTGTGCGATCCGTTTAGTTGGGAACCGGTTGGCGTACCCGCCCGGCCCGATGGTCCGCGTCTCGGCCGCCTTGCGACGCCGCACGGCCACGTTGAAACGCCCGCGTTCATTCCGGTGGGCACCAAGGCGACGGTCAAAGGCGTCTTGCCGGAAACGCTGCGCGAGGTCGGTGTCCAGATGGTGCTGGCGAACACGTATCACCTGGCGCTTCGGCCGGGGGCCGATGTGGTCCGCCACCTCGGCGGCCTGCACGCTATGATGGCCTGGGACGGCCCCATCCTGACGGACAGCGGCGGCTTCCAGGTCTTCAGCCTGGCGGCGTTGCGCGAGGTGACCGACGACGGCGTGACGTTCCGCAATCACATCGACGGCGCCCGGATGACGCTTACTCCGGAGTCGGCCGTCGGCGTCCAGAACGGGTTGGGGGCCGACATCGTGATGGCCCTCGACATCTGCCCGCCGTATCCGTGCCCGCGCGAGGACGTGGCAGAGGCCGTCCGCCTGACGCTTGCCTGGGCCCGGCGCTGCCGCGCGGCCCACAGCCGAGATGACCAGGCCCTGTGGGCCATCGTCCAGGGTGGCGTCGAGCGGGACCTGAGAAGGCAGTGTGCCGAACGGCTCGTCGAGATGGACTTTCCCGGCTACGCCATCGGTGGCGTGAGCGTCGGCGAGGGGCACGAGCACCTGAAGGCGGTGGTGGACTGGACGGCGCCGCTGCTACCGGCCGACCGTCCGCGGTACCTGATGGGGGTGGGTGAGTTGCGCGACGTGGTGGCGGCCGTCGCGACGGGGGTGGACCTGTTCGACTGCGTTCTGCCGACGCGAAACGGCCGCAACGCCTCGGCCTATACGGCCGACGGAATGATCCGCCTTCGCAACGAGCGGTTCCGGACGGACTCTCGCCCCATCGAAGAGGGCTGCGACTGCCCGGCGTGCCGGAACTTCAGCCGGGGCACGCTGCGGCACCTGTTCCATGTTGGCGAGATGCTGGGGCCCGTCCTCGTGAGTATCCACAACCTGCGCTTCTACACGCGGTTGTTCGGCCGCCTTCGTACCTGGATCCGCGACGGCCGCTTCGAGGCCGAAACCCAGGCGTTACTTGACAGGTACTACCGAAATCACTAAAAGTAGTGCTCTTTAGCCAGCCGCAGGCGGGCAGTTTGTCTGTGTACGGGGCTTTGGTTACGAAAGGAACGCATCGTGCAGACCTACGCAATCGTCGCGGAAGAGGCCGTGCCGGCGCCGACCGGAAACGACGAGCAGCAACCGGGCAGTCCCTACACCATCTTCATCATGATGGGGGCGATCTTCGTGGTCTTCTACCTCCTGCTCATCCGGCCGCAGCGCAAGAAGGAAAAGGACCGGCAGCGGCAGCGCGAGGAGATGCTCGGCAACCTCAGGAGGAACGACCACATCGCGACGATCGGCGGCATCCACGGCATCGTGGCCTCGGTCGGCGAGAAGGAGGTCACGATCAAGATCGACGAGCGGGGCGATGTAAAGATACGCCTCTCGCGCGACGCCATCAGCAAGGTCGTCGGCAGGGACGACCAGGAGGACGACCAAGAGGGCGAGAGGACACTCGGCGACCGGGCGGACGGGGGCAGGTAGACGCTCGGTGTTGCGCGGCGGGTCTGGAGACCGACCGCGCAAAGGCGCGGGCAAGGCAAGACCATATCACGAAATCGAGGCCGCAATGAGTCGATGGGTTTATTGGGTCAGTCTGATCTTCATCGCCGTGGTGGTGGGATTCCCGCTTTACCGGATTCTGTCGGACCCGCAGGGCGACGTGCGGGACCTGTTCCGTCTGGGCATCGACCTGGAGGGCGGGACGAGCCTGATTTACGAACTGCACGCGCCCGAAGCAGGCGGCGCACCACCAGACGCCCGAGCCGCCAAACGGGTCATCGAGGGCCGCATCAATCCCGAAGGTACACGCGGGTACACGGTTCGCGCCGTTGGCCAGCGGCGGCTCGAGATTGTCCTTCCCGGTCGGCGGACGCGGGTCAGGGTTGATGACGAGGAGGCCACCGAAGGGATCCTGGAGTCGGCCGAGGAGCGGGCCAAGGCGCGGGCAAGCACGATGGTGGCCGACCGGATCGCCGCTAACCGCAAAGCGTTCCTGGCGGGTACGCGGCTGGTGGTCCGGATGACGCCGGCGCTCTACCTCGACGACATCCAGAACCGCATTGTGCGGGCCGTCCGCGGCCTGCCGGCCGAGAAGCGTGCGGCGGTGGCCGTCGTGGGCCTTGAGCGCGCCAAGGAGCAGTGGAAGCAGGTAGAGGTCCTGGTGGCCGTCTCGCCGGCGGACAGAGAAGCCGTCGCCGAGTGGAAAGACCTGGTCAGGACGGCACTGGCCACCCAGCGCGACGTAACGCGCGTGAAGCGGCTGGTGCGGCAGGCGGGGTTCCTGCAGTTCCGCATCGTGGTCGATAAAATCAAGGACCGCGACAAGGGCGCGAACTTCGAGCGGCTGGTCAGTCTGAAGCAGGTCGGCCAGGCCTCGAGCGATGCACGGTTCAAGTGGTATCCGCTCAAGAAGGGCTGGTCGTGGTACACCGACGGCCTGATGGATGCGTGGAACTTCGTGTACGTCGTTGACGAGGAGAGCCAGACGGTCGAGGCTCTGGTCGATATCTCCGACGGCCAGAACGTGACGGGCAAGGACCTGAGCGGCGCTCGCCCCTCGACGCAGGACGGCGAGCCGATCGTCGTATTCTCCGTGAAGCCAGAGGCGGGAGCGCGGTTCGCCCGTCTGACGCGGCCGGAGGTGCGGAACCGCCAGATGGCCATCATCCTGGACGGCGTCATCCAATCGGCGCCGGCGCTGCGGGCCACCCTGTCGACCGGAGGCATCATCGAGGGCTACCGCAACAACATCCGCACGCGCGATGAGGTCGTTACGATCCTGAACTCCGGCCAATTGGCTGCCAGTCTCGGCGACCCGGTCACCGAGCGGACCGTCGGGCCGGAACTCGGGGCCGACAACATCCGCCGCGGGTTCCAGGCCAGCGTCATCGGGTTCGCGCTGGTGGTGCTGTTCATTCTGATTTACTACCGTTTCGCGGGCCTGGTGGCCAACGTCGCCCTGATTCTGAACATGGTGCTCATCGTGTGCATCATGTCGCTGGTGCGGCAGGCGTGGACGCTTCCCGGCATCGCGGGCCTGATCCTTTCGCTGTCGATGGCCATCGACGCGAACGTCCTGATCTACGAGCGCTTGCGGGAAGAGAAGGGCAGGGAGGGCAGTCTGGCGTTCGCGCTGAAGAAGGCGTACCAGCGGGCATTCCGCACCATCTTGGACGCCAACCTGACAACGCTGATCCCGGCGTTCGTGCTCCTGTGGCCGGGTCTGGCGACCGAGGAGGTCAAGGGCTTTGCGGTCGTCATGATCATCGGCATCGGTGTCAGCATGTTCACGGCGGTGGTCGTGACGCGGATGATCTTCGAGACGGCCATGAAGTGGGGCATCGTCAAGCAACTTAAGATGTTCCAGTTCTTCGCGGCGCCGACCCTGAACTGGATGCGATTCGTGCGTCCGGCGGTGATCGTGAGCGGCGGGCTCGCGGCGCTCGGGGCCATCGTCTTCTTCAGCCGTGGCGAAGAGAAGTACGACATCGAGTTCACCGGCGGCACGCAGGTCGAACTGGCCGTCAAGGTGCCCCAAGGCGAGACCGACGTGCCCATCTCGACCGTCCGCGGACGCGTGACGCAGGTTCTCGGACCCGCCGCGACGGTCCAGGAACTGGAGTATGCGTACGATGCGGCCGAGGGCGAGATCGACCGGTTCCTCATCAGCGTTCCTGCCACCGGGAAGGCGGCTGCGGGCGAGACCACCGTCAAGAACGCCCTGTCGAAGGCGTTTGCGGACATGCGGCCGGAACTGGGGGCCAGCCGGGCGAAGGCGACCGCGTCGGAGATTACCGAGGCGGCCATCCGCGACCGTTTGAAGTTGAGCCGCCCGGCCGGGGCGAAGGGACCCGCCGGCGACAAGCTTGCCGAAGCAAAACCCGCCGGCGCGCCGGCCGCACGCTACATCCCGCCCGAAGAGCGGCAGTTCCTCGGCAAGATCCGTATCCTCGCGGACACCACCCCCGCGATGGCCACCGGCGAGGTCCAACGACGCATCGACGCCTTCATCCGCGACCGTTATCCCGACATGGTTGGCACCCTGTACCGCATCGAAGGCCGCACGCCCGGCGAGAGCGCGGGCGATTTCAAAACGTTCGACATCTGGATCCGCCAGGACTACGACGGCAAGCGCGGCGACACGCCCCACCCGGCGTTCTGGGCCGACGACATCGTCCGCCCCGCTCTCGGGGCGGAGCAGGCCTTCGCCTCGACGACCTCCTTCGAGCCGACGATGGCGGCCGAAGCCTGGGACAAGGCCGTCATGGCGATTGTCTTGTCGCTTACCCTGATGATCATCTATATCTGGATCCGTTTCGCCCGGTTCTCGTCGGGCTTGGCGGCGGTGGTCGCGCTGATCCACGACGTCGTCATCACCCTTGGCGCGCTTACCGTGGCGGCGCTGCTGGCCGACACGTTTCTCGGTTCGGGGCTGCTCCTGGCGGACTTCAGGATCAACCTGGCCGTGGTCGGTGCGTTCCTGATGTTGGTTGGCTACTCGGTCAACGACACGATCGTCGTGTTCGATCGTATCCGGGAGAACCGTGGCAAATATGGCGATTTCTCCGTCTCGGTCGTGAACACCAGCATCAACCAGACCGTGTCGCGGACCGTGCTGACGAGCGTGACAACGTTTCTGGCGGTCATCTCGCTGTACGTCTTTGCGGGCCGCTCTTCGAGCGTGCACGGCCTGAGTTTCGTCATGCTGTTCGGCCTGCTCGTCGGGACGTATTCCTCCATTGCCATCGCCAGCCCGATCCTGGTTCTGCAGCGGTACCTTTACAAGGTGTACGTGTGGGCGTACCCGGTGATCGGCGTGGGGCTGCTGATATACTTCGCGTGCGTGTGGAAGACGCCGGGCGAGTTTTTCGGCTCGTGGGGCGGATGGGTCTGGGCGGTGCTGCAATTGGCATGGGTGGCCCTGGCGTGGTGGATCGTCTCGCACGACGCCTACGGCAAGGTCTGGCCCCCGGCGGAATCATCGCCCAATTTCACGAAGGCGCTGGCGGCGGTCAGCCTGATCGCGCCGATCGCGACGGTGGGCCTCTCGGCGGCGATGCTGCTTGCGCGTGCCGGCGCCTGGACTGCCTGGGTCGGCCCGACGGCCATCGGCGCCCTGGCCACGTTACCGGTCACGTGGGCTCTGTACCGGATGACTTGGGGCGAGAAGAGCCGAAAAAGCTAATCGCCCCGACCGGCCGCCGCCGATACTATGGGTGAGAGAAGAGAGTAACCTCGCACTCCGCCGCAAGGTGTAGTTATGCGCCCGATTAGTAAAGTGGTCCTGCTTCTGGCGCTCGTCGTCATCGCCGTCGGAGCACTCTTCATCGCCAGCCGCGACTGGAGCGATCTGGCAAAGTACAAGCCGCTCGGGCCGGAGGCCATCAAGCGGCTTCCCGGCAAGCCGGCCGAGTATAGTGACCCCGTTGCGATGTACGAGCGGTGGCGCAAACGCCTGGCAAAGCGCGACGAGAAGGACGACCAGAATCCCAAACCCCAGGCGCCGCAGCCCGCCGGCCAGGACCTGCTGTCGAGTTCACGCGCGGAGGGGACCGTCGTAGGAGGCGGCCGCGACGCGCCCGTGGCGGGCGCCGACCCGCCTGGGCCTGTGCTGCGGCCCGGCCGCATCGTCGGCGATGTCATCACGGAGCCGCTTCGGACGAAACAAACCGATCCGGCGAACGTGCACGTCGTCGCCCAGGGCGATACGCTCTACGGCATCTCCGTCGAGCACTACGGCAGCGCCAAGTTCGTGGGTGCGCTTGTGGCGGCGAATCCGGGCATTGACCCGGGCGCACTCACGATCGGAGACCGCATCGTCCTGCCCAAACCTGAGCCTGACAAACCTGCCGCGCCTCAGCCGAAACGGACCAAGGTCTACGTCGTCAAAAAAGGCGACACGCTCATCGGTATCGCCCGCAAGGTCTACGGCGATGCGGCGATGTACCCGAAGATCTACGAGGCGAACAAGGACGTCCTTTCTTCCTTGAACGCGCGGCTGTACGTCGGCATGCGGCTGCGCTTGCCTGAACCGCAGTAATCGGCACGCATCCCTTTGAGAATGGCCCCACCCGACGCGAGCCCGTAGAGTCCGCGCGGCGGGTCAGGAGACCCGTCGCGCAAAGGGCGAGCCCGCCGCGCAAAGGGCCAGCCCGCCGCGCAAAGGGCGAGGCCGCTGCGGAAGCAGCGGGTTGCCTTCCTCCGGCGCCGTCTATATCCTGACCCCACGGCGAAAGGATGTCCCATGCCCGACGAGCAACCTGCTCCCGTCATCCGCGTTGGCACGTCCGGCTGGTCCTACGACGACTGGGACGGCCGCTTCTATCCGGAGCGCAAAGGGTCCGGGTTCGACCGCCTGGTGTACCACGCCCGTTACTTCGACTGCGTGGAGGTGAACTCGTCGTTCTACCGGCCGCCGAGCGCGCGTGCCACCGCGTCGTGGGTCAGGCGAACGCCGGAGCATTTCGAATTCACGTTCAAACTGTACCAACGGTTCACCCACGAGCACGACAAGCCATGGACGGCGGATGAGGTTGACGAGTTCCGCCGCGGCATCGACCCGGTCCGCGAGGCTGGGCGACTGGGCGCCGTGCTGGTCCAGTTCCCCTGGTCGTTCCGTGCGGACGACCACGCCTTCCGGCGCCTGGAGACGATCCGTGGCGACTTCGCCCGTCTGCCGCTGGTGGTGGAGGTGCGGCACGCGAGTTGGACGTCGGACCTGGCGGTGAAGCGGATCAGGGACAACGGCTTCGGCTTTGCGAATATCGACCAGCCCGCCGGCCGCAGCGGCCTGCCACCGATGACGCTGGTCACTTCGCCCGTCGGGTACGTGCGGCTGCACGGTCGCAACCGCGAGGCGTGGTTTTCGAAGGACGCCGGCCGCGATGCGAAGTACGATTACCTGTACCGCGAGGACGAGATCGAGGAATGGATCGAGCGGATCCACGAGATCGCCCGCGCGAGCGAGAGGACCTACGTCTTTACGAACAACCACTACCGCGGCCAGGCGCCCGCCAACGCGCTTCAGATCCTCTCGAAGATTCACGACTGTCCGGTTCCCGTGCCGTCGCCACTGCTTCGGGCGTTCCCGTTTCTGGAGAACGTCGCCGTCGAAGGTCTCGCCCCCGGTGAGCAGGGCGAGTTGTTCTGAGTCTCGGCGGGTGACGCTCGAGGATGCGTCGCTGTGTGGCTGCGCATCTGTCGAGAGGCTTGGCCGGCCGGCGTGGCCCCTGATGCAGGAGACAAACCATGTACGGATCGTTCGCCTGCCGATGCCCCCGGTTCGGATGCGTCGTCCTCGGGGCAGGCGTGTTCGTTGCCCTGACGGCCACGTGCCCGGCGGCAGCCGACCCGGGGAGCATCCTCGGCGGTGGGAACTTGGGCGTCGCCCGCGACCTGAGCAAGGCCGAGAGCCGGTTTAGGGCCTTGGGCGCGGTCGGCGCCGGCATGTGCCGCATCCCCGTCTCGGAAGGCATCTACTTCTCTCCGAAGGAGCGCAAGGCCCTCCCGGAACGATGCGACGCCGTCATCCTGGCGGCCCACAGGCACGGCATCACCCCGATCCTGCTCTTCGAGTATTACACCCGCTGGAACGGCCGTCTCGGCGGATACGAGAAGTGGCACGCCGTGGGGCGTGCATTCGCCGAACGCTTTCGCCCGAACAGCCCGTGGCTTACGTCACAGGGCATCCGCGACTGGGGCATCCGCGTCTATACCGCCATCAACGAACCCATGTGGAAATCGAACAACCCGACGCCGATTCCCGTCCCGGCGTACGCGGCCGCCATGGAAGGCCTGGCCGACGGCGTGCACTCGGTCGACACCGCCCTGCACGTCAGTCCCGGCGGCTACATCGAGGGCATCCTCCACGCGAAGAAGAACCCGTACGTGAAGGCCGTCGCGCCGTTGTACAACCGCGGCAAACTGTGGTCCCTCGATATCCACCGCTACTGGGACAGGCAGTACGTGCCCATGGAGGGCACCTACGAACACTCGCTTCAGAACCAGTTCGACCAGGTCAAACGCCATGCCGGCATCACCGCCGACATCAAGTTCCACACCACCGAGATGAATTTCAAGAAACGCCTCATCACCGAGGAGCAAGCCGCCAAGGGGTTCCTCACGGCCCTGTGGGATGCGCTCGGTGTCGTCGGCGACGACGGGCAGCGCGTGACGCAGTTCGTGTTGCCCTGGAACATCTTCAACCTCGCGACCAAGGACAACGCCTACGGCCTCTGCACGCGCCTGGACCCATGGACGCCTACGGCGCGAGGCAAAGTGCTGCGCATGGTCTGCCAATTGACGGACGGCATGCAGTTCGTCGCCTGCCGTCCGAAAGGCAAGGGCGAGTTCGTCCTCGAGGGTCGCGGCCGCAAAATGTGGGTCTGGCAGAACCGGCCGGCCTGGACAGACCATCCCGGCTCCTCGTACCGGGTAGCCGGGATTGGCCATGCTGCGACCACCCTGCAAGTCTACCGGTACAACTCGTGGGACGGCCCGTGGCGGACGTTTGACGTTCGGGACAAGCGCGAGTTAACCGTCCCGAATCTGGAGCCGGGCGAGACTTACATGTTCCTCGCCTTTTCTGCGCGGCCCGTACGGGGTGCACCCCCGGAATTGCAAGGGCTTGAATCAGGTTTCCGAACATGATACAAAACGGCAAACGCAAACCGGAGGACACAAAGATGACAAGCATACGGATTGTAGCCGCCTGTCTGGTTTCTCTCCTGATTGCCCAGGCGTGCCTTGCCGCCGAGGACCAGGCCAAGCAGGAGAAATGGATACAACTCTTTAACGGGAAGGACCTGACGGGTTGGAAGGTCAAGATCTGCGGCCATGAATTGGGCGACAATTACGGCAACACCTTCCGCGTCGAAGACGGGCTTCTGAAGGTCTCTTATGACGCGTACAAGAACTTCGACGGCAAGTTCGGCCACATCTTCTATGCCAAGCCGTTCTCGAACTACAGGCTCCGGGTCGAGTACCGGTTTGTGGGCAAGCAGGTGCCCGGAGGGGCGGGCTGGGCGCGGCGCAACAGCGGCATCATGATTCATGGCCAGTCGCCCGAAAGCATGGGAAAGAGCCAGAAGTTCCCCGTCTCCATCGAGGTGCAACTGCTGGGTGGCCTCAGTTCCGGAAAACGCCCTACCGCCAATCTCTGCACCCCCGGCACGAACGTCGTCATGGAGGGGAAACTCGTCA
>CAYVAM010000058.1:0-21876 GCA_964449275.1 uncultured Anaerolineales bacterium
CGCCGCTGGCGCCTCTTGCGCACGCGGGACCACCTGGGAATGCTCCGCGAGGTCGGGCGAAGCGTGCGGCCGGGCTTTACGATCTTCCCGAACAGCGGGCGGATCAACGAGTGCCTCCAGGTCGGCGCCAAGTGCGACCGCCTGATGTTCGAGAGCACCTTCTCGCCGGGCATCCGGGCCGCGGATGAGCCGCCAGAAACCCACGCCATTAGCATAACCGTCTCGCGCGAGGCGGCGGAGCCGAAGCGGATCACCCACCGCTATGAACTCCACAACCCCGACACGTTCATGGAGATGGAGGCCGACCTGTCGCTGCCGACCCGGGCCCAGGTCGGAAGGCCGGCCCGCTTCGACGTCAAGGTGACGAGCGTCGGCGCCAGCCTCCAGGACGGCGACGCGGCCGAGGAGTTCCACCTGCTGCTTGCGTCTGACGACGGAAAGCCGGTGCGCCTGGACTTGGAGCCGCACGGCGCCGTCGGGGGGTCGGGCTCGTCCCGCAAGCCGGCCCGGCCGCCCGTTACGCTCGAGGGAACCTGGACGCCGCGCGAACCCGGCCGGTACGCCGTCCATTTCGGTTTCCGCTACACGGACGAGAGCCACCTCGACGCGGCGAACCGGCGGTTGCACGTCGCGCCGCTGTCGCGGGGGCGTATCTGCCGCACCCACGTGGCGGAACTGCTCTTCTCGCAGCACATGCCCGCCCGTTCGATTTACCTGGGCTACGACGCCCGCCGCAGCGACAACGTCCAGGAACTGGCGCTCGCTGAAATGGCCGCCTTCAGCGGAGGCGGCGGTTTCTCCGCACGCGGCGCGCCGCAGGCGAAGTACCGCGCGTTCTTCAAGAAACACGCGGACCTCTTCGACGGCTGGCAGCCGACCGCCACCGCCGCCGTCCTCTACGCCTCTTGGGGACGGAACCCGCTGAACACGCAACATCCGTTGCCCGAGCCGACGATCCACGAACACCTTGCGGCGTCGCATCGCCTGACGGTCGCGCTGATTGATGCGGCCCTGCCCGAACGGGCCGGCGATCTGGGCCGCTTCCGCGTCCTCTACCTGCCGTCGCCCGCGTATGAGATGGACCCGGCGCAGGCCGCTGCGCTTCGTGCATATCTGAAAGCGGGCGGCAGTGTCGTTCTCGGTGATGAGACGGTGACGATTAACGGAGAGCCGGCTTCGGGGCTGCTCGGCGCCGGCAAGGTCCTCGTCTGGGATTGGCGGCAGGTGGAACCCGCGGCGGGGACTCGCCCGCGAGGCGGCATCCTGCCGCAACGCCGCCTTGCCCCGACGCCCGCCGTGGCCCGGGCCGGCGGCCGCGCCAGGAACCTGCGATTCGCTCTCTACCAGAAGGGCGAGACGCTGGCGCTGCACGTCGTCAACTACAACGTCTGCCTGTTGGACGAGGCCAAGAAGGTGCTTGAGGTCGAGCCAACGCCGGTCCGCGTGCCGCTTCCCGACGGTTGGGCCGCCGCCAAAGCCACGTGCTTCGATCCCGGCATGGCGCCGGCCACCGTGCCCTGCGCGGTCGCCGCCGGCGCCGCCGGCCTCACGCTGCCGAAGATGCGCATCTACAAGATCGTGCTGATTGAGAAGCGCTGATTCGCCGTGCGGGAAGGCCCGAACGAACGGAACGCTCCGTTACCGCGCTGCTCGCGGACGCGGCCAACTTCTCCGAACGGGAGGTTCGGAAGCGTAGGCGGAAGTCACGTCCTGAAAGCCAGAGCACCCGTCGGGCATGCCGCGACACAGTCGGCGGCGGCTACTTTCAGACCCTCCGCAATGGTCTCGTTGAAGGGAACGCCGACCCGCACGCGGAACCCGCGGCCGATAAACGTCAGACCGAGCGCCTCGCCCCTTCGCGCCGCCACCTGGATACATAGGCCGCACGCGATGCACTTGCCGGGCTCGTACACGACGTCCGGGTGCGCGACGTGGAGTTCGAACGGCCTGCGCGTCCCGCTGTGGCGAGTCGGTCTGGCGCCGAGCGCGACGGACCATTTGCGCAGGAGGCAGGTGTCGGCCTTGCGGCAGTCGCAGTGAAGGCACCGCGGCGCTTCGCGGCGGGCCTCGTCGGACGTGAAGCCTGCCGCTTCGCCGCCGGAAGGAACGACGCGGGGATCCAGGCTTGCGGCGGCGAGCATCGCTGTCATCTCTTCGTCGGTCGGGTGGCCGAGACGCGTCGTAAACGGTCTTTCCGGTGCGACGACGGGCCGGCCGGCCAGGTACTGGATGATCGAACGGGCGGCGGCTGTGCCGTCGGCGACGGCCCGGACGGCCATCCGGCGGGGCTGGACGGCGTCGCCCGCAGCAAACACGCCGGCCGTCGGTGTCTCGAAGGTCCGCCGGCTGACCTTGAGCCCCTTCTCGGCCGTTTCGAGGCCGAGTTGCCCGGCGTCGCCTTCCGCCATCCGGCCGCACGCGATGAGGACGGCGTCGAAATCACGAGCCAGTTCGACGACGGCAACATCGCGTCCGATCCTCGTGCTGCCGCGGAACTCGGCGCCGAGTCGCTCGATGAGGGCGATCTCGGCATCGAGGACGCTGCGTGGCAGGAGGTCTTCCTCAACGCCGTAGCGGAGCATGCCGCCGGGCGCTTCGCGATCGTCGAAGAGCGTCGCGCCGTGCCCTTCCTGAAGCAGGCGCCATGCGGCCGCCAGCCCGGCCGGTCCGGCGCCGACGATGGCGACGCGCTTGCCCGTGTCGGGCGGCCGCTGCGGCAGCCAGGGCTTTCCGGACGCCAAGTCGGTTTCGGCGGCGTGGCGGTGCAGGAGGCGGATGGAGACGGCGGCGTCGTGGCGGGCACGGCGGCAGCCTTTTTCGCATGGGGCCGGGCAGATGCGACCGAGCGTTGCGGGAAGGACGAGCGCGCTTCGGGCCGTTTCGGCTGCTGCTGCGGCGTCGCCGGCCGCGATCCGGCGGATCATGCGCGGGATGTCCATCTGCGCCGGGCACACGGTCTGGCAGGGGGCGATGCAATCGGCCGGATGGTCGGAGAGCAGGAGTTCGAGCGCCGCTCGCCGCGCCTCGCGAACTTCGTCGGTCTCGCTCTCGACGACCATCCCCTCGCCGGCCCGCGCGCCGCACGACGCCACGAACCGGTCGGGGTTCTTCACCTTGACGACGCAGACCATGCAGGAGGTTGACGGCTCGCAGCCTTCCCGGAAGCACAGCGTGGGGATTTCGATGCCGAGTTTGCGTGCGGCATCAAGAATGGTGGCGCCTTCGGGGACTTCGACTTGGCGATCGTCGATGCACAGAGTAGGCATTACCGGCCATTTCCTTTTAGCGCAGAGACCGCGCCGATGATCTCTTTCGTGATGTCATTGAGTCTGTGTGCCATTTCCGTGGTTCTGCTTTCCTGTTGTCGTATCGCCCTTTTTTCTCTGTCTTTTCTCGGCGTTCTCTCTGTTCTCTCTGCGGTCTCTGCGTTCAAAGGAACCGGGCCTCACGCTACCTCCACGGCATCGACCGGGCAGACCTGGCGGCAGGTGTCGCAGCGGACGCATTTGTCCTGGTCGATCTCGTGTTTCTCGTATGGGTGCATGGCAATCGCTTCGGACGGGCAGTGCTGGGCGCATAGCGTGCAGCCGATGCAATCGTCGGTAATCGAGTAGGTGATAAGGGCCTTGCAGCGTCCGGCGGGGCAGCGGCCGTCGATGTGGGCCTCGTATTCATCGCGGAAATACTCTATCGTCGTGAGGACCGGATTCGGCGCCGTGCTGCCGAGGCCACAGAGACTGGCCTTCTTGATGTACCGGGCCAGTTCCTCAAGTTCCTCGATATCGCCTTTCTTGCCCTGTCCCTCGCACAGGCGTTCCAGGATGTCGAGCATCCGGCGTGTGCCGACGCGGCAGGGCGTGCACCGGCCGCACGACTGGTCCTGCGTGAACGTCAGGAAGTACCGGGCGATGTCGACGATGCAGTCGTTGTCGTCGAGGACCACGAGGCCGCCCGACCCCATCATGGCGCCGACCTCGGTCAGCGCCTCGTAGTCAACAGGGGTATCAGCCAGGCGCTCGGGGATGCATCCGCCCGAAGGCCCGCCTATCTGTACGGCCTTGAACTTGCGGTCTCCCGGCATGCCGCCGCCGATCTCCTCGACGATCTCGCGGATCGTGACCCCCATGGGCACCTCGATCAAGCCGCCGCGATTGACCTTGCCGGCCAGCGAGAAGACCTTCGTGCCTTTGCTGTGGTCGGTGCCAAGTTTGGCGAAGGCCGCCGCACCGTTTCGGATGATCCACGGCACCAGGGCAAGCGTTTCGACGTTGTTGACGAGCGTCGGACGGCCCCAGAGGCCGCTCTCAACGGGGAAGGGCGGCCTGAGGCGCGGCATGCCGCGGCGGCCCATAATCGATTCCAACAGGGCCGTCTCCTCGCCGCACACGAACGCGCCGGCGCCTTGCATGATCCGCAGGTGCAGCCGCCGGCCGGTGCCCAGGATATCGTCGCCCAGGAACCCGCGCTCGGTCGAGCGGCGGATGGCCTCGCCGACGCGGCGGACGGCCAGCGGATACTCCGCCCGGATGTAGAGCACGCCTTCCTCAGCGCCGACCGCCGTGGCGGCAATCGCCATGCCCTCCAGGACGCGGTACGGATACGATTCGAGGATCATGCGGTCCATGAACGCGCCGGGGTCGCCTTCGTCGCCGTTGCAGACGACGTACTTCTTGTCGGCGTCGGCGCGGCGGACGGCCTGCCACTTCAGGCTCGTCGGGTACCCCGCGCCGCCGCGGCCGCGCAGGCCCGAGATGCGGACCTCCTCTATCACCTCGTCGGGCGAGCGGCCCGTGATGCACCGCTCGAGCGCCTGGAAGCCGTCGCGGTCGAGGTAGTCGTCGAGGTCCGTCGGCTGCACACGGCCGGAGTGCTCGGTGGCGACGTGCTTTTGCGGTCCGAGAAACTCGGCGATGGGCGGATCGCGAACATCGACGGCGTACCGCTGGAGCGGTTCCCACGCCTCGTCGGTCAGGACCTGGTCAAGGAGCCGCGAGACGGTCTTGCCGGCCCGTGCGAGGTGTCCGTGCGGCCGGAAATGACGGAGCACGATCGCCTCGGCGTCCTGGGGCGCGACGTTGGCGTACAGGGCAGGGGGGCGGCCGGGCTCGGTTACGGTGACCAGAGGCGTCAGGTACGTCATGCCGGTACAGCCGACGCCTTTGACGACGGCCCGCGCGCCGGTGTCGGCTACGGCGTCCAGGAGTGCCTCGTACACGTAGCCGCTGCCGCGCGCTATGCAGCAGGTGTCGAGGGTGACGCGGATCTCTCCCGTCGGCCCGGCGGCTTGGGCTCCGGGTTTCGCCGGGCCGCCCTCGCCGGGCCGGCGGTCGGCGCGGCGCTTCTCGGATTCCAGGAAGTCGTGGATGGCCTGCCCCGTGCGCTCGGGCGTCAGGTGGCCGTAGGTGAGGTCGCCGATCTGGGCGACCGGCGCGAGCGTGCAGCAGCCGAGGCAGGCAACCCTCTCGACCGTGAACAGGCCGTCCGGGTCGGTGTCCTCGCCGTCCGGGACGCCGAGGTGCTTGAGAAAGGCATCGTGGATCACCCCTGCGCCTTTGACGTGGCAGGCGGTTCCGATGCAGACGCGGACCAGGTGTTTGCCCATAGGTCGATGGCGGAACTGCGAGTAGAACGTCGCAATGCCGACGATCCGGGCGGGGGTGATCTCGGTCAGACGGCAGACGCGGCGCAGCGCTTCCTCGGGCAGGTAGCGGTAGCGGTCCTGGATGGCCTGGAGGATGGGGATGGCGAACTCGGGGCTGCGGCCGATTCGCTCGACCGCCTCATCGACGAATGTCAGGTCAAGGTCGTCTGCCGTCTGGGTCATGGTTTCTTTGCCTGTGTGGGGGCGAGGCATACCTCGCTCTTACGGGCTTCGACCCCGCCTTGCCAGGCGGGGCTAGTTTGTCGGCGTAAGTGCGAGGCATGCCTCGCCCTTACGGGCTTCGACCCCGCCTTGCCAGGCGGGGCTGGTCTGGTTTGCCCCCGCCTTGCCGGGCGGGGCTGGTTTAATCTGGCCTTGTTAAAGACGTTCATTTCTTTCCGATGCAGAACAGGTGTTTTTTGCCGTGCAGGTAAAGGCGTCCGTCGAGAAAGGCGGGGGAGGAGTGCGATCTCTCCCCCAGTTCGGCCTTGGCAACTTCCTTGTATCCGCCGGCGGCGGTGAAGATGCGCATCACGCCCTTCTCGTCCATCAGGTAGAGACGATCTCCGACCAGGCCGGGGGACGACATGAAGATGGCGTCGATCTCGTGTTCCCAGAGCAGTTTGCCGTCGGCGGCGGCGTAGCAGGTCAGGAGGCCGTCGGTGGTTACCAAGAGCACCACTTTGCCGTCGGTCACGGGCGAGACGATGTCCGGCAGCCCGTCCTCGGCGGTCCAGGCGATGCCGGTTTTGGTGATGTCGCCGGAGCCGCCCGTCGGGATGGCGGTTAACTGTGCCCCCGTGCTGACGGTAAAGGCCGTGCCGGAGTGGTAGATGGGCGAGGGGGCCACGTCGCCGTCGAGGACCTTGGCCCGCCACAGTTCCTTCCCGTCGGCGGGGTTGTAGGCGATGACCCACGGGCAGCCGACGGCGATGAACTCTTCGCGCTTGGCGGTGTGGGCGAGGATGGGCGTCGCCCAGGAACCCGGGACGGGCCGCTCCGTTCGCCAGGCCGTCTTGCCCGTCATCAGGTCGAGCGCCAGCAGGTATGACAGCGGCTTGCCCGGCGTGCCCTGGTCAACGAGCACGAGGAGGGTGTTCCGATAGATATTGAGCGACGAGGCGTAGCCGTAGGCGTTCTTGAACGCGCCGAGGTTGCGGACCCACCGCTGTCGGCCATCGACGTCGAAGCATGCGATGTCGGCGTTGGCGAAGATGGCGCAGACGAAGCGGCCGTCGGTCGCACAGGTGGGGCAGGCAAAGCCGGTATCTTCGAGGATTTCGGGTGGCTCGGTCATGCTCCCGGCGGGTGTCGAGACCGGTTTCTGCCAGAGGAGTTTACCGTCGGCGGCGCCGAAGCAGTAGACCTCGCGCCGCTCTTCCGTCGCGCCGGAGAGGAAAACGCGGTCGGCCCACACGACGGGCGAGTTCTCGCCGGGCAGCGGCACGGGCGCCTTCCAGAGGATGTTCTCGCCCGTCTTGCCGTTCCAGGTGGTGGGGATGTTCGTGTAGGCGCTGTGACCGGAACCGTCCGGCCCGCGGAAGCGCGGCCAGTGTTTGCGGATCTCTTCGCGACCGGGCGGGTCCTTGACGGCAATCGCCTGACCGCCGCCGTCCTGTGCTTCGCCGTCCGGTGCGCCGCCGTAGTACGCGACCACAAAGACGCCGCCCGCGACGAGCGTTACCGCGATGACGGTCACCGCCCACCTGGCCGCCTGGGCGCCGATGGCGGGCTTGCGCTGGTCGGCGCGGAGCGGCGTCGGCAGACGTTTGCGGCAGGCGGCGGCAAGGCCCGCGCCGGCGATGAAGACGACCAGGCCGGCCAGGAGCAGGTACCCGCCGGTCTTGGCGAACGCTCGGCGGCCGAAGAAGTCCTGGCGCAACTCGAGGTCTCGCCGCCGGATGTCTTCGCGAATGACCTTGCGGTCCTCGGGGTCCGAGACCTTGAGCAGCGCGTTTCTCAGGTTGTTGAGTTCCTCGGATTCATCGAGCCCCACCGTCGTTCTCTGGAAGTGCGCGACGGCCAGCGTCACGCCGACCAGCAGGCAGAACGTGCCGGCCACGATGGCGGTTCCCACGGCCGCCTGGTATCGGACCCGGGCAAGTTCGTCCTGGCGGGCCTGCTGGGCATCGTTGGTTTTGTCGGCGTCGGTTGGTTTGTTGGCGTCGGCGGTCATGGCGTTGTCGGTTCACCCTTAAGTGTTTTGAGGCGCTTCCGTTCAACCGGGCAGTATTTGAAACATCGGCCGCACGAGAGGCACGTGGCGCGGTCGGGCTCGTAATCGGTCCGCGTGCGATAGACGGACAGGTGGATGAGTTTCACGGCGACGACCAGCCCGACCCAGACGCCCAGGAGCGTTCCGCCGATGTCGAAGCGGCCGCCGATGGCGTCGGCCTCGGCGTAGAGTTCCTCTCGCGGCCGCTGCGTCTTGTAGAACGCGTCGCTGATGTCGTCGGTGCCCGTGATTTGGCCCGTCTCCTCGAGGCGGACGCGCTGGGCCTGCTGCACCGTAAAGTGCATGCGCGAGAACGGTTCGCCCAGCCACCGTCCGAAGCAGCCGCCGCCCGCCAGCAGCAGCGGGACGAGGATCAGCAGGAGTGCGAGGCGGCGGCGGTCGATCAGGCGGTCGGGGCGCGGCAAGTCGGTCGTCGGTTTTTGGATCGCGTTGAACGGGCAGGCATCTTCGCACAGCGTACAGTGGACGCACTCGTCCGGCGTGATCGTGACGTGCCACTTCGACGCGCGCGACAGCAGCCGCAGGATCGCCCCGTACGGGCACAGCCACCGGCAGTACGGCCGCGCGATAAACAGCCCCACCAGCACGAACCCCGCGCCGAGGACCAGCATCCCCGTGCTGCCGCCGAACGCTTCCATCATGGCATTGGGGCGCGTAAGGGGAACCAGGCGGAAGATCGCCACAAACGGATCGTACTCGCAGATGAGAAACGCCGCGCCCGTGGCTGCGAACAGCACCGCCGCGCCAAGGTACACGTAAGCCAGAAGCCCCAGGCCGTGATCCAGCCACGCCGGGACGCGAACCGGCCGCACCGCAACGATGTCCTGGAGCGCCCCCAGCGGACACACGGCTGCGCAGAACGTTCGTCCGAACAGAAGCGTGACCGCCAGCGGAATCACGAAGAACGCGACGGCCGTAAACGGTATCGCGTATCCGTTGTCCAGCAGCGCAAGCGCCACGTTCTGGATGGCGCCGATGGAGCAGATGCACCCGCCGCGATAGAACCCGAAGTACGCAAGCGAGGCGGCCATCAGCACCCACAGCGCCCGCCGCGACCGTGCCCGGAGCGCGAGGTACGACGCCAGCGCCAGCGCGACCGCGAGGGCGGCGACGTCCAGGTACTCGAGCGCATCGGAGGCCGCCGGCGGGACGTGAAGCGGCGGCAACTCGTACCCGCTCTTGAACTTGGGCAGCGCGAAACGCTCCGCCCCGAACGCCGACGGCGCCGGCATCAGGAAGAGGGCCACGAGAATGGGCACAGAGTGTCTCAAACTTGGTGGTCCTCGCCTTTCAGAAGGTAGGGGTGGTCGGCGGGCACGCGTTGAAACGCATCCGACGGGCACGCTTCGGCGATGGAGCACTCGTTGCAATTCACGCAACGGTTGTGCATGACCTGGAGGAAGAGCGACCCGTTGCCGAAATTGTTGCATCCCTTGATGCACTTGCCGCACCCGATGCACAGTTCCTCGTCAATGGTGTACTCGTAGTGTGGTCCTTCGATCCAGCGCCGCTTGATGGCCTCGGTCGGGCACAACTGGCTCTCGACCGCGGGGACCTCGATGCTGGCTTCCGGCTCGAAGCCCGGCGAGAAATAGGCGAAGCACAGGTCGCAGTAGCCGCACAGTTTGAGCGCGTGCACGCACTTGACCGCGCTCGGGTCCAGCACGCAGTACGTCGCGCAGTTGCCGCACTGGATGCACTTTTCCGGATCGATCTGCCAGACCAGACCATCGGAGCCGCCTTTCGTGGCGAGGGCGGCCGCCGTCCCGGTCACAACTGTTGCGCCGGCGGCCAGACCGCCTTTGCGGAACAGGTTGCGGCGGGTGATCTTGTTGTTGGCGTCGTTGTCTGTCGGCATCGTTACGCGCTCCCCTTCGGGTCGCGGCTAAAAGGTGCTGCTCGGCATCCCGGCGCCGTGCGCGACCGGCCTGCCGGGCGGGTCGCGGCTAAAAGGTGGGACGGATTGGCCCATCACGGTCGAGGACGTTGCGGGCCATCAACGCGTGCGGCAGGCAGCACGTTGAGAGCCGGAGGCATCCGCGGCAGATGCCGCGGTTGGTGCACTTCCGGCCGGCCTGGATGGGGCCACGGCCGGGCTGCCTCCTCAGCAGGCGGCCTCCCAAGAGTCCCAGCGCACCCAGGACGGGGTACCGCACGAGGCTGCGCAGGAACTCGCGCCGCCGCTCGGACCGGTCCGTGTGCCTGGTCATGCGCTGCTCCTTGCAGCCGTCTGCTGTCGCGGATCTGCTATCTGAGATCTCAAATCCTGAGATTTCAGATCTCAGATCTCAGAAGATTTCAAATTTCAAATCTCAGATCTCAAATCTCAAATCTCAAATCTTAGACCTTGCAAGATTTCAAATCTCAGATCTCGCAAGATTTCAAATTTCAAATCTCAGATCTCAGACGTCGCAAGATTTCAAATCTCAGATCTCGCAAGATTTTAGATCTCAGACCTCGCAAGATTTCAAATTTCAAATCTCAGATCGCAGAAGATTTCAAATCTCAAATCTCAGACCTCGCAAGATTTCAAATCTCAAATCTCAGATCTCAGAAGATTTCAAATCTCAAATCTCAGATCGCAGAAGATTTCAGATCTCAAATCTCAGATTCACGATCGCTTTTTCACAAAGATCCGCACCTCGCACCGCTTGGGGTCGAGCACCAGGATTCGCCCTTTCGCGTCCACCGCCAGGTCCAGCCCCACGGTGCCGTCGGCGAAGTCGGCCGGCGCCGCCACCACGCTCTTGAAGTTACCCTCGTCGTCGTGCACCTTGACGCGCGGCAGTCCTTTCTCGCTGGTGATGAAGTTGCCGCCGGCGTCGATGGCCAGGTGCGTCGGGTTGCAGCATCCGCAAAAACCCTCGATCTTCATCGAGAACTTCCCCCACGTGAACCGAAACGTACCCTCGTACGTGTAGCACTCCACGCGCCGCCGGCCGGGGTCGGTGAGCCACAGCATCCCTTCCGGCCCGAGGGCCACGTCGAAGTACGGGCTTGGCACAACGAGACCCGGCGCATGTTTCGTGGCATCTTCCTCGCCGATTCGCTTCAACAATTTCCCCGACGTGTCGTACCGCAGCAGCACCCGGTTGCCGGCGTCGGCCACGAACACATCGGCCTTGCCGACGGCCAGACTCGTCACGTATGCTCTCTCGCCCAGGCCCTTCCATGCGGCCGCGCGTTTGCCCGATGCGTCGTACACCTCGACGCGGTCTTTCATCCCGACGTAAACCGTGCCCGTCTTGCCGAGGGCGATGCAGTGCGGCTCGCCGCCCGTCTTGAACTGCGAGACGGGTTTGCCGGCGGGGTCGAAAACCCGAACGCCCCCGTCGCCCGCGACGAACAGGCGTCCGTCTGCGCCGACGGCGATGCCTTTCGGCCTCGTCATGCCGGTCGGCACGGATGCCGCCTGCTCGTAGTGGATGAGTGCCGGATCGACCTTCTTGAGTTCCGTCAGGTCGTACGTGAACTCCGGCCCCAAGCCGCTCGGTTTCCACTGCGCCATGTTCGCTACTCCCGGCCCGCCTTGCGCACGTCCAGGCAGACCAGCCTCTTCAGGTCTCGAACGAGAAGCCGTCCGCCCGCGATGGCCAGCGGCGCCCACGTCTCGTGCCCGTCGTCGAGCACCCTGGCCCGGGCGAGCGGCTTGTAACCTTCGGCCGTGGCCTCGGCCAGCGTCAAGAGGCCCTCGTCGTCCATCACGAAGATCAGCCCATCGGCGATCATGTACGAACCGAGGCCGAACCGGTTCGCCCGCCCGCTCGTCCAGAGGTGTTTGCCCTCCAGGTCCATGCAGATGAGTTGCTCGCCGAGCGGCCGCGCCTCCTTCGGAAGAACGCCGAAGATGTGTCCGTTGTAGAACAGCGGCGTCTGCTGCTCGGAACCGAACTGGCCGGACTTCTCCAGCCGCCAAACCACCTTGCAGGCAAGCCCTTCGCCTTCCTCGACGATCCGGATCATCATGCTGCCGCTGCCGTACCCGCCCGACAGCAGCACGTGCCCGCCTCCGATGACGACGGGGCTCGGAGCGTTGGCGAAACGGACCTGCCACTCGGGGCACTCCCAGAGGATGTCGCCGGCCTTGTGGCCCGGTCCGTCCTCGGCGGCCACGCCCACGACCCCGCCGCTCGCGCAATAGATGTACATTCGCCAGGATCCCAAGTCCATCGGGATGATCGAGGAATGGGTCATCTTCCAACCGCGGCGGTTCGGCGTCTTCCAGGCCACCACCCCGTCGGACTCGCACTCGACGGCCATCATCAGCACGTCTTTGCCGACCGGGGCAAGGATGGCCCGGCCCCCGTCGATCAGCGGGCACTGGCCCGCGTACCACTTCGGCACCTTGGCCCCGTACTCCTTCACGAGGTCGATGCCCCAGCGGAAGTCGCCCGTCTCGGCATCCACGCACATGACGTGGCAATTCGGGCCGAACGTCACCACAGACCGGTCGGTCACGGCCGGGACGGTCCGCGAGATGCCGTGATCGCTGACGGTGGGGATCTGGTACCATCGCCGCCAGATCTCGGTGCCGTCGGCCAGCGACAGGCACCGCAGCGTGTCGGCCTCCTTCGTTTCATCGTAGTCCAGCAGGTACACGCGGCCGCGGTTGACCGCCGGCCCCGCGTACCCGATGCCCACGGGGGTGCTCCAGAGCGCCTTCGGCCCGCCCTGCGGCCACGTGCGGGCCAACCGGACGGACTCCGTGCTGACGGCGTCATAGCGGGCGCCGCGGAAGCGCGGCCAGGAACCGCGCAGGTCGGCCGGTTTGCCGTCGCCGGCCTGGAAGTGGCCGGGAAACGAGACCTCCACCTTCCGGAGCACGCCCTGGCCCGCCACCTCGGTCCGCCTCTTGAGGTCGTACGCCGGCGTGGCCCTCAGCCACAGCGTCACGGACAGGATGCCCGCAAGCGCCAGGGCGACCGGAATCGCTCTCAGAAGAAACGCCTTCATGCGGCTCCCCGCAAAAAAGGGTCAGCCCCCGTCTCGGAAGGGCCTGACCCCGTCTCGCTTCCGCACCATCGTACCCCCAGACCCCTGCGAAATCAACCCGTGCGGCCCGGTGCGCGGGCTCTCCCGGGAGATTGAACCCGCCGGCCGGCTATTCGTTCCGCAACGCTGCCAGCAGCGGGCCACGAAGTGCGAACCGCGTGGCCAGCCACGTCCACAGCACGCCGCTTCCGGCCACCGCCGCCAGCGTCGCCGCCAGCGACAGGTACGGCACCGCCGCTGCTGCCGACCAGATCACCGGCGCCACGGCCACCAGGGCTGCCACGACGCCGCAGGCGAGGCCCATGGCCAGAAGGCCCCAGTGCTCGGCCAGAACCAGCCAGTCGAGCGCCCGTGTCCGAAAGCCCACCGCCCGCGCCAGCGCCAGTTCCCCGCGCCGCTCAAGGACGTTCCGCAGGACGACGACGCCGAGGCCGACGCTCCCCAGCAAGAGGCCAAGTGCGCCGAGCGTCTGGAAGATGGCCAGGTACGTGTTCTGCATGGCGGCCAGTTCGGCCAGCCGGTCGGCCGTCGGCGTGATGGCAAGCCCCACGTCGGCGAGTTGTTTCGAGAGGATTCCCGATACCTCTTTCGTGTTTTCAGGCGGCGTATCTATCAAAAGCATGCGGTAGCCGCTCTCGGACGGGAACCGCTCCAGGAACGCGTCTTCCGAGATGAGGAGCGACCCCTGAAGGATCGACCCGGCCAGCGCGCCGACGATCCGCAGCCGGAACTCGCGGCCACGACCGTCGGTGTAGGCCATCTCGTCGCCGACCTTCTTACCGAGCGACCACTGGATGGTGGCGACGTCGCCGATGGCCGGCACGACGTCCGGTTGGCCGCGCTTTGCCAGCAGCATCCACGGGTTTTCGCCTTCTGCGAGCGGCCCGAGCGTCTCGGCGAACGTGAATGACTTGCGCTGCGCCAGCGTCTCCGGCTGCACGCCCACCAGCCGCGGTCTCTGGACGCGGTTCAGATTCAGGCACGAGGCGTCGTCGCCTTCGTGCACACGCATCGGCACGATCTCCTTGACCTTCTGCGGCAGATCGTCCGGCAGGGCATATTGTTTGCGGCCGTCCTTGCTCAGCAGGTCGTGATGGACGGGCAGCGTGGCCTGGCCCAAAAGCCGGAAGCCGCCCGTGCCCGACGACCTGATACCGGCATCTTCGACCGGCGGTCGGCGGTTCGCGCCGATGGCGACGACCAGGAACGCCCCGAACGCCACCAGCGAGATGGTTGCCAAACTCCTCCCCCGCCGCCGCGTGGCGTTCCGCAGGCCCAGGCCGACGGGCGACAGGCGGTGCCGCACGCTCGATGCGGCCATCCGCGCGAGCGCCGCGTGGCACAGGGCCAGTCCCGCCACCAGCAGCAGCGCCCCGGCGCCGAAGAACACGCCTGCCTGGGCTCGCCCTTTGGCGGAGGCCATGGTGACCAGAAGCGCCGCCGCTCCCAGCGCGCACACAAGGGCCAGCCCAAGCCCAAACCACGGCCGCACGCCCCTCGGCACGGCGGTCTGAAGGTCGGCATCCGCGCCCGCCGCCAGCAGTTCCCGCGCAGGGGCACGGGCTTGTCGGCGAAGCGTCAGCCACACGGTCACCAACGCGACGACTATACCGGCGGCTGCACCGGCCACGAGCGTCAGCGGCCGCGCGTGAAAGACGAGGTCCGACGCCCCGACGGCGCTCTGCCACACCGTGGCCAGACCCCAGAGCACCACCCGCGTGTACGCGACGCCGCCAACCGTCCCGACGACGGCGCCAATGAGCGTAAGCGCCCCGCCCTCGGCCAGCATGAGCCGCCGCACGCGCTTCGGCGGGAAGCCGACCGCCATCAGCATCCCCGTCTCTTCGGCCCGCTGTTCGGCGCCGAGGGCGAACAAGAGGCCCGTCAGCACCAGCGCTGCGATGATGAGGAAGAAACTCAGGCCAAGGAACAGTTGGCCGAAGTCGAGGGCCTGGCCGCTTGCCGCCAGGGCCTGCTCGCGGACCGGCTGGAAGAAGAAACCGAGCGCCGCCGGACGGAGGCGGCCCAGGATGGCGCCTTCGACCTCGCCCTTGGTCATCCCCGCGAAGCGTACCGCCGTCAGGTCGCCGAAACGGTTCTTCCACATCTTCCGCCCGGCCGCAAGCGTCACGAAGGCCTTCGGCGTGCCGCGGTGGTCATCCCAATACTGTTCGTCCTTCGTCCGGATTCTTTTGAGGTCGATGGCGAAGCCGGGCTTCCAGTTGCGGCAGTCGTGCACGTCGGCCAGACCAGGGAAGTCCGGCATGAGCGTGCGGTCGGCGGCCGCGCCTTCGATGGGGACGACCGCGCGGATGCGAAACGTGCTCGACTTCTCTATGAGCCGTCGCATCGGCCCCGGCACGAAGTAGACAAGGGCCAGTTCGTCGCCGACCTTGGCGCCCAGGTCGTCGGCCAGCCACGTGTTGATGACGACCTCGTCGTCGGCCATGTTGCTTGGAAGCAGACCCGCGACCGATTCGCCTTTGGCCGACTCTTTGCCGGCGCTTAGCGGACCGACGGCCGTGACCATCGAGTACGGCGTCGTCCGGTCGCCTACACGGAGTTCGTTGACGAGATACGTGAGCACGCCGACGGCGGCAGGGTTGGCATCCGCCGCCGCCCGGACCACGGGCGGGTCGAGAAAGACGCGGCTGGTGCGGAGTTCCACGCCGGAGCCATCGGGCAACGGCTCAAGATCGAGTTCGGCGTCGGCGAGCTGCCAAACCTTCTTCAGGGCCGTGGTGGCTTGCTCCACTGTCGGGGCTGCGCCGGTGTCCCCGTTGCCCACGAGCAGCACGTTCGCCCGGCCCGCGACGGTCGGCCCAAGTTGCTCGTGCAGCCACCCCAGAGGCACGAAGATGGTTGGCGGCGAAACTTGGTTTGCCGCCAGGCTGAAGCGGCCGAACTCTTCGTCGGAGACGACGCGCTTGACCGTTACGCGCAGGGAGACGGAAGGGCCGGCTTCGCCCGAAAGTGGCGCATCGAACGACAGCGCGCCAGGCTCCCCGACGCGCACCAGGATGGTGTCTCCCGGTTCGACGCGGAGCGCCCGCGCCGCCCGTTCGTTGACGAAGGCAGCGCCAGGTTCTCGCTCGAAGAGAATCATCTTGCCGGCCTCGCCGATACGCCAGAAGGCCCAGCCGTCGCCAATGATCTGGGCGTCGTTGATCCGGGCGCTGCCGTCTTCCCGTGCGACAATTCCCCGCATTTGCAGGATCGACGCTGTTGGTCCTCCGGTGCGCAGTCGAATGCCCTTGCGTCTGCTGGGCCAGAACAGAGCGTCATCGAGCCGGCCGGCCAGCGTGTAATTGAAGAACCGCTCCGGCGCGACCAGGGCCAGTTCCGTCTCGCCCAGCCGCGCCAGCGCCATCCGACGCAGGCTCCAGCGGACCGAGTCGCCCACCACGAGCGCCCCGACGAGCACGGTGGTGGCCACCGCTGCGCCCAGGACGACGCCCAGGTGGCTTCGCCAGTGGAACCGCAGGCTCCGCGCAACCAGTGTCCAAAGGTTCATAACCGAGTCCCCGCGCGGCGGGTGCGGAGACCCGCCGCGCACAGTTATTACAGTTTCCCTGCGCGGCGGGCAATCCTGCCTGCCGCGCCCTTTACGATACGCCGTGCGCGGTGGGTCTGGAGTACCCACCGCGTCGCTGTGCCGATAACGTTTCGTTGCGCGGCGGGTGCGGAGACTCGCCGCGCACGGGTATCAAGGTTCATCCGGCGTGTTCCAGGCGCGCGAGGCGGCCGTCGCGAAGTTCCATCGCCTGCGCCATGTGCCCTGCCAGCGCGGCGGCGTGGGTGACGACGATCAGCGTGACGCCTTCCTCGCGGTTGAGTTCCACGAGCAACTCTTCCAGGTTCTCCGATGCCGCCCGGTCGAGCGACCCGGTGGGCTCGTCGGCCAGAAGCAGGGTCGGCTCGTTGATGAGTGCCCGCGCGACCGCCACCCGCTGCCGCTCGCCGCCCGAAAGGTGTCCCGGCCGGTACGCCATCCGGTCCGCGAGGCGGACGCGCTGGAGCAACTGCCGCCCGCGCTGCTCCGTCTGCGGGCTCACCGCGCCGCCGGCCATCGCAGGCACCAGAACGTTCTCCAGGGCCGTGCACTGCGGCAGCAGGTGATGCAACTGAAAGACGAACCCGATGCGGCGGCTGCGGATGGCAGCCAGGTCGTCGTCGGCCAGGTGCGACAGGTCCAGACCGTCGAGCAGCACGCGGCCGCTCGTCGGGCGGTCGAGCGTCCCGATGATGTTCAGGAGCGTGCTCTTGCCGCTGCCTGACGGCCCGACGACGGCGAGCGATTCGCCGCCGGAGACGGTCAGCGAAACATCGTCCAGGACGGTCAATCCCTCGCCGCCGGGCGTCTCGTACGTCTTGGTCACGTTCTCGAGTTTGACCAGCGCCGGTGTGTCGGCCATGGGCACCTCCATCGTGGACGCGCCGGGCAAGCCCGGCGGCTAACTATATGACGAGCGATTCGATGACACCGGTCACGTCGCGGCCTTGGGCCCGAAGCAGTAAACGACGCCGTCTTCGCCGCCGATGACGAGGCGGCCGGCGGCCACGGCGGGCGAGGCCGACACGGGCCTTCCCGTCTCGAACGACCAGACTTCTCGGCCGTCGGCCAGTCGCACCATGTAGATCCGCCCGTCGTTCGAGCCGAAGACGACCTTGTCGCCGCAGATGACGGGCGAGGAGTCCACGTCGCCGCGCGTTGCGAACGTCCAGAGGCGCTTGCCGGTCGCCCGATCCACGGCGTGCAGACGCTTGTCGCGCGCGCCGATGACCACAACACGGTCGCCCACCGCGGGCGACGAGTAGAACGAGGTCTCGCCATCGCCGTACCGCCAGATGATTTTGGACGTGGCGAGGTCGGCGCAGAGGAGTTCGCCTTCGTAGTGCCCCACGTAGACGCGGCCGTCGGCCATGGCTGCCGAGCCGGCGATGTAGGCGCCCGCGTCGATCGACGCCGTCTCTACCCCGTCGGCGACGCCGACGACGTGAATTTGGGCGTCGCAACTGCCGAAGACGGTCCTGCCGGCCGAGACGGCGGGAGCCCCGTTGATGAAGTTGTCGGTCTCGAGCGTCCAGACGGCCTTGCCGGTCTCGGCCTCGACGCAATGCAGGCGGGTGTCGTAACCGCCGATGAGGATCCACTTGCGGCTGCCGTCCGGTGATGCCGTCCAGTTGGCCGCGCCCAGGATCTTGTCTTCCGTCTCGTATTTCCATCTGAGCGTGCCCGTCGCGGCGTCGACGGCGTAGAGGAAACCGTCGGAGGAGCCGACGTACACGACGCCGTCGAGGACGAGCGGCGACGCCTCAACGGTGTCGTCGGTCTTGAAGACCCAGGCCTTCTTGCCGGAGGCGAGGTCGATGGCGTACAGACGAGCGTCGTCGGAGCCGACGAAGGCGCGGCCGCCGGCGATGGCCGCAGACGAACGGACAGCGTCCTGTGTCTCGAACTTCCACTTCAGAGTCAGTGCGTCGGGCAGGTTGCCCTCTGCGACGCTCCTCATGCCGGGGGCGCCGCGAAACATCGGCCAGTCGGGCGACATCTTGTCGGATGCCGGCGCAGGCGCGGGCGGCTCCGGCTGCTCGCAGCCCATCGGCCATACGACCAGGAGCACGCAGGCGGTAAGCGCGGCGTGTCGTCTCATGGCGCCAGTCTCCAAAGGTGCCTCAACAAGTATATCAGGACGGCGGGCCGCTCGGACAGGGCTTATCGGCGCCGGCCGCGTCGCGGGCGTGACCACGGATTAGGCAAAAAGGTTCCAGGATCCTTTTCTGCGTAGCACCCTCCGGGCCCTTCGGGGAAAAGGTTCCTGGAACCTTTTTGCCCCGGCCTACTCAATCTCCAGTGCAAGCACGCGTTGGAGTGCCGCCACCGTGAAGATTGCCGGATAGAGCCGCTCAAAGTACCAGAGTTTGGCGAAGTAGAGTCCGATGGGCGCCGGTTCGAAGGCCGTGCCCTCGCGGGTCCGTTCGATGAGCCACGCCGCCGCACGCTCGATGGCCACCCGAGCCCGCTGCCGATCCGGCTCCTGCGCCACCGTGTAAGCCGCCAGGGCCGTCTCTTCGATGGACGAAGCGACGCCCGGCGCACCGCCCCAGCCGCCGTCTTCGTTCTGGGCCGACAGCAGGTATGCCATCCCGCGTGCCACCATGTCACACGCTGGCCCGCCGTCCGGACGCGCGAGCGGTTCGAGGGCCGCCACGACGCGGGCCGTGCCGTACGTGGGGTTCTCTTCGCCCGGCGCGTCCTGATTGCCGAACCAGAGGGGGACCCACGCGCCGTCCGGTGACTGACGTGATGCCAGGTACGCGAGCGCGCGTGCGGCAGCGGCATCGACGCGGGCACGGAGGTCGTGCGGCAGGTCGTTGCGCCAGGCCGCCCACGCGGCCAAGGCGTGGGCCGTCAGGTCGGGGCTGCTGCGGTCAAACGGCAGTTTGCCCCATCCGCGGCTGAACGTCGGCAAGCCGCCGTCACGGTTCTGAAGGTCGAGCAGCCACGCGGCGCCTGCGGCTGCGGCATCGCGTGCGCGCGGGTCATCGGCCGCCAGGTGTCTCAGGGCAAGCAGGGCCCCGGCCGTGTCGTCGGCGTCGGGAACGCCGCCCGAGAGGTTGGTCCACGCCCACCCGCCGGGCGCGGCATAGGTGTAGGGGTGGACACGGCGGTGCTGCTGGCCGAGGAGCCAGTCGAGAATCCGCCGGCGATCCTCGGACGGGAGAATTGCGGCAAAGTCGGGTGCGGCAGCCAGGGCGCACGTTGCGAGCGTGGTGACCCAGGTGGCAAGGTTCGTGTCGATGGGCCAGGAGCCGTCGGCTCGGGCCGAGCGGGTGAGGAACTCGACGGCGCGGGCCACGGCTTCGTGGTGGGCCTGACCGATGGCAGCCAGGCTCATCGTGACGAAACTCGTCAGCGGGGTGGCCTCGATAAAGCCGCCGCTCTCCGGTTGGAGCGACGTCAGCCGTTTCAGCGTCGGCCGCTGCGCCAGGCGCCGCACCAGTCGCGTCACGGGACAGACGGGCGGGCTAAAGTGGTACCGCGCCTGGCCGACGGCGATCAGGGCCGGCAAGGCGTAACTGACGACCGGCAGGCGCAGCCGTTTCCACCACGTGGGCGGGCAGGCGGCCAGTTCAAAGGGCAGGGCCTTGACGTGCTGCCATGCCTCGCGTCCGTTGCCGAGGCGTCCGGCGAGGGCACACATTGTGAGGATCGGTGCGGAGAACGTCCGGTCGTTGCCGTAGCATCGGTGTACGGCGAGGGCCAGGTGGTGGGGCTCGAGACCGCCGGCTTTGCGAGCCAGGTACGCTTCGGCGTGGGAGGCGGCGTTTGCGTGGGCGTCGGCGCCGTCGGAGGCCGCCAGGGCCGACCAGACAAGCATCGTGGTGCTCAGGTTGCTCTTCGAGCGTGGCGTGTCGCCCCACCCGCCGTCGTGGTTCTGATGGTTCGCGAGCCAGTCGAGGCCGGGCCGAATGAGCGCGGAAAAGGTACCTGGTACCTTTTTCTGGGCTACGACGTGCAGGGCCCAGACGGCTGTGGCGGTCGAAAGGGCGCTGGGCGACAGTTCTCCTTCCCAGTAGCCGTCGGGCGTTCGGTGGGCCAGGAGGTGCTGCCGTGCGGCGTGGAGCGTTTTTTCGAGCCGAGGTCGGTCGATCGGCATGGTCAGTCAGCCAAGTGGCCCAGGGCAAGCAGCCCATAGAAGGTGTACTCGCAGTCGAGGTGGTCGTCGAACCCGTGGCCGCGAAAGCCGCCTTCGTCGGACCAGAGGCTCTCGACAAATGGAAGACAGGGGCTTCTCGCCTTATCCAATGAGGCGCCTGCGACGGCGAGGGCGTGGATGGCGGTGGCCGTCGAGAGCAGGTCGGCGAGCGGCACAGCCGGCATCGCCGACCACCCGCCGTCCGTGTGCATCTGCGCGGCAAGCCAGCCGATAACGTCTTGCCCGACCGTCTCGCCCAGTTCGTTGAGGACGACAACGGCGGCCGCCGTCGCGGGGCTTGAACCCTGTGGCATCCCCGGCGTATTGGCGTATCCGCCGCCGTCAGTGCGCAGCGACTGCACACAGCGAACCAGACCCGCCGGTTCGGGCAGAGGTGTCTCGAAGTCCTGGTATGCTCCGAGCGCGAGAAACGCGGCGTAGGCCGTTCCCCGGCCGGCGCCGGGGGTCGGGTGGTACCCGCCGTCGGGCGAGCGAAAGGCTTCCAACCGTTTGAGGACGGTCGTCCGCACGTCGGGCGCCGGCTTGTCGTCGGCCAACAAGGCCCAGCACCGTGCCAGGCAGGCCAAGTGCACGAAGTCGAGCGATGCGCCGTCGCCGAATTCGCGCAGGTAGTGAAGCGTTGCGTGACGCGCGTGACCCGCCGCTTCCGCGGCGGGCTCGATGGCGGGCTTGATGGCGGGCTCGGCGTCGGGTTCGACGGCGGCTGAAGGTAACGCTTCGCCGAGCGCAACCAGGCCTTGCATCCCGAAGACGGTGTAATAGAGGTCGCTGGCAGCGCCGCGGCCGGTGAACCCGCCGTCGGGCATGGCGCGGGATTGGAGGAAACGGGCGATACGCTGGGCGGCGTCGGGACGCCGGCGTCGCGCCCTGGCGGCGGCCCGGAGCATGTCGAGCCTGAGACTCACGGGGCGACGTTCCTCATGGCTGGCGGCGGAAGATTCTGAAGACGACGCGGCGGAGCAGTTGTTTCAGGTCGGTGCTCGTCAGCGGCTCCAGGCATCGTGTGGCCTGGTCCTCGTAGTCGGCCAGGAGTTGCCGGGCTTCCTGCTCGACACCCAGCGTCTCGAACCGGCGGCGGACCTCGTCGGCCGGCACGTCGGAGGACCGCCGCCACACGGTCTCCAAGAACTCGCGGTCGCCTGCGCCGGCCCGTTGGTAGGCGATGGCCAGCAGGATCGACGGACGCATTGCCGCCACGTCGCTCGGCCCGTCGTCGCTGTGGAGGTCCTTCAGGTCGTCGGCGATCTGGTAGGCGATGCCGAGGGCCTCGCTGCAACGGTGGAGCA
>CAYVAM010000059.1:0-21830 GCA_964449275.1 uncultured Anaerolineales bacterium
CCGACCGGACGCCAGGCCCATCCCCCAGGAGGCCGTGGCCGCCTGACCGGGGGGCCGAAAAGGAACAAGAACATGAAACGGACACGGAAACCGACCGCGTTTGGCAACCTGCGGCCCCCGGCCCGAGACGGTATCCGGCCGGTGGCCCGGCTGAAACGGGCCGGCCGCCTGTTGGCCGTCCCGGCGATCAACCCCGAGACGGAAGACCGCTGGGCGGGGCGCAACTTCGCCATGCGGTTCTCGGCCAGGCTGGCCGCCTAGAACTACAACGCAACTTTGCGCGGCAGGTCGGAGCCTGCCCTGAGCCTGTCGAACGGGTACCCGCCGCGTGAGGGGTTCTCGGGGATAGCGCGGTGGGCAGTCTTGCCCACCGCGCGGTCGCCGGGACGAGCGCGACGGACCCTGGGAAAGGAAAGCGCAAGATAGACATCTAGTGTCGTAGCATCCGTATGGGCACAGCCCGCAGAGGGACCGCCTGCCGACGGGGCAGGCCCGAAACGCTGAGAAGAAGCGCCGCGAGAGCGAGGCGCCCCGCGGGTAAAACATGGCTGACACGCTCACACTCCGGCCGCAAGCCGTGTGAGCACAAACACGGGGGGTAACGAGGCAACATGGACGCAACCAAGCGAGGACGGTTCCCGGTGAGATACGCAGTTCCCATAGCGGCGATCCTGGCCGCTTCCATGGCCGTTTCGGCACACGCCGTGACGGTCGGTCCCGACGCGTTCGGCTACCTCGCCACCGATGAGGTGACCTTCGCCTGGCAAGATATATCTGCATCCGGGTCGACGTGGCAGCCCGTAGAGGATGACTCGGCCAAGACCGCCAAAATGGGATTCGATTTCACCATTTACGGCAAGACGTACGCCTACGCCCGCTTCAGCGACAACGGCCTTATCACCTTCGGCAACGAGAATACGCAGGAAACGAACGTGGATTTGACGAGCCAGAGCCCGGCGTGGGACCTTCCGACCATCGCGGTCCTGTGGGACGATTGGCGGATCACCGCTTCGGCGCCCGCCTACTACGAGACCCTTGGCACGGTTCCGGGAGATCGCCGCTTCATCGTCCAATGGGATCGGGTCGAAGCCGCGCCTGGCAGCCCGGACACCGTGACCTTCCAGGCGATCCTCTACGAGGGTACCGGCACGATCCTCCTCCAGTACCAGGACGTGGTCGTCACCGGCGGCGACGGCTTTCACGACAACGGCCTAAGCGCCACCGTCGGCATCCGCGACACCGGCGGCCAGACCAGTGGCCGCAACCTCCAGTGGTCTTACAACCAGGCCGTCATCGACGACGGCATGGCCATCAAGATCAGCGTCATCCCCGAACCCGTAACCATGGCGGGACTCATGCTGGGCATCGGATGCCTGGCACGGTACGTCCGAGGGCGCAGAGGCTCTAATACTGCAACGATTCGCGCGGCGTCCCGGCGCGCCGGGACTGACCCGCCGCGAGAATGGCTTGCCGCCCTGCCCGAACCGGGCCTGTGACGGCAGCCCGTAGGGTGGGTGCTCTGCACCCACGCGGATTATTGAGCGGCCTTCCCGGCCTGCGCCGTGCGGCCGGGGCCGCAAGGATAACGCGAGGTAAACGGGACCGTTCGAACGGATGGCATAAGAAAAGGGGGACGTAAATGACCCAAAGACGTGCGGTCCGCCGAAGGCGGTGTTTAGCGTGCTGTCACCCCGAGCGCAGCCGAGGGGTCTCGCCGTGCGGCAAGTCGAAAACCAAAGACGACGGCAAGATTTCTTGACTCGTCCCGATTAATCGGGACTCGCTCGAAATGACAACCCTGAACACCTGCGAACGCGGGCCGGAAGCAGCAGCAAAGACGTATGAGGCAAGCGGCCGGGGCACTGCCCTCCGGCCAAAACGGGATCGGCCTGACCGCCAGGCCCGACCCGCAAGAGACAAACGGCAGCAGAGGGTTTTCCCTCCAAAGGAGGAAGAGTTATGCGATACGTAGCAATCTTAGCAGGAATTGGCCTTCTTCTGGCCGTCACCGCGACGGCCGGGGCCCTCACGTACACATTTGACCCCGATGACCTGATTCAGGCGTACCCGGGATCGGCGGGAATGTCCGACATCGCCGGCGAGAACAAGGCGACCCAGCCAAACGCTCGCCGCACCCACCAGCCATGGGCGGTGGGCATGTACGAGACGTTCTACAACCCGGCTGGTGCGAAACCCCAGCCGGACAGTTACAACACCTATATGAACTGGCGTGACGGCCTGGGTGTCGGCGAGGGCATTTCCGGCTTCAACATCTGGCTTCAGGACAACCCTCGTGCCAGGAGTTGGGGTGAGAAGGTCGTGTGGGATCCCGACGGCCCGGCGCCCACCGGCACCGCCGACGCCGACGGGAAGTGGGACGTCGAGGTCATCCCCAATCCGTGGGGAACGGGGTGGCTTGTGCAGTGGTCCACTGACGACCCTGCCGATTACATCAATACGATATCCGACATCGGTGACTTCAGTTTCAGCGGCACGGCCTATTGGGACAACAACGAGAACAAGTACGACGCCAGCGACCCGGAGGTTCAACTGGGCGAGGACGTCCGTATCTGGTTCGGTGCCGTGAACTGGACCGAGGCCGACGGCCAAGACGGCTGGACTAAGGATTGGTCGGTGCACTTTGACGACCAGGGCTGGGGCACTCGTTCTCCCAACGATGGTGGGCCGTGGTCAGTGGGCTTTGTCGAT
Source organism: uncultured Anaerolineales bacterium (assembly GCA_964449275.1). Lineage (GTDB taxonomy): Bacteria > Planctomycetota > Phycisphaerae > FEN-1346 > FEN-1346 > JAUVZF01. The sequence goes on from CAYVAM010000059.1 coordinate 2,710, forward strand.
TCCGAGGGTTACGGCAGCGGCTACGAGGGTGTCCTGAACATCCAGGCCGTCCCCGAGCCCGTGACGATGGCGGGACTGATGCTGGGCATCGGCTGCCTGGCCCGCTACATCCGGCGTCGGAAAGCGTAGGAGAGACACAATGGCCTTCTCGGCCTTCATCTCGGCCGCACGGCGCGGCCGGGGCCGGGAAGAAACGAAGGAGAAAGAAGTGATGAGATACATAGGAATCTTGGCAGGAATTGGCCTTCTTCTGGCCGTCACCGGGACGGCCGGGGCCACAACGGTAGACCTCACCGTCGAACCCGCTACAGGCACAACGGTAAAGCCCGGAGACACTTTCACCCTCGACGTGTGGGCGCGGTTCGCCGAGGCTGGCCAATGGAACGCGGCGGACATCGTGTTTGAGTGGGACCCAGCCTACATTCAGCTCGACGGGGGCACCTTTAACCCCGCCTTCAGTATGGCCATGTGGCCCTCGCCCCCGGGCGGCATCAATGATGCGTGGAATGACGGGGACGCGGGCTGCAGCGTCGTCATCTTCATGTCTAACATCACTGATGACACGAGGATCATCACGCTGGAGTTGACAGCACTGAACCTCGTTGACTCCACGAGGTTCGACATCGTGCTGAATGCCGCGGCCTATTCACCGGGTCCAACGACAATGGTTATTGACCCGACCACTTTCCTGGATTGTCACAGGAATCTTAGCGGCGCAGAGGTGAAAATCGTCCCCGAACCCGTCACCATGGCAGGCCTCATGCTGGGCATCGGTTGCCTGGCCCGCTACGTCCGAAGGCGGAAGGTGTAGGAAAAACACAACGGCTTCTCGGCCTTACACTCGGCCGCACGGCGCGGCCGGGGGCCGGGAAGAAACGAAGGAGAAAGAAGTGATGAGATACATAGGAATCTTGGCAGGAATTGGGCTGATTCTGGCCGTTACCGGGACGGCCGGGGGCATAACGGTGGCCTTTTCCAGTTACGGCGATGCGACGTCCGAGCCTGATGACGTTTATGACGCATGGAATAACACGTCGCCGCCGCCGGAGATACTCGAACCATTCACCACCAACGCCGCCCTGGAATGGGACCTGAGCGAAATCAAACTGAACGCCTACGGCGGCGGCATCATGGGCGGCGGCAGTTCACCGGCCACCGTGACGCTGTACGAGGACATCGCCGGAGCAGCCGGGTCTTCAATCGGCTTCTGGAACATCAACATCGATTCCAGCATGGGCGAGGACTTCTCCTTCGCCGTGTCCGGCGTGACGCTGAGCGGGGACGCCGAGTACTGGTTCGGCCTTGAGGCTACTGGAAACAACGCCGTGGGCTGGCGACGAACCCAGTCTTGTGGCACCGCCGGCGAAACAGGACACGTCTTCGAACTCTCCGGCGACGCCAGCGTCATCCCCGAACCCGTGACGCTGGCGGGACTGGTGCTGGGCATCGGTTGCCTCACGCGCTACGTCCGAAGGCGCAGGGCGTAGGAGAAAGACAAAGGCTTCCGGGAGAACGCGGTTTTCTGCGCGGCAGGTCGGAGCCTGCCCTGAGCCTGTCGAATGGGTACCCGCCGCGCGAACGCCTCTCCAGAGCGGGAGAACGCGGGCTTTCTGCGCGGCGGGTGCGGAGACCCGCTGCGCAAAAGGGCCAAGTGGCGCTGTAGTAGTAAGTGAAGTCAGCATAAGAAACATGTTCCCGGCCGGGCAAGTTCGCCCGGCCGGTTTTTTTTGCCCTCTGCCGGAGCAGTGTGGCAGGGATGGCATTTCGGCGTCCGGCGTACCGTCACGGCAGTTGCCAACCGGGGGCGTGCGCGGCATAATGACGAGCCGACGGGGGCCGCCCTCATGCGTGGCGCCGGGCGGCGGGCACGCACGCCTAACGCAGGAGACGCCGAATGGTTCACGAGAGACCGAGTTGCATTCGCTTCGTAGCGGTTCTGTCGCTGGCAGGGCTCTTGGTGTACGGCTCCGAAACCGCCCAGGCCGCCACCGCCGACGAGGCCAGGCAGATCCTTGACGCGACCGGCGTCAATGGCGGCCTTATCATCCACGTGGGCTGCGGCGACGGCCGACTCACCACCGCCCTGCACGCGGGCGACCACTACCTGGTCCACGGACTGGATACCGATGCCGCCAACGTTCGAGCGGCCCGCAAACACATTCGTTCCATGGGCCTGTACGGCGCCGTTTCGGTCGACCGGTTCGACGGTGCGCGGCTGCCGTACGCGGAAAATCTTGCGAACCTGATCGTTGCGGAGGACCTCGGCGACGTCCCGATGGTCGAGGTGATGCGCGTACTGTGTCCGCGCGGCGTGGCGTACATCCAGCGCGGCGGCCGGCCGACCTCGCCCGCCGGAGGGGGCGCCGTCGCCCGCGAAGGCGGATGGACAAAGACGGTCAAGCCTTGGCCCGAAGACATCGACGAATGGACACACTATCTGCACGGCCCCGACGGCAACCCCGTGGCGCAGGACAGTGTCGTGGGTCCCCCCAAGCACTATCAGTGGATCTGCGGACCGTTATGGATGCGCTCCCACGAAAGCGACGCGAGTGTCAAGACGCTGGTGACCGCACGGGGCAGGTTGTTCTACATCGCCGACGAGGCGCCGATCAGCCTTGTCGGCGACCATCCGTTGCCGGACAAGTGGTCTCTCATCGCACGCGACGCCTTTAACGGCGTGCCCCTCTGGAAGGTCCCCATCGAAGACTGGGGCTGGCGCGTGTGGAAGCGGTCCTGGTTCAGCCCCAGACCAGGCGATATCCCGCTCAACATCCAGAAGCGCCTCGTTGCGGCCGGCGAGAAGGTGTACGTCACACTCGGGTATCGGGCCCCGGTAAGCGAACTTGACGCACGAACGGGTAACGTGCTCAAGACGTATGACGGGACGGCTCGGACCGCCGAGATCCTGCACCAGGCCGGCGTGCTGGTTCTGACCATCATGAAGGAAAACCGCGCCGCCGTCATCGCGGTCGATGCAAAGAATGGCAAACGCCTGTGGATATCTGAGAACGACTACGGCGGGACGACCACGGATTACTACCGATTCCGGGCCATGCATGGCAGCGTACCGCCTGCGAAGGTCGATCCGACGCTGAATACGGCAACGGACGGCACGGCGATCGCCCTTCTTGAGGGTCAGAATGTGGTGTGTCTGGATTTCGACACCGGAAAGGAGACGTGGCGAACGCCGTTTCCGCTGGTGGAAGCGGACTACAAGGCCGGCGGCATCAACGCCCAGCGAACCGTGTGGACCGGCACGCTGATCGTTCAGGACGGCGTCGTTGTGCACGCGAGCCCGAACCAACTTGCGGCCTTCTCAGCCGCGTCGGGCCGGATCCTCTGGACGCAGCCCAAGAAGTACCTCCAGCACCTTTGGTTTGAGTGGAAGGACGTCTTCGTCATCGACGGCCTCGTCTGGACATGGAGCGCGGAACTCGAACGAGGAAAACTCGAAGGGGACAACCGGCGAAGCGCCTGGCCCGCCAGCGTCAACGGCTACGACCTGCACACCGGCAAACTAAAGAAAAAGGTTCCCCTCGGCAACATCTTCAAGACCCATCACCATCATCGCTGTTACCGCAACAAGGCCACGTCTCGCTACATCCTGGCCAGCCGGCGCGGCACCGAATACGTCGATCTCCACGAAGGGAAGCACACCATCCACAACTGGGTGCGGGGCACCTGCCACATGGGAATGATGCCGGCAAACGGCCTCCAATACGCTCCCCCACACCCGTGCGTCTGTTACATCGACGAGAAGATCAACGGCTTCAATGCCCTGGCGCCCGCCATCCCGGACCCGCACCGCCGCACGAGCCGACAGGAAGCAGGAACGCTCGAAAGAGGCCCTGCCTTCGGCCAAGCCGGCGGCGCCGTCGCAGGCGACGAAGATTGGCCCGCCTTTCGCCACGACGCGATGCGGAGCGGCTCCGCGACGACGGCGGTGCCGGCTGCGCCCAGACTCCTGTGGCGAGAGCACGTCGGGAAAAAACTCGCTCCGCCCGTCGTGGTCGATGGCAGGCTCTTCGTTCCGCTGGTGGACCAACACCAGGTGGTCGCCGTGAACACAACCGACGGCAAGCAACAGTGGGAATTCGCCGCCGGCGCACGGATCGATTCGCCCCCGACCTACTACCGGTCAACGGTGCTCTTCGGCTCGGCCGACGGTTGGGTCTACTGCGTTCGTGCCGCAGACGGGAAACTCGTCTGGCGGTTTCGCGCCGCCCCGGAGGAGAGGCGCATCGGCGCCTTCGGCCAACTCGAATCGGCGTGGCCGGTACACGGCAGCGTGCTCGTTCGGGACGGGACCGCGTACTTCGCCGCCGGAAGATCCTCACACCTGGACGGCGGTATTTTCCTCTTCGGCATCGACGCCGTCAGCGGCAAAGTCCGGTATCGGGCCCGGCTCGAAGGTCCGTCCTACAACGTCGATAACATCTCCCAGAACTACCGCCTTCCGATGGGTGCGCTGCCCGACATCCTCCAGGGCGAGGGTGACCGGATTTACATGCGGCACCTCGTTTTCAACACAAACCTGCAGCCGCAGAAGCCTCCACCAAAGCCGATGAGCAGCCGCGTGCGATCAAAAGCCACCTTGCTCGACAACTCCTACTTCAAACGGACCCCGTGGACGTTTGGCCCACAGAGTTCCTATGGACGGCTCATCGTGCATGATGCACAGGCCGCCTACGTCATCAGGATGTTCGACACGCTCCGTGGACTGGACCCCAAGGTCTACTTCACGCCGGCTAAGCAAGGCTACCTCCTCTTTGCCGTAGACAGCCGGACCGGCAAGCAGACGTGGGAGAGACGCATCCCCGTACGGGTCAACGCCATGGTCGCCACAGGCGGCCTGTTGTTTGTGGCCGGTCTTCCGGATGTGGTGGATCCGAAAGACCCGTTTGGCGCGTTCGAAGGGAGAAAGGGGGGCGTGCTCTCCGCCTGCAACAAGACCGATGGCCAGGCGATCTGGAAATGTCCGCTGCCCGCCCCGCCGGTGTTCAATGGGCTGGCCGCAGCCTCTCGCCGCCTCTACGTTGCCATGCAGGACGGCAGTATCGCCTGCTTCGGCAAGTGAGCGAAACCGCTCCTGTTGGGGAGCACCGGGAGCAGGCGTACGCCCGGGTAAACTTCATCGCCGGCCCGACACCTCGCCCGGCTGGGACGGCAACTGGTTGCCGCCACGTGCGGGAGGCGCGGCGGAAGGGGGTGCGAGAAATGCAGACGCCCAAGTGGATCGGCCTGTTGGCCCTGGGGCTGCCCGTCGTCCTGGCGGCTGCCTGCGAGCCGAAGGCGCCCCGAGCGCCGCGATACATCGGCGGAGACGTCCTCGGGGCCCTCACACCGCAGGCCCTGCGCGAGACCTACGGGACGCCCGCCTTCGCGGTGCGCGACGTGAACGACGGGGGGCACGTGGCGCTGCAGGACACGCTACTTCCGTCGGGCGCGGCGGTGGACGACTCGAACCTTCTGATCTACGTGGAGGGGTCGGGCGACCGCGTGGAACTCTCGCGATGGACGATGCGCCTGCTGGCCGAGAGCCCGTACGGGTTCCCCGAGAAGCCGCATCGGCTCGTCGTCGTCCTCCTGAAGTGGGGCCAGAGCCACGACGTTCCGGCCGAGCACCTGAACCGCAAGGCTCAGATGGCCGGGGCGGCACTGCTGAACGATATGCTCGAGATCCACCGCCGCCGCCACGGCCGGCGCGGACACGCCAGCATCATCGGTTTCAGCGCCGGCACACGAGTGACCCAGTTGGCCTTCCTGGAGGACGTGCCGGAAGGAGAGAACACGCATCCGGAGGGCCTGGCCCACGCCGACCACGTCGTGTTCCTCGGATCGAGCATCAGTTGCGAGGACCCGACGCCGTTCGAGAAGATAGGCGGCCGGTTTCTGAGTTTCATCAACCCGCGGGATACGCATTACGGAGACCGCGCGCCGTTCGTTGCGCCGGCCGGCGAGAAACCCCGATACGGCAAGTTCCTCACGCTGGGGCCGATGATTCGCCACCCGAACTTCGGTGCCAGTGTGATCGGCTTTCGCCCTCTGCCGACGCTGACGCGGCCGGACCAGTTCGACGCCATCGAGCGGGCCGGGCCTCGCGCCGGACCGGCGCTCGAGCAAGCGTTCAAGATGGTCAACGTGCCTGTCCCGGCGGACCTTGTGCCGTTCAACGTGTTCGGCGATCCGGTGGCCAACGATGACGGCGACGACTACCTGAACCTGGCGCCGAACCACTACATCCTGGTCGGACGCGGACCGGCCGGCGGCATCGACGGGCCGGACTTCGCGCAGTACCAGGGGGCGGCCGAGGAATTCGTCAAGGAACACGTGGCCGCAGCGGCGCTCTGCGGCCGGCTGTACCGGTTCGACCTGAGATCGCGCGCGACCAGCGCCAAGCCCTTCGAGATTCCGCTGCCCTTCCCGTGGGCGATCATCCGGAAACCGGCTGCCGCCCCGAAGGCGCCGTCGGACGCAAAGCCGTAGCGCCGGGGTTTATCCCCGGCGCGGAACCGCAGTTGGCCTGACTATCCAGCCGCCGGGCATAAAGCCCGGCGCTACGGACTTGGGTGCACGCCACAGCCGCCGAATTCGGATTGACTTCATCGCTCCTGCTTAGCGTCGGCTCGGTTGACCAACACGCCGCCGTGGATGCCGCCGTCCACCGGCGGAACGGGGTGATCGGAGTTCCGTTTCCACTCAGACCGGCGGTTCATCTCGCGGACCGTCTCAATCTCGGGCTGGGTCAGCCCGGCTGCGATCAGTTCCGGGTCCGGCCCGTCGCGCTCGATGGCGTCCAGGACGAGGTCGATCCGGTCGTAGTCCAGGCCCAGGGCCACCTCGTCCGTGACGCCGCGCATCAGGTCCGGCGACGGGGCCTGATCGATAATCTCGCGCGGCAGGTCCAGGTACCGGGCCAGTTGGCAGACCTGAGTCTTGTAGAGCCCGGCCAGCGGAGAATGGGGAAAATCGTCCACCCCGTCCTTGACGAACCATCCGGTCAGCACTTCCGACCGGTTGCCTGCGCCGATCATCAGGGCGTTGCGCTGCCGGGCTTTCTCTTCGAGGGCCTCGCGGCGGTACAGTTGGCGCCCGTTGAACGCCCCCTCCACCTTCCTGACGGTCAGGTTATAGAGGAACCGCTTGATCGGCTTGTCCTCGAACTTGTCTTGGCGCAACGTCGTCATAAACGGCGTCTCGCCGCTGACGAGGCGGTGGGCCCCGTGAATCACGTGGCGATTGAGGAACCGCGACAGGCCGATCACACGCATGATCAGCGGCGAGTAGAGCCCGCGCTGGCGAATCGCCTCGGTGATGTCCTCGACTTCCAGATCCAGTCCGAGCCACTCGGCCATGAGACGGGCCTTGCGCTCCGAGTCGCTCTCGCTGTGGCGCTCCCGCAGGAAACAGACGTGCAGCGCTTCCTTTCCCAGGCTGCGAACCACCAGGGTCGATAGTACAGCCGAGTCCATGCCGCCGCTGAGGCCTATCAGCAGGCCGCCGGTATACTTGGGCTCGCGGATCTGGCGAAGGTTGGCCGCGATCTGTTCGACCGCTCGCGATTCGTCAATCTTCAGAACCGTTGCGGCTGAAGGTTTTGCCGTCATAAACGTGCCTCCTGTAATCTGTTCAGAAAACGGGACATTCCACTTTTTCGCAAGGCAAGCGGCTTCCTCTGCCGGTGTGCCGTCCTGTGAAAAAGTAGAATGTCCCCTTTTCTGTCCCGGGGCTCCTGAGTCAGAGCCTTCGGGCTCACCCTCGGCAACAAGGTACCGTATCGCGGGCGCTGTGGCCATCCCTTTGCTGCGGTTTCCGGTGACACGCGCCAATGACCCTAAGATAAGAGCCGCCGGGGGCCTCGCACGGCGAGCGAAGATTGTTGAAACCGCTTGCCGCTGCGTATAAAAAGAGCGGTGCAGCAGCGGCGAAGGCCGCGCCGATATCCGACGCAAGGAGCCGTCCATGCCCAGCCCGGCAACGAGACGCGTCACGATGCTGGTCGTGATCGGCGCAGCGCTTGCCGCACCGCTCCACGCCGCGCCGCTCACCCCCCAGCAGCGCAAGGAGATAAGCGCGCTGGCGAAGCAGGCCCTCTCGACCGACGTGGCCACCTCCGAGAAGGGCATCGAGGCGCTCAAGGCCTACGGCGACGCGGCCAAGCCGCGGCTCCTGAGCGTCCTCAACCAACTCCTGACCCAAGGTCGCACGATCATCTTGCAGGCCAAGCGGCGGATCAGCGACCCGTCAAAGGCCAAAAAACTCGAAGAAAACATCACCAAAACGCGGGCCGACGCCCTGGCAAACATCGCCGTACTCGAAAAGGGCAAGCCCGTCGAACTGGCCCACGAGTACTACGATAAACTCAAACCGATGCTCGAACTGCTCGGAAAGGTGAACGAGGTCCGCCGCGCGGTCTACCGCCTGATGAAGCGGCGGGCCGGTCTATACGCCCTGTGGCAGGAACTCGGAGGCGACGACCGACGCTTCTCGCCCGACAACGAGAAGATGCTGACCGCCGACGCCGAGGCCATTCTCGGCGTATCGGTCGAGGCGGTCGGCGAGATCCCTGAGTTCGGACAGGGCGAGCCCCCGGAGAAAGGATCGACCGCCTGGCACTTGTGGTTCGACGACGCCTGCCGCCGCATCGAGGCCTACAATTCCGCCCTCAAGGGCAAAATGAGCGCCGGCGAGGCCCGGAACGTCCGCATCCTCAACGCCTACCGCGAAATGCTCGGCATTCTGCCGCTCGAGGTCGACCCGCGCCTGCTCCAGAGCGCCCGCCGCCACAGCAAGGAGATGGTCGCGCTCGGATACTTCTCACACACCTCGCCCAAACCGGAGAACAAGACACACACCATGCGGATGAAGAACGCCGGCTACGACCGCGGGTCCAGCGAGAACATCGCCGCCGGCCGCTCAGGCGGCGACAGCACATTCTGGATGTGGTTCGACAGCCCCGGCCACCACAAGAACATGGCCGGCGCCGGCAGCGCGGCCATCGGCGTCGGCAAGTGGGGCTCGACGTGGACCCAGAACTTCGGCCGAGGCAAACGACTCATGCTGCTCCATCCCGACGAGCGAAAGAAGGCCGTCGTCAAAGGCCAGATCCTCACGCCCGGAGGGACCTCCAGCACCTACCGACGCTCATCCACCATTGGTGACACACACCCCAGTTTGCCTTGAGAGGAGGCAGCGAATGGCCCACGTAAAAGCGAGTTGCGCCTGCTTCGTAGCGGTTGTGTCGCTGGCGGGGCTCTTGGTGTACGGCCCCGAAACCGCCCAGGCCGCCACCGCCGACGAGGCCAAGCAGATCCTTGACGCGACCGGCGTCAAGGGCGGCCTTGTTGTGCATCTCGATTGCGGCGACGGCAAACTCACTGCCGCGCTGCGCGCCAGTGACCGCTATCTGGTCCATGGCCTGGATGCCCGCAGCGAGAACGTGGCCAAGGCACGCGCGCTGATTCAGTCCAAAGGCGCGTACGGCCCTGTTTCCGTCGAGCAGTTTGACGGCAAGTCGTTGCCGTACGCCGACGATCTCGTGAATCTCGTCGTTTCCGAGAACCTTGGCCAGGTCGGCACGGACGAGATCCTGCGCGTGCTGTGCCCGGGCGGCGTGGCCTGCATCAAGACCGGCGGCAAGTGGACGACGCAGCGGAAGCCGTGGCCGAAGACCATCGACCAGTGGACGCACTTCCTCCACGACGCATCGAACAACGCCGTCGCGCGCGACACGCAGGTCGGCCCGCCCCGGCGGATACAGTGGGTCTGCGGCCCGCTGTGGAGCCGCAGCCACGAGTACACGTCGAGCCTGATCGCGATGGTCTCGGCGGCGGGGCGCATCTTCTACCTCTTTGACGAGGGGCTGACCGGCGTGACGCCTGCGTCGCTTCCGGAGCGATGGACGCTGATCGCGCGGGATGCCTTCAACGGCGTGCTGTTGTGGAGGCGGCGGATCGGCAATTGGCGGGCCGGCCAGTGGAAGAACTTCTCGCTGCGGGGCATTCCGCCGTCGGTGCCCCGGCTCCTCGTGGCAGAGGGCGACCGCGTCTTCTTCCCGCTGACGCTTGGCGCGCCCGTTTCGATCCTCGACGCAGCGACGGGCAACGTCCTCGCCACCTGCAAAGACACCGAAGCGGCACAGGAACTCCGCTGCCTGGACGGCGTCCTGCTGGTCCGAAAGGGCAAGGACGGCCTTCTCGCGTTCAACTCGAAGACCGGCAAACAACTCTGGCAGGCCAAGGACAACCCACAGCCGCAGACACTGGCCGCCCAGGATGGCAAGGTCGTCTACATGGTCGCCCAGGCCGTGGCGTGCCTCGACCTGAAGACCGGCGAGGAACTGTGGAGGACATCGGGCGAGGAGGCAAGCAAGCCGGCGGACGACGCGGCAGGTAAAGCGCCAAAGAAGCGCAAGTTGGTCAGGAAGCCGGCGACCTCGCTGCTCCTGGTCCACGCAGATCGCGTCCTGTTGGCGGGAAGGCAAGCGCTGCGGGCGGTGGCGCTGGACACGGGCAAGCCGCTCTGGACGGTCAAGGCGAGCCTGGGCGGCCGCGGGGAACTGTTCGTCGCCCAGGGGCAGGCGTGGCGGTGGGATGGCCGCAACATCGTCGGGCACGATCTGGCCACGGGGAAGGTCAAGACGACGGTCAACGCGGACGACGTGTTCACCCCCGGACACCACCTGCGCTGCTACCAGAGCAAGGCCACCCAGAACTACATCATCACGCCCTGGCGGGGCGCGGAGTTTATCAGTATCACGGGCGGCGAGCATACCCAGAACGATTGGCTTCGTGGGCCGTGCGGGTACGGCATCATGCCGTGCAACGGCCTGCTCTATGCCCCGCCGCATCCGTGTTTCTGCTATCCCGGCGTCAAGTTGACGGGCTTCAATGCGCTCGCGCCCGCGGCAGCCGATGCACAGACACGGCCGACGACGAAACGCCTCGAGCGCGGGCCGGCGTTTTCTGAGATCTCAAATCCGAAATCTCAAATCTCAAATCTGAAATCTCAAATCTCAAATCTGAAATCTCAAATCTCAAATCCGAAATCTGACATCTCAAATCCGAAATCTCAAATCTCAAACCCGAAATCTGAAATCTCAAAGGCCGACTGGCCGACGTACCGCCACGACGCCCGGCGAACCGGTGCAACCGGCCGCGACGTACCTGCCGACGTCTCGCTACAGTGGAAGGTGAGCCTGCGTGGCCCGCTGACGCCGCCCGTGGTCGCTCACGATCGCGTCTACGTGGCCGCCAAAGATGAGCACACGCTGTACGCGCTGGGTGTGAAGGACGGCGGGGTGGTCTGGCAGTTCATCGCGGGCGGGCGAATCGATTCCCCACCGACGGTCTGCGGAAGGCTGATCCTCTTCGGGTGCACGGACGGCCGAGTCTACTGCCTGCGGGCGTCGGACGGCGCGCTCGTCTGGCGGTTCCGGGCGGCGCCAACGGAGGAGTTGATCGTTGCCCTCGGGCAGTTGGAATCACGCTGGCGCGTACACGGCAGCGTCCTGGTGACCGGCGGCGTTGCCTATTGCACGGCGGGCCGCTCGACGTACCTTGACGGCGGCATCCGGGTGTTCGGGCTCGATCCGAAGACCGGCAAGGTCCTGCACGAAGCGACGCTCGACACGTGGGCGAGAACGCGCGAGGACGCCGTGAACAAGCCGTTCGTCCCCGGCTACCACATGGAAGGCGCCCGTTCGGACATCCTCGTCAGCGAGGGCGGGTACATTTACATGGGCCAGTACAAACTCGACGCCAAACTCGCCCAACAGGAGGCCCCCTACGTCGTGCCCGGCAAGAACGAGAAGGTTAAGGTGCTGGACCTGACGGGTCAGCCGTTCGTGTCGGCCGACGTGGCCAAGACGCAGCCGCTGGAGGTCCACCAGCGCAAGTGGCTGGAAAACGCGGCGCGGCCGCTGGTGGCCGAACTCAGAAAGAAATATGGCGGCTTCAATATCGGGCACCGGCGGATGGGGCTCCGCGTGTTCTCGACCGCCGGGTTCCTCGACGACTCGTGGTACAACCGCACCTACTGGATGTACTCGACCTCGTGGCCGGGGTACTATCTGGCTCACCGCGGGGCGAAGACGGGACAACTGCTCGTCGTCGGACCCCGGAAGACGTACGCCGTGCAGGCCTACCCCAATCGGAACATGCAGAGCCCGCTGTTTACGCCGGGCAAGAAAGGCTACCTGCTCTTCGCCGACGCCAACGACAACGAGCCCGTGCTGAGCGACGAGACGCGCGAGACGACAAAGGGATGGGGCTTCACGCGCAAGAAGCCCCCCCAGTGGCACCAGTGGACGCCCGTCCGCATCCGGGCGATGGTTCTGGCCGGCAAGCACCTCTTCGTCGCCGGTCCACCCGATGTCGTGGACCCGGACGACCCCATGGCCGCCTTCGACGGCCGCAAGGGCGCCGTCCTCCGCGTTCTTTCAGCCGCCGATGGGCTCGTGCTGGCCGAACACAAACTGGATGCTCCACCCGTCTTCGATGGGCTCATTGCCGCCGGAGGACGGCTGTACGTTTCGACGATTGACGGCCGGTTGCTCTGCATGGGCAAGCGCAGGTAGCACAGAGGCGAGAGGGACGGATATGCACACGCAGAACGCTTTGGGCTCGGCGCACAGGACGGCGGTGTTGGTCGTGGCACTCGCGGCGGGCGTCATCGGCCTTCCCGCCGGCGCGGTCGCGGCACCGGAAGAGGATGCCCAACAGATCCTTGAGGCCACCGGCGTCAAAGGCGGCCTGGTGGTGCACGTCGGCTGCGGCGACGGCACACTGACTTCCGCGCTGCACGCCGGCGACGCATACCTTGTGCACGGGCTGGACACCGACGCGGCCAACGTCGCCAAGGCCCGCGCGTACATCCGGTCGGCGGGAATCTACGGGCCGGTCTCCGTGGACCAACTCCGCAGCAGTCGGCTGCCGTACGCGGAAAACCTTGCGAACCTGGTCGTGGCGGAGGATCTCGGCCGCGTCACGATGGAGGAAGCGATGCGCGTGCTCGCTCCCGGCGGCGTCGCGTACGTGAAGAAAGGCGACACGTGGTCCAGAACGGTCAAGCCTCGCCCCAAGACGATTGACGAGTGGACCCACTACCTTCACGACGCAAGCGGAAATGCGGTGGCCCACGATGCGGTGGTCGGGCCACCTCGTTACGTCCAGTGGATTGCCCGGCCGCAGCATACGTTGAGCCACGAACACGTTCCGAGCATCAACGCCCTGGTCTCGGCCGGCGGACGGATCTTCTACATCGCCGACCAGGCGCCCATTACATCCATCCGCCGGCTTCCCAGATGGCACCTTGTCGCCCGCGATGCCTACAACGGGATTCTGCTCTGGAAGCGGCCGTTCAGTCCGTGGTTTCCCCATCTCGTCAACTGGGGCCAGACCCCCACCAAACTTCAGCGGAGGCTGGTCGCCGTTGGACAGCACGTCTACGTCACCCTCGGTCTCCATGCGCCGCTGAGCGCCGTGGACGCGACGACGGGAGAGACGCTCAAGGTCTACGAACAGACTCGGGGCACGGAGGAAATCCTGTGTCACAAAGATGTCCTTCTCCTCGTCGTCCGAAGCGTCACGGACGAGCGAACCGCCGAACGCGAAAAGTGGACACGGCTTGCGAGACAGAAGAAGTCCCCTCTGTATGCGAGAGAGACCGCGCAGCCGCTGGTCAATCGCTTCCGCGCGGTCGAGGCCAAGGCCGAGAAAGCGGTTCTCGCCCTCGATGCCGATACGGGGCGTTTGCTCTGGAGGAAGGCGGGTGCGGACGCCGCCGGACTCAGGCCCGTCACTCTGTGCGCCGACGGGGACCGGGTGTTCTATCAGAAAGGCAGGGACGTCGTCTGCCTCGACCTGAGGACGGGACGGAAACTCTGGTCCGCGACCTCGCCTTCTCTGCGTGTGGTGTGCGATAACACCATCGTCTGTGCCGGCGGTCAGACCGTAACGGCTCTGTCGGTGGAGACCGGAAAGACCCTGTGGACCCAGCCCGCCTCGCTCTGCCAGATTCGCGACATGTTCGTTATCAACGGGTCGCTCTGGGTGGGCGGGTTCAAGCCATGGCAGGGCAGAACGCAGGGCAAGAGGGGACCTGCTTGGGGCCCGTACTTCGTGACGCAGCGCGATCTGGCCACGGGAAAGATGCTGAAACACATCGAGCCCGAGTGCCCGGGACACCATCATCGATGCTGGAGAAACAAGGCCACAGACCGCTACATCCTCTCCGGAAGGCGAGGCGTCGAATTCGTCGATCTCGCGACCGGCGACGTCCTGTGGCACAGTTGGGTGCGGGGCGTCTGCCGGTATGGTGTGATGCCGTGCAACGGCCTTCTCTACGCGCCGCCCCATGCCTGTGGATGCTACATTGCGGCGAAACTGACCGGCTTCAATGCCCTCGCGCCCGCGTCCGCCAAGTCGCCGACGCGCAAGCCCGTTTCTGACAACGGCCGTTTGGAAAAAGGTCCGGCATACGGTTCTGCGATTTCAAATCCCGAATCTGAGATTGCAGATGACGGCGACTGGCCCACCTATCGTCACGACGCCGGGCGAAGCGGCGGCACGCGGTCCCCGGTGCCCGTCGTCCTGCGCCGCAGGTGGCAGGCGGATGTCGGCGGAAAGATCACCAGTCCCACCGCCTGCGGGGGCAAGGTGTTCGTGGCCTCGGTCGACCAGCACAGGATCTGTGCCATGGACGCGGATTCCGGTGAACCGATGTGGCACTTCACGGCAGGCGCTCGCGTGGACTCGCCGCCGACACTGTACAAGAACCGCGCGATCTTCGGCTGCCGCGACGGGTACGTGTACAGTTTGCGAGCGTCGGACGGCGTCTTGGATTGGCGTCTGCGAGCGGCTCGCGGCGAGCGGCTCATAGCGGCGTGCGGCCAACTGGAATCCGCATCACCGGTGAACGGAAGCGTGCTCGTCCAGGACGGCGCGGCGTGTTTCACGGCGGGCCGATCCTCCTATCTCGACGGTGGGATCGACCTCTATCGAATTGAGCCCGAAACCGGCAAGACTCTATCGAGGACGCCGATCTACAGTCCCGACCCTGAGACGGGCAAACAGCCCGAGCAGTACGGGCCCGCCTACATGCCCGGAGCGCTCGGCGAGATCCTCACGGGTGACGACCAACACGTCTACTTGCGGGACATGGTCTTCGATGCCCGCGGCGGCAGGCAGCCGAAGGGAAATCCCCACTTGCTCACGCTGACCGGTTTCCTGGACGGCTCGTGGCCTCACCGCTCCTACTGGATCTTCGGCACACGCTGTTCCATCTCAACCGGTTGCAGCGGACGCGACAGGAATCTCATCTCCGGAAGGTTGCTCGTCTTTGATAAGTCGATGATCTACGGGTACGGACGCGCGAAGATCCATTGGTCAAACCAACTGCAAGACGGACCGTACCGGCTGTTTGCCCTGAACCTCGGCGAGGGAACACAGCAGTGGGCCAAGCCCGTGGCGATCCAGGTCCGGGCGATGGTCCTGGCGGAGAACGTGCTGTTCGTGGCCGGCCCACCCGCCGACGCAGCCGATGGGCCGCAACCACGTGACGAAAAACAGGCAGCGCTGCTCGTGGCCCTCTCGGCCTCTGACGGGACCGAAATGGCGCGGTACCGACTCGGTTCGTCGCCCGTCTTTGACGGCATGGCCGCCGCCTGGGGCCGGCTTTACCTCTCGACCACCGACGGCAAACTCCTGTGTATGAGCAAGGCCAAATGAGTGAAAGGGACATGATCGTGAAAACCCAAAGGCTGTCGGCAAGTTGTGCTTACTGGCTGGCTCTTCTCTGGCTTCTCGGAGGGCCGGCCTCCATCTTTGGGGGCGAGGCGCCTGCCTCCGACACTGAGAAGGAACAAGCGCGGCAGATCCTCAAGACATCCGGCGCCAGGGGCGGCCTCATCGTCCATCTCGGCTGCGGCAGCGGCCAACTGACCGCCGCCTTGCATGCCGGCGACAGTTTCCTGGTTCACGGACTGGATGCCGATGCGACGAACGTCGAGAAGGCCCGCGAGCGTTTCCGCTCCCTCGGCCTCCTCGGCAAGGTGACCGCCGACCACTGGACGCAGAACGCCCTGCCCTATGCCGACAACCTGGTCAACCTCATCGTCGCCGAAGACCTCGGTCCCGGCGCGCCGGGAATGGACGAGGTGCTGCGCGTCCTGTGCCCCGACGGCGTCGCCTACGTCAAGACGGGCGGGAAATGGACGAAAACCGTCAAGCCGCGGCCGAAGGCCATCGACGAATGGACACACTTCCTGCACGGCCCGGACAACAACGCCGTCTCCCGCGACACCGTGGTAGGACCGCCGCATCGCATGCAGTGGGTCGGCGGACCGCGGTGGGCACGCAGCCACGACCACATGGCGAGCGTCAGCGCGGTCGTGTCGTCGGCCGGCCGGATCTTCTACATCGTGGATGAGGGCCCCATTGCAGCGGTGGTGGCGCCACCCAAGTGGTCGCTGGTGGCGCGCGACGCCTTCAACGGCGTGGTGCTGTGGAAGCGGCCGATCCGCGTGTGGGAGTGGCACCTGCGCGGCTTCCGCAGCGGCCCGCCCCAGATCGCGCGGCGGCTCGTCGCCGGCGGCGACACGGTCTACGCCACGTTGGGCTACGGCCAACCGGTCGCCGCCCTCGACGCCGCCACCGGCCAGACCCGCAAGACCTACCAGGGTACCGACGGCGCCGAGGAGATCATCCTCCACGATGGCAGGCTCTTCGTGGTGGCCTGTGACGTGGATGCCGCCAAGGCCGCCGAGCAGGCGAAGCGCCGCCGCGCTGCCGAGATCCGCCGCCAGCGGCCGGACTATCCGCTCGACGTGCCGACCAAGCGCATCGTGGCGCTCGAGGCCGCCAGTGGCCGCCTCCTCTGGAAGAAGGCCGA
The DNA here is from genome assembly GCA_964449275.1 of uncultured Anaerolineales bacterium. GTDB lineage: Bacteria > Planctomycetota > Phycisphaerae > FEN-1346 > FEN-1346 > JAUVZF01. The sequence continues at coordinate 19,600 of CAYVAM010000059.1, forward strand.
TGCCGACACCGCCGAACTCATGCCCACCACCCTGGCCCTCAGCGACGGCCGTCTGTTCTTTCAGAGCACCGATAAGGTGATCTGCCTGGCTGCCGCGACGGGCAAGGAGATATGGCGGGCCGACCGGCCCGCGAGCCTGGTCCGTCCCGCGTGGTCGGCCCCCACGCTGGTCGTCTGCGATGGCGTTGTCCTCTCGGGCGACCGGGCCGCCACCGACAAGGGCGCGGACTCGGGCAGCATGAAGGTACAGTGGATGGTCGGCAGCGCCGGCGGCCGGGCGCCCGTGGGCGACCTCATCGCCTACTCGGCCGAGACCGGCCGGCGGCTGTGGACCGGCAAGGCCCGCGAGTGCTACAACGCCCCTGCGGACGTGCTTGTGGTCGACGGGTTGGTGTGGACCGGCAGCCTCGTGCGAGCCTCCGACCCCGGCATCACCGAAGGGCTCGACCTGCGAACCGGCGAGGTGAAGAAGAAGCGGCCGAAGGACCAGACGTTCTTCGCCTGCGGCATGAGCCATCATCGCTGCCATCGCAACAAGGCCACCAGCCGCTACCTGGTGCTCGGACGCTCGGGCGTGGAGTTCATCGAACTCGCCTCGGGCAGGGGTATCCCCAACCACTGGGTGCGTGGCGGCTGCCAGTACGGGGTGATGCCCTGCAACGGCCTGCTTTACACCCCGTCGCACTCGTGCGCCTGCTTCATCGAGTCGAAGATCGACGGTTTCAACTGTTTGGCCCCAAAGGGGGAGGCGCCCGTCTCCTCGGCCGCGCCGCGCCTTGAGAAAGGTCCTGCCTATGGAGAAGTCGGCGCCCGGCAGGCGCCGGGCGGCGGGGCTGACGGATGGCCGACGTACCGGCACGACCCGGCTCGCAGCGGGTGCACGAAGACCGCCGTGCCGGTGGCGCTGAAGCCGGTGTGGCAAACCCAGGTCAGCAACCGCCTCTCGGCGCCGGTGGTCGCGGACGGCAAGGTGCTGGTCGCTGCCGTGGACACCCACACGATCCACGCGCTCGATGCGGCAGACGGCAAGCCGGCGTGGAGTTTTATCGCCGGTGGCCGCATCGACAGCCCGCCGACAGTGTACGGGGGCACGGTGCTGTTCGGCGCGGCCGACGGCTGGGTGTACTGCCTGCGTGCGGCCGACGGGGCGCTCATCTGGCGGTTCCGCGCCGCGCCCGCAGACCGCCGGATCGTGGCCTACGGCCAACTCGAATCCGTCTGGCCCGTGCCCGGCACCGTGCTCGTCCGCGACGGCGAGGCGTGGTGTGCCGCCGGCCGCTCCTCGTATCTCGACGGAGGCATGACCGTAGTGCGGCTCGAGGCGAAGACGGGCAAACTGCTGTCCGAGACGTGCATCAACAGCCGCGACCCGAAGACCGGCTACCAGGTGAAGGGCGCCACCCGCGGCACCAACCTGCCCGGGGCGTTGCCCGACATTCTCTCGACCGACGGCACGTCCGTCTTCATGCGGCATCAACGGTTCGATGCCCAAGGCAAGCGGCAAGAACCCGACGTGCCCCACCTGTTCAGCCCGGCCGGCTTCCTGGAGGATCAGTGGTGGCACCGCAACTACTGGCTGGTCGGCACGCGTATGGGGACGAACTACGGCGGGTGGCCCCGCTCCGCCGCCCAGGCGCCTGCCGGCCGCCTGCTCGTGGTGGACGGAAGCACGGTCTGCGGCTTCGGCCGCGACCTTTACATCCACCACGGCAGTCACATCGGGATCGACGGCGCTTCGATCTACCATTTCCGCAAGGGCGAGCAACGCTGGACCCGCTACCGCCTGTTCGCCGTCACCTGGGACAAAGAGACAGGCAACAGGAAGAAGCCGCGCAAGCAGGTCCGCTGGGCACAGCCCGTCCCGTTCTTCGTGCGTGCCATGGTGCTGGCCGACCAAACCCTGTTCGTGGCCGGCCCGCCCAACCCGCTGTCGGGCGAGGAGGCCCGCGACGTGGGGTCGGGTGCCGAGAAGATCGAGCGTCTGACGAATCTGGACGCCGCATTCCACGCAGGGACGGGGGCGGCCCTGTGGGCCGTGTCGGTTGCCGACGGCAGGAAACTCGCCGAGTACGATCTGGAGCACCTGCCTGTTTTCGACGGTATGGCCGCCGCCCACGGGAGATTATACCTCTCGATGGAAGGCGGGAAGGTGTTCTGCATCGGAGCCAAACCATAAACGTACGTGTTTAGCGTGTCATTCCGAGCGAGCGAAGCGAGTCGAGTCCCGGCGC
>CAYVAM010000060.1:0-21681 GCA_964449275.1 uncultured Anaerolineales bacterium
CGGTGGGCAAGAATGCCCACCGCGCAAAAGGGCTAAGTGGCGCTGTAGTGTTAGGGAGGCCAACCGTGAGCAAAACCTACCGCATCGGCGCCATCGGCTTCGCACACATGCACGTCAACAACGTGCTCGCCAGGTTCGGCGAGCATCCGCAGACCGAACTCGTCGCGTGCGCCGACACCGTCCCGGCGCGGCCGGAACTCAAACAGGGACCGTACACGCGCCGGTGGAACGTCGAGTTTGCCCTGGGCGAGATCGGCGTCCCGAAGGCGTACGACGATTACCACGAGATGCTCGAGGCCGAGCCGTTCGACATCATCATCTGCTGCGCCGAGAATGCCCGCCATCCCGACGTGGTTGAGGCGTGCGCCGCCAAGGGCGTCCACGTGTGCGTCGAGAAGCCCATGGCCATGTCGCTCGAAGACGGACTGCGGATGGTCCGGGCGTGCCGGGCGGCCGACACACGACTTCTCGTCAACTGGCCGATGACGTGGAGCCCCGCCGCACGCAAGGCCAAGGAACTCATCGACGCCGGCGCCATCGGCCGCGTCATCGAGGTCAAGTGGCGGGGCGGCCACACGGGGCCACTCGGACCCGGGGCCGAGCACGAAGGCGTTACCGACAAGGCCAAGATGCTCACGGGCGCCGAACTGGCCGCCACCTGGTGGCACCACGCGGCCGAGGGCGGCGGCGCCATGCTCGACTACTGCTGCTACGGGGCCATGGTCAGCCACTGGTACATCGGCCAGCGCGCCCTCGCGGCCGTCGGCATGAAAGGGAACCTGGCCAGCCACTGGGCCGACGCCGACGACAACGGCGCCATGATCGTCCGGTTCCCCGGCGCGATGGGCCTGTACGAAGGCTCGTGGACCACGTGGTCGCACGGCGTGCCGAACGGCCCCATCGTCTACGGCACGACCGGCGTGCTGGTCGTCGAGGAGAACGCCGGCGCCGTCCGCGAAGAGCACGGCAAAGACGATTCGAAGCGCCACGAGCCGGACCCCCTGCCCGAAGGCCGGCACAACATCGCCTACGAGACCATCCATCACCTCGAAACCAGCCAGCCGCTCCACCCGACGCTCGACGCCGACTTCAACCTCGACGTCATGGCAACCCTCGACGCCGGCCTCCGCAGCGCCGTCAGCGGCCGCATGGAAGCCGTCGAGAACATCTCGTGGCGCGTCGGCTGATACAGACGCATGCCCGGCCGCTCAGGCGAGCCCCGGGCGGGAAGTTAGCCGGCGGGCTTGCCCGCCGCGTATTGCACACCAGTTAGCCGGTCGCCGCGGCGACCGCGTATTGCACAAGGAGAACCTCATGCCGAAAACACTAACACGGCGCGGCCTCGTCGCATCGGGACTCGCCGCCACGGGCGCCCTGGCGGTTGGGGCCCTTGCCCGACGAGCCGGCGGCGGCGCAAAACCGGAGAGCCCCAGGATGCACATCGGCCTCGTGACCTACATGGTTGGCGCGAAGATGGACCTCGCGACGCTCATCGACACCTGCGAAAAGAGCGGCATGGAGGGCGTGGAACTCAGGTCCACGCACAAACACGGCGTCGAGCCGCACATCAGCGCCGAGCGGCGCCGCGAGGTCCGGGCACTGTTCGAGAAGTCGCCCGTCCGGTGCTACGCACTCGGCTCGGCGTGCGAGTACCACTCGCCGGACCCGAAGACCGTTCGCAAGAACATCGACCTGACGAAGAAGTTTATCGACCTGGCCGCCGACCTCGGATGCTGGGGCGTCAAGGTCCGCCCGAACGGTCTGCCGAAAGGCGTCAGCGAAGAGAAGACCCTCCACCAGATCGGCGAAGCCGTCCGCACCTGCGCCGAATACGCCGCGCCGAAGAAGGTCAACGTCTTCGTCGAGTGCCACGGCCGCGACACCAGCCGCCCCGACCGCATGATGCGGATCATGAAGATTTGCGACCACCCCCAGGCGTGCCTCGCCTGGAACTGCAACGGCATCGACATCGAGAACGGTTCCATCAAGCGGTACTACCGGATGTGCGCTCCGTACATCAAACATGTCCACATCCACACGCTCACCGAGAAGGGCTACCCCTGGGAGGAACTGTTCGGCCTGCTGAAGGCCGACGGTTTCCGTGGTTTCACCATGATCGAGACCCACTACAAGGGCGACGACCCCGCCGGATTCCTCAAGGCCCAGCGGGCGGAGTTCGACAGACTGGCCGTCTGACCCCCGAGCGGCACCGGCCGCCTGTCGGACCGACAATCCTGTCTGGGAAGGAGTGCCGAATGACTGCGCGAAAGGTGTGGCCACATGTTCTGTGCCTGTTGCTCTGGCTTCCCTTCTCGGCCGGCCTGGCGGCAACAGCGGTCCAGCCTGCCAGGCGGCAGGGCAAGGTCTGCCTGTTCGACGCCGCCCGAGACGACCCCGCCGTCTTCAGACACTACACGGCCAGTTGGCGCAAAGGCAGCGACCTTACGCCCGTGGCCAGGCCCGTCGAGAAAGACGGGCGGCGCTTTCTCGAAGTCCGCTACACGGGCAGCCGCGGGATGGCCTGCTCGACGGTGTTCTTCGAGGCGCTGCCGCCGCCCGATCCGGGCAAATGCTACGCGGGCCTCAGACTGCTCATCGACTGCGACCGCGACGACTACCCCCGTATCGGCGTGCAAGCCAAGTTCTCAGACGATACGCAACTCTCGAAGAACCTGGTCATGGACCGGGGACTGCACTCCTACACCGTGAGCGCCGGCTTCCGCAGGGCCAAGTTCCCGCCGAAATGGGGCCTTCTGCACTACATCATGGTGACCTCCAACGCCGGCGACAACCCCGCGGAGGCAACCTATCGCCTCGGGCGGATCGAGATGGTCGAGCACGATGCACCGAAGCCGCACGCCGGCCAACCGGCCGAACCGTTCTTCGGCCGGCCCATCCTTCTGCCGCAACCCAAGACGTGCTCCTGGTCGGGCAAGGGCTTCTTTGCGGCAGGCAAGGCCCGCGCGCTCCATCTCGACTGCAACGCCTCGGCCCGGACCGCGAGGACGGCCGAACTGTTCGCCGACACGTACTACGGTTACACGGGCGTTCGCCTGCCGGTTGCGACGTTCGGCGATGCGCTGCCGACAGAGGGCATCGTCCTGCGCGTCGCCCCGTCGGTCCAGATGCCGGGCGGCCCGGAACCGCTGAAGAAAGAGGGTTACTGCCTGGCGGTCGAGCCGGGCCGCATCGTCATTACCGGCGCCGACGAACCGGGCCTGTATTACGGGACGGTCACGTTTTTCCAGTTGCTGCGGAGCCCGATGAAGATCACGCGGCGAATGGAGGTGCCGTGCGTCCGCATCCTGGACTGGCCCGACACGCCGAACCGCCTGGTGCGGCTGGAACACCCGCACCACTTCAAGAACGGCCCTCTCGGCGACAACCGGGGCATCGCGTACCTCATGGACTGGGCCGACCGGTTCGTGGCGGGCACGAAGTCGAACGTCCTGTTCATCGACTTCTCGGCACTCATCCGATACAAGCGGCGGCCCGAGTTCAACGGCACCGAGCGGATCTATTCGCTGGACGACCTGCGGCAGTTCGGCCGGTTCTGCCGCGACCGATTCATCGACCTCTGCCCCGCCTGGCAGGTGGGCTGCCACGCATCGTGGTGGATGACCGTCGGCTACCACCCCGAACTTCGCGAGAAAGGCTGGAGCAGCCAAGCCGACGTCACCCATCCCGACCACGACCCTATCGTGCTGGACTGCATGCTCGACGTCATCGAGGCCCTCCAGCCGAAGTACCTCAGCCCCAAGAGCGACGAGTGGTGGCACAAGCGCAAGGACGGCGAAACGCCTGATGAACTGCTGCACGGAAAGACGCGGGCACAGGCCTTTCTCGACATGCATGTGAAACTGAACCGCTGGCTCAAGGCGCGCGGCATCCGCATGATGATCTACCACGACATGCTCACCCCGTACCACAACGCCAGGCGCTTCGGCCTCTACAAGATCATCGACCGGTTCCCGAAAGACGTCATCATCAACCTATGGAGCAACGGCGAGCCCGAGCGCAGCATCGCGTGGTTCACCGGCCGCGGCTTCACCGTGTGGACGAACGCGACCGGTTTCTTTACATTGACGCCCGACCTTGAGGCCCGTGTCGGCGGCATCGGCAAAGGCCTGTACTCCTTCGGCAACAACCGCAGCGGCCTCCTCGATGAGGACTCGAACCTCCACTCCATGGCCTACGTCCTCCGCACGGCCGACTACGCATGGACCCGCGCTCGCCGCGGCCCGTGGGACACCGAGTACCTGACGGCCGCTCGCCACATGCTGGCCACCGGGCCGAACCCGCACGGCGGCGAAAAAATCGAGATGATCGAAATCGCCGCCCGCCTCACCCACTCGTTCGGCGCGATGCTCAAAAACGTCAAGCCCGCGGTGTACGGCGATGCGGACAGCCCGGTCGCGCTCCCCGCCGGCGGCGTCGAGATTGGCCTTGTTCCGATGCGCCTCGCCGGCGGCGCCGCGAAGGACTGTGTTGTCCTGCGCAAAGGCGACGGCCCCGTCGAACTGCCCGTGGCCGGACGGTGGGCATCGCTCATCTTCCTGCACACCGGCTTCGTCAACAACCCGGACGACCCGGCCATCGCGGGCGGCCGCAAACGCAAGTGGCTCTACGGATGGCCCTGCGGCGAGTACGTGGTCCACTACGCCGACGGAGAGAAGACCGTCCTGCCCGTCCGCCTCACGATGAATGTTAAACGCTTCGATACAACCGCCCTGAACCGCGCCACGAACGAGAACCGCTTCGTCCATACGTTGAAGGACTGCCGAGGCGGCGACGTGCACCTGTACCAGTGGGAATGGGTGAACCCGCGGCCCGATGAGAAGATCGTCCGCCTGGTCGCGCGGCACGACGGCCAACTCGACGTGTCGCTCGTCCTGTTCGCCGTTTCCGGCCGGCGCCTCCGGCAGCCGCAGATGCCGGTCCCAAACGCATGACCCGCGTGCGTTTAGAGCAGTTCACGCACCACAAAGGAGCAGCCGATGACAGCGCTTTCGAGGAGAACGTTCATGAAAGACGTGGGTCTCGCGGCGATGGGAACCGCCGGCGCCTCCGCCCTGCCCCGCCCGGCGGGCGCCGCCGAAAAGGCCGCACGCAAGCGGCCGAACTTCGTCTTCTTCCTCATCGACGATTTCGGCTGGGCCGACGTCGGATGCTACGGCAGCACGTTCTACGACACGCCGCACATCGACCGCCTGGCATCGCTCGGCATGCGTTTCACAAACGGGTACGCCGCCTGCCCCGTCTGCTCGCCCACCCGCGCGAGCATCATGACGGGCAAGCATCCGGCCCGCCTGCACCTGACGAACTTCCTGGTCGGCAACCGATGGCCGAAGAACTCGCCTATCCGACCGGTCGCGTGGCAGACGCACCTGCCTCTCGAAGAGGTGACCATCGCCGAGGCCCTCAAGGACGCCGGCTACGCCACCGGGTACGTCGGCAAATGGCACCTCGGGGGCAAGTCCTACACGCCCGAGGCCCAGGGGTTCGACTTCAACCGCGGCGGGTGCCACATGGGTATGCCTCCAACGTATTTCGACCCGTACAGGATTCCGAAACTGCCCGCCCGAAAGAAGGGCGAGTACCTGACGGACCGCCTCACGGACGAGGCCGTCTCGTTTCTCGAGGCCAACAAGGAGCGGCCGTTCCTGCTCTACTTCGCCCACTACGCCGTCCACATTCCGCTTCAGGCCAGGCAAGACGATGTCGCCACGTACAAGGCCAAGGCCGCCGCCATGCCCGAACCGAAAATCCCCGTCTGGGGCAAGGAGGGCAGCCACAAACTGCGGCAGGTCCAGAACCATCCCGTCTACGCGGCCATGATCAAGCCCGTGGACGAAAGCGTCGGCCGCATCATGAAGACGCTCGCCGACCTCGGCCTCGACCGGGACACCGTCGTCATCTTCTTCTCGGACAACGGCGGCCTCTCGACCTCCGAGGGGCATCCCACCTCGAACCTGCCACTGCGGGCCGGCAAGGGATGGCTCTACGAAGGCGGCATCCGCGAACCGATGATCGTCCGCTGGCCCGGCGTCACCCGGCCCGGCTCAACGTGCGGCACGCCGGTCATCAGCCACGATTTCTACCCAACGATGCTCGAGATGGCCGGCCTCCCGCCTCGGCCCACGCAGCATAGGGACGGCGCCAGCATCGTGCCGCTCCTGAAGGGAGAGCAGACGCTCCGGCGCGACGCCATCTACTGGCACTACCCGCATTACAGCAACCAGGGCGGACGCCCCGGCGGGGCCGTCCGGGCGGGCGACTGGAAACTCATCGAGCACTACGAGGACGGCAGCCTCGAACTTTACAACCTCGCCGACGACGTCGGCGAGAAGAAGAATCTGGCCGCACAGATGTCCGACAAGGCCAACGAACTCCAGAAGATGCTCGCCGCCTGGCGAGAGCGCCTCGGCGCCCAGATGCCGACGCCGAGATGACCTGCACCCTCAAACACCAAGCGTAGGGCGGGGCGCGCCCCGGCCCAAGGCCGTCTCCGTGCCCACCAGGCACACCGCCCAGGTCGCGCAAACGCTCGGGCAGTAGCGCGGCCTCAGGCAACGGACCCTTACGGCGACGCGACGCAGACCTCACGTCTTGTCGCGCTCGGGCTGCTTGCCAAACCCACGGACGTGGATGCGTGTCGGCGTGATCCGCACGAGCGCGTACGCGTTGTTCTGCATCCCCGGCCCCTCGACCATCGCTCGCATGGTCACGTAATGGATGCCGCCGATCCTCGTGTACCCACCCTTGTGATCGTGACCGCTGAAAACGGCGCGGACCTTGCCGGACTTTTCGAGCAGCCGACGGACGTCCGCAGCATTCTGCACGGTGTGAACGTTCGTGTCCTCGTCCAGGCGTTGGTGCACGAAGACCACGGTGGGCCTGTTCGTTGCCCTCAGATCGCTCGACAACCACTTCAGTTCGTCCGGGGGCACAAGCGATTCGCTCCACCTGAAGTTCCCAGGCGCATAGGACGTGCCGTCCTTGCGGTAACAGGCATCGAGCACGATGAAGTGGAACGGCCCCACGTCGAACGCATAGTGTGGCGCTGCGCTGCCTGCCCCGGCAAGGAACTGGTCCTTCGTCAACGTGGCCACGTCATGATTGCCGATGACGTGGTGTCGCTGCCGCTTGAAGCCTCGATAGATGCCTTCGATACGGTCCAGGTACGCCTTCTCGGTCGCCACATCCCTGCCCTTGTCCACGAAATCGCCGAGGGCAATTGCCAGCGCCGGCTTCTCGGTGTTCATGGTCCTGACGAACTCCTCCAGTTTCGCCGCCGAGTCGCGGTAGTGCCGGCTGCCCCTGGCATCGCGGTTGGCGTAGTGCGCGTCCGTGAAGACGCCGATGGTGATGTCCTCGTCACCGCTTGCCGCACCGAGCGCCATCCGGCCAACAGCGCCAACGCCGACGGCAACCGCCCCCGCCCGCAGGAACTGCCTCCGCGACACCTGTCCCAGGCTCGTCCTCTCGGCATCAGCCATCCCACTGCCCTCCTCGACCCAAGATCACTCGATTGCCGCCTCGGCCATCGCGAGGACGTTCTCGGGCGGCACGTTCGGCAGCAGGGCCTCGTGGCTGGGGCTGACGATCAGGCACGGGCCCAGCAGGTCCTTGACGCGCCGCACGTCGGCCTTCACGTCCTCGGGCGTGCCGCGCACGAGCAGCCGCTGCGTGTCGATGCCGCCGACGAACGCGATGCGGCCCTTGAAGTCGCGTGCGAGGACCTCGGCGTTCATGTTCCGCGCCCGGGCCTGGAGCGGATGCAGACCGTCCACGCCGGCCTCGATCAGCCGCTCGATGACGCCGTGAATCGCCCCGCACGAATGCAGGATAACCTGGCAGGCGTGGGCGTGGCCCTGGTCGGTGAACCGCTTGAACCACGGCATGATGTACCGGTCGAAGTGCTCCGGGCTGCAAATCAGATCGACTTGCGTGCCGAAGTCGTTGCCGAAGAAGAAGGCGTCGATGAGGTCGCCCGCCTTCTCAAACAGCCGCTCGTTCGCCTCCAGGTAGAACTCGCAGACGTTGCGCGTGACCGCATCGACGACCTCGGGATGGGTATACATCTTGATCATGTAACTCTCCATCCCGAAGAGGTCCATGACGTTGTGGTAGAAGGGGCACCACATGCCGCCGGCGCGGTACACGTCGCCCGCCTCCCGCATGGCGGCCAGGCACGGCTCGAAGTCCAGAAAATCCGGGTTCGGCCACTCGTAGTCCTCGACCTGCTGAAGGTCTTCGCAGTCGGCGAGGGCGCCGACGTCGCCGGTCTGTTTCCGGCCGAGAAGCGACGGAAACATCTCCCACCCGTCGGGGTGCCGGTAGGCGCCGGCGAACGACGCGGGGTCGAACCACCGGTAGTCGTCGCTGACGCGGCGGCGGAGGGTCTCCTGGTCGGCGGCGCCGAAGTAGTCGAGGTAGATCGGCCACGTGTCGTCGTGCGGGTTGCCGAGCCAGAAGCCGCAACGATCCGCCGCCTCGCCGGCGATGATCGTCCGGACTCGTTCGCGGCTGTTCATGCTCAACGCCCCCAATCTGTTGGTGCCCGTCTATCCTACCGCGCCTGGCAACATTGTGGCAATGCCCGGTGGCGGCCACCCGCCGCCACTGACGCCTTACGATGACCCGAAACAATGGGCTTCGCAGCGGGTTAAAATCCGTACCACACACCGGCCTCGTGTGGTACGTTGGGGCGTCAAACGCCACCGTTCGGGAAGGATGGCCCGCATGACATGCCACGTCACCCTTGCCCTCGTGCTCGTCCTGCTCACCGCCCCGGCCCCGGGCGCGAAGTTGCTGCCCACCATCACCGTTGAGGCCGGCAAGCACACCCGCGTCGATACGCCCATCACGGTGCCGCTGGAGGGCCGCCTCAAGGAGATCGCGGGGTCCTGCGTGGTCCAGGAATCGCGCGGCGGCCAGTGGGTCAAGGTGCCGCATCAGATTGAGGCGGGCCCGTCGCCGCGCCTGTGCTTCATCCTGTCGGGCACGACGCCGGCAGGCGCGACGCGCTCGTTCCTCGTCGCCTTCGCCGCGGCACAGCCGACCACGGCCCCGGCCGCCGTCAAGCAGGGCGACAAGTGGCTCGACGTGACGGTGGCCGGGCGGCAGGTCCTGCGGTACCACACGGCCATGGTCGATCCGCCGGAAGGCATCGACAAGACGTACGCCCGCAACGCCTACATCCACCCCGCCTGGACGCCGTCCGGCCTCGTAGTGACGGATGACTTCCCCTCCGACCACAAGCACCAGCGCGGCATCTGGTTCTCGTGGACCAAGACGGAGTTCGAGGGCCGGCACCCCGACTGGTGGAACATGAAGGGGGCCGCCATCCGCTTCACGAAGATGGGCCCGACGGCAAGCGGGCCGGTGTTCGCCTCCTTCCAGCCGCACCACGCGCACCTCGACCTGGCGGCGCCCGGCGGCGAAAAGGCCGTCCTGAATGAAGTCTGGCTCGTCCGCGTCTGGAACGTCGGCGGCCCGAAGGCCGGGTACTGGTTGTGGGACATGGTCAGCACGCAGCGGTGCGCGTCGGACAGTCCGCTGAGACTGCCGAAGTACTTCTACGGCGGCCAGGGGTTTCGCGGCAGCCGCCAGTGGGCCAGGAAGGTGGACATGCGCACCTCCGAAGGCAAGACACGCAAGGACGGCAACGAGTCGAAGGCCCGCTGGTTCGACGTCTCGGGCCTCGTGGACGGCAAGCGGGCCGGATGCCTGATAATGATCCACCCGACGAACTTCCGTTACCCGCAGCCGCTGCGTCTGAATCCGAAGAACCCGCAGACGTGCATCGCCCCGTCGCAGGAAGGGCCGTGGGAGATCACACCCGGCACGGACTACGTCTCGCGCTACCGGTTCTGCATCCACGACGGAGACATGACGGACGAGACGGCCGAACGCCTTTGGGCCGACTTCGCCCAACCGCCCGTCGTCAAGGTGAGCAAGTAGCGCGACCCTGTTAGCCGCGGGGCTTGCCCCGCGCGCCCGCACAAAAAGGAACGCCACATGCGTCAACTCGCCGTCGTGCTGGCCATCGGCCTGCTGCTTGCCGGCACCGCCCTGGCCGAAGCCAAACCGCCGCTCAAGGTGTGTATGCTCTCGGGTTCAGGCGAGTACAAATCCGACGAGTCGCTCACCGCCTTCAAACCGTTTCTCGAATCGAACTACAACGTCACCTGCACGCTCATCAAGGCCGGCGACAAGGGCAAAGGCCTGCCGGGCATCGAGGCCGTCAAGACGTGCGACGTCCTGCTCGTCTTCGTCCGGCGCAACACGCTGCCCGAAGACCAACTGAAGGTCGTCCAGGCGTACTGCGACGCCGGCCGACCCATCGTCGGCATCCGCACGGCCAGCCACGCGTTTCAGAACTGGCTCGAGTTCGACAAGAAGGTCCTCGGCGGCAACTATCGGGGCCATTACGGCGGCGGGGCGAAGGCACAGATCGCGATCGAGGAGAAGGCCAGGGACCATCCGATCCTCAACGGCGTCAGGCCCTTCGCATCGTCCTACTCGCTCTACAAGAACACCGGCCTCGCCGACGACGTGACGCTCCTGGCCACCGCCACCGCCAAGGGCAAGACCGAGCCCGTCGCCTGGACCCGCATCCACAAGGGCGGCCGCGTGTTCTACACCTCGTTCGGCGGCCCCGACGACTTCAAGGACCCGGACTTCAAACAGATGATCGTCAACGCCCTCTTCTGGACGGCGAAACGGGACGTCGAGAAGAAATGAACCACGTTTTAGCCGCGAGCCAAAGGCGAGCGCGGCAGAATAGACAATCCGAAGGAGGCACACGATGTCCGAGCAAACAGGGATGAGTCGCCGCACCTTCCTTAAAAGCGCCGTCGCAGCGACGGCCGCACCGTACATGATTACCTCAACCGCCCTCGGCGCACCCGGCCGCACGCCGGCCAGCGAGCGCATCACGATGGGCCTGATCGGCTCGGGCGGCCAAGGCACCGGCGTGATGCGGGGCTTCATCCACCATGCGACCAGCCAGGTGCTGGCCGTCTGCGACGTCGACAAAGGACGCCGCACGGCGGTGAAGGCCTGGGTCAACAAGTTCTACGCCGACGGCAAGAACACGGCCTACAAGGGCTGCGACGACACCGGCGACTTCCGCCAACTCCTCGCCCGCAAGGATATCGACGCCGTCATCATCGGCACGCCCGACCACTGGCACGCCATCGCGACGATCGAGGCCGCCAGGCACGGCAAAGACATCTACTGCGAGAAGCCGCTGTGCCTGACCGTCGCCGAGGGCCGCGCCATGGCCGACGCCGTCAAACGCTACGGCCGCATCTTTCAGCACGGCACGCAACAGCGGTCGGACCGCAACTTCCGCCACGCCGCCGAACTCGCCGTCAACGGGTACATCGGCGACATCACGATCGTCAAGGTCGGCGCGCCGGGCAGCGCCCGCGACGGCGGCAAGCAGAAGCCCACGAAACCGCCCGACGGGTTCGACTACGATTTCTGGCTTGGCCAGGCCCCGGTCGCCCCGTATTACGACGTCGTCTGCCAGAAGCGGGGATGGTATTACATGTCGCCATATACGGCCGGCTTCGTCTCCGGATGGGGCGTCCACCACGTGGACAGCGCCCACTGGGGCATGGGCGTCGACCTCACGGGCCCCGTCGAACTCGAAGGCAAAGGCGATTACCCGACCCACGGCCTGTACGACACCGCCTGCACGTGGAACGTCAACCTCACCTACCCGAACGGCCTCAAGATGAACTTCACGAGCAACAACATCAACGCCCAGGGCGTCCGATACGAGGGAACCAAAGGCTGGGTCCACGTCAGGCGCGGCCGCATCACGGCCGAGCCGAAGTCGCTGCTTGCCGTCAAGATGGGCGCCAACGACAAGCACCTCTACGAGAGCCGCCACCATCAGAGCAACCTGCTCAACTGCATCAAGAGCCGCAAACCCACCGTCTGCCCCATCGAGACGGGCCACCGGTCGAACACGATCTGCCTCATCAGCGACATCGCCATGCGCCTGGGGCGGAAACTGAAGTGGGATCCCGAAAAGGAACAGTTCCCCGGCGACGCCGAGGCCAACCGGATGCTCTCCCGCGCCATGCGCCCGCCGTGGCACCTGTAGCCCGCGCGGCGCCCACGCGCCGCCGGTAGTTAGCCGCCGCGCTTGCGCGGCGAGCCCTCTTCCAGCAGGAGGAGCCATGCATGACGCCAAACGCCTGACCCGCCGCACCCTGCTGGCGCGAGGCGCCCGCGCTGCGCTCGCCGCTCCGTTCGTCGTCTCCGCACGGGCCCTCGGCGCCGAGGGCGCCCGCGCAGCGAGCGACCGTATCAACGTCGCCAGTATCGGCATCCGAAACATGGGCGGGAATCACCTGCGCGGGCTCGTCCGCAACCGCGAGGCCCAGATGGTCGCCCTCTGCGACGTGGACTACAACGTCCTTGAGGCGGCTGCCAAAACGGTCGAGCGGGCCTACGCCGAGACGACCGCAAGCGGACGCTTCAAGGGATGTTTCCAAACACGCGACTTCCGCGAGATCCTGGCACGACCCGGTGTCGATGCCATCGTTGTTGCCGTACCCGACCACTGGCACGCCGCCATCACCGTCGCCGCCTGCAAGGCCGGAAAGGACATCTACAGCGAAAAACCGCTCTCGCTGACCATCGACCACGGCAAGGCCATGGTCAGGGCCGTCCGGCGTTACGGCCGCGTCTTCCAGACGGGCACGCAGCGGCGTTCCTGGGCCACGGCGCGGCACATCTGCGAACTGGTCCGCAACGGCCGCATCGGCACGCTCGAGCGGGTTACCTGCGGCGTCGGTGGCTGGAACCGCGAGTGCGGTGCCACGTGGAAGCCTGAACCCGTCCCGCCGGAACTCGACTACGAGATGTGGCTCGGCCCGGCCCCGTGGGTGCCGTATCACCACCTGCGGTGCCACTACTCGTTCCGTTTCGGTCTGGACTACTCGGGCGGACAGATCACGAACAACGGGGCACATTGGTCCGACATCGCCCAGTGGGCCATCGGCGCCGACGGCTCCGGACCGGTCGAGGTTCAGGGAACGTGCGAGTGGCCCAAGACCGGCCTCTTCACCGTGCCCAGGAACATCGACGTCACGGCGACTTATGCAAATGGCGTCAAGGTCAACTTCAAGGACAGCGGCGGCTCGCCCAAGTTCTATGGCACCGAGGGGTGGGTCAGCCTCGACAACAAGGCCGACCCGCCGTCGATCCTGCAGTCGGCCATCAAGCCCGACGAGGTCCGCCTGTACGAGTCGCAAGGCAGCCACATGGACGACTTTCTCGCGTGCGTCCGGACGCGCAAAGACCCTGCCGCCCCGGTCGAGGTCGGCCATCGCAGCGTCACCGTCTGCCATCTGGGGGTGATCGCCATGCGCCTCGGACGCAAGGTCCGCTGGGACCCCGCCGCCGAGCGGTTCATCGACGACCCGGAAGCCGAAAGATTCATGGACCGCGCCATGCGCTCCCCCTGGAGCGTTTGACCCTTTCGCGAAGAAGGCGCTGCTTTGAACCAACCCCAATGGGAAACCCTGATGGCGGTGGTCGAGGGCCGGCGCGTGGAGCCGGTCCCCGTAGGCTTCATCATCGACAGCCCCTGGCTGCCGGTCTGGGCGGGCATGAGCATCCTGGACTACTTCGCTTCCGAGAGGCTGTGGCTCCAGGCCAACCGCCAGGCCATTGACCGCTTCCCCGACGTGATCTTCCTGCCGGGGTTCTGGTCGGAGTTCGGCATGTGCACCGAGCCGTCGGCCTTCGGGTGCCGCCCGGTCTGGCACGAGGACGGGTTCCCCTTTGCCGAGCCGGTCCTGGGCAGCACCGCCGCCATCGCCGACCTGGCCCAACCCAACCCGGCCGAGCACGGCCTGCTGCCGCTCGCGCTCAAGCGGCTGGTCCACGCGCGTCCGGCCATCGAGCAGGCCGGCCACGCCATCCGTTTCGCCGTGGCGAGGGGACCGCTTAATATCGCGGCGTTCCTGATGGGCAACACCGAGTTCCTCATGGCCATCAAGACCGAGCCGGACCGCGTCCACGCCCTGCTGGAGAAGGTGACGGGTTTCCTCCTCGACTGGCTCCGCCTGCAGGCCGAAACCATCGAGACCATCGAAGGCATCTTCCTGCTGGACGATATCGTCGGCTTCCTGGGCGAGGAGGACTTCCGGACATTCGCCAAGCCGTACCTCCAGAAGGCCTTCTCGGCTTTTGACGCCCGCGTCCGCTTCTTCCACAACGACGCGCAAGGACGGGTCTGTGCGCCGCACCTGCCGGACGTGGGCGTCAACCTGTTCAACTTCGCCTGCGAACATTCGCTTGCCGAGATGAAGGAGTGGACGCGCGGGCAGGTGGCCCTGCTGGGCAACATCCCGCCGCGCGACGTGCTGGCCTCCGGCACGCCGGACGACGTTCGCGAGGCCGTCACGACCGCCCTCGAAGGCATCGCGGACACCAACCGCCTGATCCTCTCGTGCGGCGGGGGCATGCCCCCCGGCGTGCCCACGGAGAACATCGAGGCGTTCGTGGAGGCGGTCCCCCGGTGAGAAAAAGGTACCTGGTACCTTTTTCTCGTTTCGGTGTTCTTGGTGGCAAGAAGGCTGTTTTGTCGAAAAAGGTACCTGGTACCTTTTTCTCACGCAAAGCCCGTAAGAGGAGAAGCGTTGTGCGAAAACAGCACATCACCCGGCGTACCTTCCTGGCCGCCTCGGCCGGCGCAGCCGTCTTCGCCTGCGGACACAGCCGGGCGGCCAGCCGCAAAGACGGGCTTCGCTTTGCCGAGCCCAACGGCGGACGCCTCCGGATTCTCGACGGCGACGCCCCTGTCCTAACTTACAACTTCGGCGACCAACTCAAGGAGGGCGTGCCGAAGAACCGGACGCGGTCCTGCTACTGCCATCCCGTTTGGGCGCCCGACGGCACGGTCCTCACGGACGACTTCCCCAAGGACCACTACCATCACCGCGGCATCTCCTGGATGTGGCCGCACATGAAGGCCAGGGGCAAGGCCGTCCAGTTGTGGCATCTTCAGGGCATCGCGCAGCGCCACGCCAAGTGGCTTGACCGCCGGGCCGACGCCGGCAGCGCCTTTCTTGCCGTCCGGAACGATTGGCGCCTCGACGACGGCGAGCGCGCAGGATCCGAGACGGTCCGCATGCGCGTCCACAAGGCCGACGCCGTCGGCCGCGCCATCGACTTCGAACTCACCTTCGAGGCCATCGGCGGCCCCATCGAGTTGCTCGGCGCCACCGTGAAGGGCTACGGCGGATTCTGCTTTCGC
The DNA here is from genome assembly GCA_964449275.1 of uncultured Anaerolineales bacterium. Classification (GTDB taxonomy): domain Bacteria; phylum Planctomycetota; class Phycisphaerae; order FEN-1346; family FEN-1346; genus JAUVZF01. Next base: position 15,290 of record CAYVAM010000060.1, read on the forward strand.
TTCGCGCCGCGAACGGATACAGTCATCACCACCGAAGCGGGCAAGCAGAAGGACAGCAACAGCAAACCGTTCAAGTGGGCGGACCTGTCGGCACACTTTGAGGGCGCCGGCAAGATGTCCGGCGCCGCCGTCTTCGTCCACCCGAAGAACATCGGCGCACCCAACGGCTGGACGCTCCGGCACTACGGCTTCCTCGGCCCCTGTTGGCCGGGTCTCGAACCGTACACGCTCCAAACCGGAGTACCCGTGACGCTGGCGTACCGTGTCTGGCTTCACCGCGGCGACGCCGCCGCAGGCAAAACGGGGGAGGCCTACGAGGCGTACCGGGCCGCTTTGAGCAAGAAGGGGTCGTTATGAGAATGCGAAAGCAACGTGTTACCCGACGGGCGTTTATGAGGAGTGCGGCCGCCGCGGTCGCGGCGCCGTACGTCGTCCCCGCGTCGGTCCTGGGCGCCGATGCGCCGAGCAACCAGATTACGATGGGCTGCATCGGCATCGGGCGGCAAGGCTCCGGCAACATGCGTGCCTTCCTCGGCCGCGCACGCGTCCTGGCCGTCTGCGACGTGGACTCCGGCCGCGCCCACGCCGCCAAGCAGCGGGTCGAACAACACGAGGCCGCCCGCAAAGACAAGACTGCCTTCAAAGGCTGCGACACGTACAAGGACTACCGCGACCTCGTGGCCCGGCCGGACATCGACACGTGCCTCATCTGCACGCCGGACCAGTGGCACGTGCTGACTGCCGTCGCCGCCGCCCGCACGGGCAAGGATATGTACATCGAGAAGCCGCTCTCGCTCACCATCCCGGAAGGGCGGGCTTTGAGCGACGCCGTCCGCCGCTACGGCCGCATCCTCCAGGTGGGGTCGCAGCAGCGGTCCGACAGCCGCTTCCGTTTCGCGTGCGAACTCGTGCGAAACGGCCGCATCGGCAAACTGCACACCGTCACAGTGGTCCTTGGGACGGACCCCGGCTGTGCGCCGCAGCCGACGATGCCCGTCCCGGACGGCCTGGACTACGATTTCTGGCTCGGCCCTGCCCCGCAGGCGCCGTACACCGAGAAACGTGTGCACCCGCAGCGCGGCTACGGGCGGCCCGGGTGGCTGCGCATCACCGACTACTCCGGCGGGATGATGACCGGATGGGGCAGCCACCACAACGATATCGCCCAGTGGGGCATGGGCACCGAGCACACCGGCCCCGTCGAGATCGAAGGCCGCGCCGAGTACCCCGCAGACGGCCTCTGGGACGTGCACGGTAAGTTCCACGTCGAGGCGACCTACGCCGGCGGCGTCCGCCTCATCATGCACGACGGCAGCGACGGCGTCCGGTTCGAGGGGTCCGGCGGGTGGGTTTTCGTCAAGCGCGGGCGCATCGACGCCGAGCCGAAGTCGCTCCTCGCCGAGGAGATCGGCCCGGAGGAGATCCGCCTGTACCGCTCCGGCGACCACAAGGGGAACTTCCTCGATTGTGTCCGCACGCGCCGCCGCCCGGTGGCCACCGTCGAGATCGGGCACCGGTCCGCCACGCTGTGTCACCTGGCGAATATCGCCATGAAACTGCACCGGAAATTGAAGTGGGACCCCGACCGCGAATCTTTTGTGGACGATGCCGAGGCGAACCGTATGATGGTGCGGACCATGCGTGCGCCGTGGACGCTCTAGGTTTCTCGTCCGAAGAACATCCGGAAGGAGAGGATCATGCCGTGCTTGACCCGTCGCAGTTTTCTGAAAGGCGCGGCCGCGGCTGCGCTCAGTGCGCCGTACGTCGCCGGGAGTTCGGCCCTTGGGGCCGACGGCAGCCTTCCGCCAAGTGAGCGAATCTCGACCGGCCACATCGGTTTCCGTGGCCAGGGCGGCGGGCACCTGAGAAGTTGCCAGAGAAACCCCGACACCCAGGTCGTCGGTGTCTGCGACGTCGATTACAGCGTCCTGAAGCGCGGCGAGGAGAGCACCAACAAGACCTACGCCGAGGCGACCAAGAGCGGCAAGTACAAAGGCGCCTTTGCGACGCGCGATTTCCGCGAACTGCTCGACCGGCCCGACCTCGACGCGATCGTCATCGCCACGCCCGACCACTGGCACGCCTGCATCACCGTCGCCGCATGCAAGGCCGGAAAGGACGTCTACTGCGAGAAGCCGATGAGTTTGACCGTCGCCGACGGCCGCGCCATGGTCGATGCCGTCAACCGGTACGGCCGGGTGTTCCAGTGTGGCAGCCAGCAGCGGTCGGACAGCCGGTTCCGCTTCGGCTGCGAACTCGTCCGCAACGGGTACATCGGAAAACTCGAGCAAATCGAGGTCGGCATCCCCGGCAACAACAAGACCTGCGAACCGTCGTGGGAAGCCGAACCCGTGCCGCCCGAACTCGATTACAACATGTGGCTCGGCCCGGCCCCGTGGGCCCCGTATCACCACCAGCGGTGCCATTATCAGTTCCGATTCATCCTCGACTACTCCGGCGGGCAGGTGACCAACTGGGGCGCCCACCACCTGGACATCGCCCAGTGGGGAAACGGCACCGACGACACCGGCCCGGTCGAGATCGAAGGCAACGGCGAGTTCCCGAAGACGGGCCTGTTCACCACCGCGACGAAGGTCGATTTCACCTGCACTTACGCGGGCGGCGTCCGGCTGCGGTGCGCCACCGGCGGGTCCGGCACCAAGTTCATCGGGACCGAGGGCTGGGTCTTTGTTAAGCGCGGCCACATCAGCGCCGAACCGGCGTCGCTTCTGTCGGAGAAGATCGGCCCGGACGAGATTCAACTGTATCGGCCCCACGGCAGCCACATGGGCGACTGGCTCTACAACATCCGGACGCGGGGCAAGGGGGCGGCCCATGCCGAGATCGGTCACCGGTCGGCCTCGATCTGCCATCTCGGCAACACCGCCATGCGCCTCGGCCGCAAGGCAAAGTACGACCCCGCGACCGAGACGTTCCCCGGCGACCCGGAGGCCAATGCGTACCTCGCCCGTGCCCCCCGGTCGCCCTGGCCGGTGTACTGACAATGCGATTGCCGGGCGCCCGCGCAGCCAATCGATGCCGAACGCAGTGACGCTGCTACTTACCGCGCGGCGAGATCATGGCCACGCAAGCGTGGCCATGCCACCCGACTTGTCAGAGAAACCGAAAGGCTAACGTACCGATGCCCGAGCGCCTGACTCGCCGCCGGTTGCTGAAGACCTCTGCCGCCGCCGCTGCCGTGGCCGTCGCCCGCACGACCGGCGCGGGGGAGGCGCCCGCCAAGGGCGACGCGATCCACCTGGCCGTCATCGGCACGGGCCTCCACGGACGGCAGTTGATCAACTACATCGTCAAGATCCCCGGCGTCCGGTTCAAGGCCGTCTGCGACATCTGGTCCTACTCCAGGCGCTACTCCAGCCGCCTGCTGAAGGCGCGCGGCCAGCCGGTGAACGTGTACGAGGATTACGGCGAGATGCTCGCCGGCGAGAAGGGTCTCGACGCCGCCATCATCGCCACGCCCGACGCCTTCCACGCCGACCAGACCGTGGCGTGCCTGAAGGCGGGCCTGCACGTCTTCTGCGAAAAGGAGATGCACCACACGCTCGACGGCGCCCGGCGGATGGCCCGCGCGGCCCGCGAGACGGGCAAACTCCTCCAGATCGGACGCCAGCATCGCTCCAACCCGCGGTACCACGCCGCCCTCGATCTGCTCGACGCCAAGAAGGCCGTCGGCCGCATCCTGCACGTGTACGGCCAATGGCACGGGCACAAACGGGTGCCGTTCAAGTGGCCGGAGAACTACAAGATCGAGGATGCGGTCCTGGCGAAGCACGGCTTCGCGTCGATGCAGGAGTTCCGCGACTGGCGCTGGTCCAGGAAGTTCAGCGCCGGCCCCATCGCCAACCTCGGATCGCACCAGATCGACGTCTTCAACTGGTTCCTGCACGCCCTGCCCAAGGCCGTCGCGGCGAGCGGCGGTCGCGACTACTACGATTTCTATGATTGGTATGACAACGTCTCGTGCGTCTTCGAGTGGGACTACCCGTGGGGGGGCAAGACGAGCACGGTGCGCGGCGACTACCACATCCTGACCTCGACCGACGACGGCGGGTTCTTCGAGCGGTTCACCGGCGACGAGGGGTCGCTGACGATCTCCGAGAACGAATCTCTCGGCGGCATCCGGCGCGAACGCCATGCGCCTTGGCCCGATTGGGAAAACGAACTCCGCCGCCAGAAGCCCGGCCGCGCCTATCCCCCCATCCCCTACCCCGGCCACCCCGATAAGGTGAAGCCGGTCCACCAGTACCATCTGGAGAACTTCTTCGATGCGGTGCGCGGCAAGGCGAAACTGACGTGCCCGGCCGAGGTCGCGCTGGCGGCGACCGCGAGCGCCCTGAAGGTCAACGACGCCATGAAGGCCGGCCGGCGCCTGGAGTTCAAACCCGAGGAGTTCAAGACCTGATAGAGGAGGAGACAAAAATGGCTCGATTTAGCCTGTGGATGGCTGTCCTTCTGACCGCCGGTGCGTGCGCGGCGATGGCGATGGAAAAGCCTGCCGCCAAGGCCGACAAAGAAGGCTTCGTGCCGCTCTTCAACGGCAAGGACCTCGCCGGCTGGAAGGCCGACGACGCGGCCAAGGAACACTGGAATGTCGAGAATGGCATCATCAAGTACGACGGCAAGAACAAGGTCCTCTGGACTCAAGCAGAGTTCGCCGATTTCGTCCTGAAGGTCGATTGGCGCCTTCCCGCCAAGGGCGACAGCGGCATCTACCTGCGAGGCTCGTCGAAGGCCCAGTGCAACATCTGGGTCAACCCGCTCGGTTCCGGCGAGGTCTGGGGCTACCGCACCGACAAGAACCAGCCCGAAGAGGTTCGCAAAGCCTGCACCCCCAAGAAGGCCGCCGACAAGCCCGTCGGCCAGTGGAACACCTTCGTCATCACCATGAAGGGCGACCGACTGACGGTGGTTCTGAACGGCGAGGAAGTCATCTCCAGCGCGCAACTGCCCGGCGTCAAGCCTGCCGGCCCCATCGCCCTTCAGCATCACGGCAACCCCATCGAGTTCCGCAACATCGCAATCAAGGAATTGAAGAAGCCCGACACGAAGTGAGCCACCACAAGAGAGGAAGGTGAATGATCATGTCGCATACGCTCCGCCTGTCTGTCACGGCGCTGGCATGTGTGTGCCTGGCGTCCGTGTTGTCCGCCCCGGCCGCCGTCGCCGCCTTCGAGTTGAAAGACACCGCCGGTAAGCACCTTGACGTCGTGCTCGACGGCCGCATCGTCGCCCGCTGGATGTACGCCTACGACAACTCCAGCCCCGAACGCCTGCACGAAACGTACAAGCCGTATCTGCACATCTTTAGTGCCGAGGGCGCCAAGCCCATCACAAAGGGCGCGGGCGGAAAGTACTCGCATCATCGCGGCATCTTCTGCGGATGGAAAGTGAACGTCGCCGGCAAGACCTACGACTTCTGGCACATCCTGAAGGACCTGAACGGCTGCCGGAAAAACTTCGGCAAACCCAGCCACCTGATGCTGCACCAGAAGGTCCTCGACCGCAAGGACGCCGCCGACCAGGCCTCCTTCACCGCCCTCATCCACTGGAACGATCCCGCCAGCAACGCGCTCATCGAAGAGGCACGCACCATGACCTTCACCAGGCGGCCGGCGCCCGCCATCATCCAGGTGGACCTGGTGACGCGTCTCAAGGCTGTGGCGGGCGATGCGAAGTTCGGCGGCGACCCCGAACACGCCGGGTGCCAGTACCGTCCCGCCAACGAGGTGGACGCCAAGAAAACGCAGTACCTTTTCCCCGCCGGCGTCACCGACGTCAAGAAAGAGCGCGACCTGCCCTGGGCCGCCTGCCGGCACACCATCGAAGGCAAGACCTACAGCGTCCTCCACGTGAACCACCCCGACAATCCCAAAGGCACGGTCTATTCAGCCTATCGCGACTACGGCCGCTTCGGGGCGTTCCCGAAGTTCGCCATCAAGAAGGGCGGCACGCAGGTCCTTCGCTACCGGTTCCTCATCCTGCAGGGCAACCTGCCCACGCAGGCGATGCTCGAGAAAGAGGCCGACGCCTTCGCCAAGGCGCCGACGAACTAGAGCAGGCGACGGTTGGGTGTGCCAACCGGTCGCGCGGTGGGCAGTCTTGTCCACCGCGCCCCAGCCCAACCCTCCGCGCGGCGGCGCATCATGTGGGCGTGTATCGTGGGCGCCGCCGCAGCGATAGTCCAGGCTCGGCCGCCTCATACGCTGACCCCTGCCGGAATCGCGAGGAACGTGGCAGAGGGAATCCGGAAGGCGTATCATCTTGCGGTTGCGGAAATGTGTCGGCGCACCGGGCAAGGAGACTCCCATGAGGAAATGCGTGATCTCGACGGCAGTGTGTCTGCTTCTGGCGGCAATCGCAGCCGGGGCGGG
>CAYVAM010000061.1:0-12450 GCA_964449275.1 uncultured Anaerolineales bacterium
GCGTGTCGTACGAATACGCCAAGGACTCGGCCGTGTACGCCGATTATCAGTACGGGGCGTTTTATGACGCGACCGGCCACCTGGAGGTCCACCGGTTCTATGCGGGTGTGGACCACCGGGTTTGCGATGGGCTGTTTTTGCGGGGCGGCACCGCGATGGACGTGAAGGGCAACGCGGCCTGGGCCGTGGGTCTGGGCATTTACCCGACGGAGCGTTTCTCCATCGACGTGAGCTACCAGCGGGATATGTTCCCGGAACTGGAGCCGGATTTCGGCCGGTCCAGCACACTGACGATCTCGCTCGGCATCGTCTTCTGACGGCCGCCGCCCGGGGCAGTATGCTGTCCGAAGGAAAACGCCGCGAAGACCGCCGGCGCGGATGGCCGAGAATGGATGCAAAGTGGCCGTCTGCATCAGGATGCTCGCCGACAGGAGGCAAACGCATGAAGACCGAACATCCGGTCGTTTCCGCGTTCCGCCGCGCGGCGGCCGAGGTGCCCGCGTACAAGTGTTTGTTGAGGGAAGCCGGGGTCGACCCGGCGCAGGTCCGAGACGTTCAGGACTTCCGGCGCATCGTTCCCTTGACCGACAAGGCGAGCACCTTCGAGCGGTTCACGCTGCCGGATCTTTGCCGCCGGGGAGACCTCGGGAACCTGGCCGCGGTTCTGACCAGTTCCGGTCACAGCGGCCGGTTCGCGTTTGGCCTGTACGACGGGCCAAGCGCCGAGAGTGCCGCCCGGCGGATCGACGAGGCGCTCGACGCCTTCTTCCAGGTGCGCAGCAAGCCAACCCTGCTCATCAACTGCCTGCCAATGGGCGTGAAGGTCTACACACGCGCCTGCACCCTTGCCGAAACCAGCGTCCGTGAGGACATGGTGACGGCTTTGGCGAGGACGTTCGGCCCCTGCTACGAACAACTCATCCTGGTGGGGGAAACAGCCTTCATCAAGCGCGTGCTCGAGTTGGGCGGGAGCCAGGGCATCGATTGGCACACGCTGCTCGTGCAGGTCATCGTGGGGGAAGAGCCCCTTGCGGAAAACGCGCGAATCTACCTGGAAAACCTGCTCGGAATCGATCCGGGGCGACCCGAGACCGGCACGGTAGTCTCCAGCATGGGCGTGGCCGAGTTGGGACTGAACCTGTTCTTCGAGACGCCGCCGCTCATCGCCTTGCGGCGGGCGTTGCACCTGGACGAGTCGTTGCGGCAGGCCGTGCTCGGTCCGGGCGTTCGGCATCTTCCGATGCTGTTCGCTTACGATCCGGCCCGGATATTCCTCGAAGTGATCGACGAGCGGAGGCTGGTGCTCTCAACCCTCGAGCCCAGCCGCCGTATCCCCCTCATCCGCTACGTAACGGGGGACGAGGGCGAACGGCTCCTCCCGAGCGACTCCGTCAAGGCGGCGGCCGGAAGGGCAGGCGTTTCTCCGGACGAACTCCAGGCGACTCCCATCGTGATGGTGCACGGACGCGGCTCGTACGCCCGTGCCGGGCAGAAGGCCGTCTACCCCGAACAGGTCAAAGAGGGGTTGTACCACGAAGCCGACCTTGCCCGGCAGACCACGGCGAACTTCCGGCTGGTTTCCGGCCCGGATCGCGCGATGCTCCGCATTCAACTTCTGCCCGGCGCCGGGGAGCCCCAGGCGTTGGCGGGAAGGTTCGCCGAGGCCGTGTCCCACTACGTTGACGCCCCGCTCCGGGTTACCTGCGAAACCTACGCGGATTTCCGAAACGGCATGGGCCTCGACTACGAACGCAAGTTCGACTACCTCGAGAGCATAACCGAGACGCACCCCAGCGGCCGACCTCACACCGACGTCAGTTCCGGGCTGGAACCAGCCCTGACGGCCTCGAACGCCGGCGCGCCCCATCGATTCTGAAGACCTTCGCGCTCGCCGACGGTCAGCCTTTCCATGAGGCCTGACTCCCGAACGAACAGGTGGCGGAGCGACTCGATGTCGCGGAACGTCCCGGCCGCCATCACCGACCACGGGGTCACGTAGTTGTGGTAGACGTTCGAGCCGAAGAAGAAAGCGTGCAGGAAGGCCTCCGGCCCGAGGTGCCTGTCCATCTCGGCCAGGCGCTGGCTGAGACCGCTGAGGTCCAGCCGCTTTCCGTAGAAGCACTCTGTGTCCGGCCGGTCGGCGGCCTGCATCTCCCACCGGTCGAACTGGAGCACCTCTTCGAACAGGCGATCGTAGTGAGCGGAGACCGCAACGAAGATCTCCTTGCGTTTGTCGTACGCAGCCTGGGCGAAGACGGCCTGGAGCAACTGGGCGAGGACGGCGAGCGCCGGGCCGTGGGGAGCGATGGCGGCGTGGGTGATTTCCGCCGCTCTGCCCCCCATCTCTCGTAAGAGATGAAGTTCGCGAGGAAACGCCTCGTCGCCCGGCAGGCCCAGGTCGTGGGTGTCTGGCACCAGGGCCATGACGCCGACAACCTTGCCGGCGCACTCCGCAACAAAGACCGCCGTCTCGGGAAGGGCCCGGTGGACCGTTTCCGGCGCGGGGGTCACCCGCCGCCAGCCGTTGCCGGACTGCCCGGCAGCGTCGACCAGCTGGTAGGCCCGGCTCAGATCCTCCGTGGTGATGGCCCGTCGGGCCCGGCAGACCCCGTCGTGGTCCGACGCGTCGAGCCGATCCCGTACAAACGGGGCATGGGCCATAAAACTTCGTGCTCGCATCATTGCCCGTGTTCTCCGTCGCAGGGGAGTGCGTTTCTGGGAGCGCAGCCTACTCCGTGGCGGGGACCGGCCCCGCGCGGACCTCACCCGACGGCGGCTGTCGGCACGCCGTCCATGACCACATCGAAGACCTCGGTGCCCCACCGCTCGCGAATCACATCGCGTTCGCGGTCCGGGAGCCGTGCCAGCAGGTCGGACCGCTCGACAAACAACTTGTGAAGCGCTGCCGGGTGGGCGAAGGTCGCGCGCGCCTCCTCGGCCCAGTCCGCCACCTTCTCGCGGTACGTGTTGCCTGCCAGGCAGCGGAACTTGATGAACAGGGTGGCCGCATCGCTTCGGTCATCGGGCCCCTCGACCCACTCGATCAGTTGGCCTACGTTGACCCGCATCAAAATAGTTGGGTCATACACTTCGTCTGAATGGCTGCGGATGGGGCTGGCGGTTTCGAAGCCCAACAGTTGATAGAATGGCACGTGACAGGCACTGACCGTCATGGTCAACTCATCGCACCCGATCAGAAGGGCGTGAGCGAACATACACCGCATTAGTTCCGTCGCAACGGCACAACTTCGATAGGTGGGTACGATGACTTGGTTTGTAACCTCACACACCAGCCGGCCACCGGAACGGAGTGGTCTGAGTTCTTCGTAAAAGGCCTCATCCGCCGGCAAGCCGATGTCGGGGCTATCCACGGCGAGACCCAGAACGGCCACGATAGTGCCGTCTGCGTCGGCCACGAAGGTGGCCATGGCGGGCAGGGCCTCAAACACACGGACCCGGAGCCCGCCCGGTTGGGGTCGGACGTAGCCCCGCTCCAGGAACGTCTCGTGTACCAGTTCATACGCCGCCGCCAAGTCCTCGACGGTCACCGCTCGCCGGATGACGGCCCCCTTGGTGTCCACGCCGAAGAGCCCGGCCCGCCTGAGCAGGGCCATGCGTCGGCTCCGCTTCTTGGTCTTATGCGTTGAACAGTCCGAACCCCCGCTCTCAGCAAGTACCGTTTTGCGGGTCCTGACTTGTTCTGTGACCGACATGTGGATTTCCTCCCTTCAGGCCCCCAGATCTGAACGGTCTGGCGGTGACCCCCAGATAGCCCAGAATTCCTACGTTGTATAAACTAAGCATCTTATGGCCCGTGTCAACTTGGGGGGAGTTTTGGCCGTGGAAAGGATGTGGACCCGCGAGGCTCTTCTCTTTCGTAAGCCCTTGAAAGAGAAGGCCTTACAAATCGGTTGGCGGTCACCTCCGCCAGCAGCGGTGGCTTGGATCAGTCATAGATCTTGTGCGGCGCACCCCGCGAAAAGCGCGCGATTTTTCCCGATCGAGTACCGCGGCTTCGGTGTTGGCTATGTTGGGAATTGTGGGAGTGACTGTGATGTGTGAGCGTGTCCCCAAACGCGGGGCAGGGGGCGGCGCGCTGCAAACCGAGAGTCGGTTTCCTTGTGTCTTGCAGTGGTGGCCGAGGAGGCACCTCGGAGATCGGGAAACGACCTACCAATGGCCAGGGACATGGTGGACAAGCCCGCCTCAGGGTTTGGCTTACCTTTTGACAGCCGCTTGACCGATAGCGAAACAGGGGGACCAGGGGGAGGAAGGTTATCGAGGCCAAGGAGAGAAAGGCGATGATTAGCCAGGTGCGGAGAGATATTAGGCGAGTCGTTCTGGTCAATCCTCCCATGCGGATTGAGCAGGTCTACGGAATCTTCTCGCCGTGGGGAGGGGCTTCTCCTCCGACGGGTATGTGCTACATAGCGGCCGTCTTGCGCGAGCAGGGATTTGACGTATCGATCCTCGACGCCGAAGCGCTTGGCCTCGACTGTGGCGAAACCGTTAGCCGGATTCTGGCAAAGGACCCGCAGATCGTGGGGCTCGCGTGCAAGACGCTCTGGGTTGAGAACGCCCATCGCGTTGCGCGCGAGTTAAAGGCGCGGGCGCCTGACGTTATGGTCGTGGCGGGAGGCAATCACGTAACCGCTCTCCCGGAACGGTCCCTCCAGGCCTTCCCTGCCTTTGACCTTGTCGTAGTGGGTGAAGGGGAAAAGACATTCCTTGAGTTGGCCACCGCGCTGAACGACGGACGGGACTTGAAATCAGTCCCGGGCCTTGCACTCAGGGAGAACGGCGGCGCGGCGCGAACGCCGCCGCGTGAGCGCATTCGCAATCTTGATGAACTCCCGTTTCCTGCCTTCGACCTGCTTCCGGATCTGGCAACCCATTACCGACCCGCGTTGACCAGCGTGGAGAAACTGCCGGCCTTCTCAGTGGTCGCCTCGCGCGGCTGTCCATGCCACTGCACGTTCTGCGACAGGGGCGTGTTTGGAAATCGCGTGACGACTCACAGCCCGGAGTACACCGTGGCGCTACTTCGCACGCTCGTCGACACGTACGGAATACGGTACCTGCTTTTCGACGACGACAATCTCCTGCTCAACAGGAAGCGCCTGTTCCGCTTACTTGATTTGATGAAAGACCAGGAGTTGCGCCTCCCGTTTACGTGCCAGAGCCGCGTCGACACGGTGGATGAAGAGCGGCTCCGGTGCCTGAAAGAGGCTGGCTGTCGAATGGTCCTCTTCGGGATCGAGTCGGGCAGCCAGAGGATTTTGGACGCCATGAAGAAGGGTATCACGGTCGACCAGATACGGAAGGCAATCGCGCTCACCCATGAGTTTCGCATTCGTGCTCAGGGATTTTTCATCCTGGGCTATCCCGGGGAGACCGAGGAAACGATGCAGGAGACCGTCCAGATGATTCGCGACTGCAGATTCGACGACGTGGGCGTTTTTCTGTTCTCTCCGTTGCCCGGCTCCGAGGCGTACCGCGACATCGTGGCGCAGGGGACGTTTGCGGAAGACTGGTCGAGAATGAACTCGCTGGACGAAGTGGTCTTCGTGCCTGAAGGGCTGACCGCGGAGAAGTTGAGGGAGTATTCGGACCGGTGCTACCGGGCCTGTTATGCGGGGGCCCGCCAGGCGCTCTCTCTCTTCAAGCGATGCACCTCGCTGGCGCATCTGAGGGCGCTTGCCTCCTCCGTTCCGCAACTCCTCAAGGGCGGGTAACCGACCGGGGGCTGTGTTGCAGTTCCTCTTCTCTTGCCCCTGGCATGGAACAATTTCCTTGGCAAGGCGGAAATACCGGGCGGGCGAGTTGCGTCATCAGGCCGCAAAGACCGGCCCCGGTGCCGATGACCGTGACTGGCTCCGGCATTATTACCGTCCCCCCGTGAGCCGCCCCCGGATTCCGGGGACTTGCCCGCGATTTTCTTGACTTCAGGACACTGGGCCGCCTACAATTGCGCGTGCAGGCGGGCGCCAGGGCGCAAACGCTTCCCGGCGCACCGTCCCGGGTGGATCAGCCTTCCTGGCCAAGGTCAAGCGCTGATCCGCCCTATTCTTTTCGCGGCTTATTCGCTGCTTTTACGTTTTGTCCTCTGTTCTGACGTCTTTGCGTTTGTGGGGTCGCAGGTTGGCTTCCCCAGGCAGGTTGCGGCTCACGCGGCTTGTGGGCGCAAAAAAACGGGGGCTCTTTTGGTAGCCCCCGGAACTTCCGAATTCACAACGAAACCCCGAAGATGTCAACGGGGATGGCTGGCTCGCTGATCTTGCCCGTCCGGTTTCCGACGGGCATACCACACGGCTCTCTCTGGCGGCGAAAAACACCCTTCATCCCCCCAAGCACAGAAAGCACGCTGACAAGACCCACCAGTATAACACCCAAACGCGGCGTTGTCAAATCCAGCGGCCAGGGAAATGTGACTTTTACTTGCTTTGGGCCGGCAACAATTCCCGGTCCGAAATCCCTGTCCATACGGACCCGTTCCGAGTGGTGACATCGCTTTTTGACGCGCACACCTGCGGATACGTCGTATTTTCAAGTGGGACGAGGGACTTGCAGTTGCCGCCGCCACCTGTGGCGTGGTATCATGAAGGTAGGATACGGCTGCGCGACGAACATCGCCCGCCCCTCGTGGTCGTCCCGTGCGACCCGGACGTACCCGGCTCCGGGCGTCACGGCTGACAGGGGACCCGACGTGAGACAACGCGACAGCCAGGATCGGGCCGTGACGGGCCTGGGCGTCCGGATGGCGGCGGTCCTGTTTCTGCGTTACGCGCTCCGTCTTCTGGCCGCATGGTGCTTCGCGTGGGGGCTGGCGGTGCTTCTGATGCGGGCCGTTTGGGGCATCGCTTCGGGGCCTTTGCTCTGGGGGACGGCAGGCCTTGTGCCGGCTGCGGCAGTGGCGTGCGTGCTTGCCCTTCGTCGGACACCGTCGCGTCCGGCGCTGCGTGCCGTGCTCGATCGTGCGAGTGGATGCGGCGGCTTGTTGATGGCCGGCGCCGAAGTGCCGCTCGGGGCATGGCACGACCGGCTCCCGGCGATCGGGCGCCCCGGTCTTCGCTGGCGGAGCCGGCCGCTCATCATCGTGACGGTGGCGGCGTGTACGTTCCTGGTCTTCAGTTTTGCCATCCCGCGGCGGTACGTGGCAATCTCGCCGCATCGACCGCTGAACATCCAGGGCGAGGTCGCCGAGTTTCGCGAGCAGATCGAGGCCCTTCGCGAAGAACAGATCATCGAACCGCAGCAGGCCGACGAACTGGAGGAAGCCCTCGCGCGGGCGGCGGCCGAAGCCTCCGCCGAGAACCCCGCCGAGACGTGGGAAGCCCTCGACCACCTCGAAGACGCCGTGACGAAGGCCGCCGCCGACCCCGCCGAGGAAGCGCTCCATCAGACCGAGCAACTTGGGAAGGCCGAGTCGCTGGCCCGGGCACTGGCGGCCGATGCCGACGCGCTGAAGCCCGAAGCCATGACGGCCGCCATGAAAAAACTGGCCGAGATGCTCGACGAGGCCGCGGCCGAAAACGAGGCACTCCGGGAGGGCGGCTTCCAACAAGCCCTCGAAGGCTGCAAGGCCGGCGGCCTGAGCGCCGAGGCGGCCCTTGAACTGGCGGGGTGCCTGGGCCTGTCGAAGGAGGCGATTGCCGCACGGCTCGGGCGGCTCGTCGAGGCCCGACTCATCGACGCCGAACTCTTGCAGATGAACGAACTGCTTGGCCGGTGCAGCGGCGAGGGGCTGGCGGCGTTCCTGGCGGAGGCGGGCGGCCTCGGGCTGCCCATCGAAGACCTCATCGAGCAGTGGCTTGTGGCCGCCCCCGGCTACGGCGGCATCGACCGCGGGCGCGGCGACGCGCCCATGACAAAGATGGAACCGGCCAGATCGGAAGGAACGGACTTCACGGAACAAGCCCTGCCGCCTGCTACGGTGGCGGACCTGAAACAAAGCCGTTTGCTCGGCGTCAGCCTTGGTGCCCCGGCGGTCGGGACCGACGCCGAGCCGGCCGCCTTCGGTGCACTCAAGGGCACGGCCGTGGGCGGTGGCTCCGCCCACACCTACGTGCCGCTCCCCAGACACAAGCGCACCGTCAGGCGATACTTCGAGCGAGAAGCCGCGACGGGGGCAGACGCCCCGCCGTCCAAACCGAGGACCAGCCCATGACCGGATCGCCAACCGTCCTGCAACCCGACGAACTCCGCCCCGCCAGCGAACTGGCGGCCCAGGCGCTCGAGCAGATCGACCGCAGCCTGCTTGGCCAGGAGGAGTTGCACCGGATGGTGCTGATCGGCATCCTCAGCCACGGGCACATTCTGCTGGAGGGCGTGCCGGGCGTCGGCAAGACCGTCCTGGTCAAGGTCCTGGGCGAGGTCCTGAACCTCGATTTCGGCCGCGTCCAGTTCACGCCCGACCTCATGCCGGGCGACATCCTCGGCACGCACATCCTCCAACAGACCCCTTCAGGCGAGCGCGAGATGGTCTTTCGCGAAGGTCCGGTTTTCACGAACATCCTGCTGGCCGATGAGATCAACCGCGCATCACCCAAGACGCAGTCGGCGATGCTCGAAGCCATGCAGGAACGGGCCGTCACGTTGCTCGGCAAGACGCGGCCGCTGCCCGACCCGTTCGTTGTGATGGCTTCGCAGAACCCAATCGAACTGGAGGGCACGTATCCGCTGCCCGAGGCTCAACTCGACCGGTTCCTGTTCAAACTGCAGGTCGATGTACCGGCCGTGGAGGTGTTGGACGAGATCATCTCGACCCGCCGGCGCGGCGAGCCGCCCAGGGCCACCTGGTCGATGTCGGCTGAGAAACTGGCGTCGCTGTTCGCCGTGATGGACCGCATGTACCTGCCGAAGGCCGTCTCGCGGTACATCTCGCGGCTGGTGGCGGCCACGCACGCGGGCGCCGCCGAGGCGCCGGAGATCGTCGGCGTGTACGTCTTGTATGGGGCGTCGCCGCGTGCGGCCATCGCCATCGCCGAGGCGGCGCGGGCGGCGGCGCTGCTGGCCGGCCGGCCCACCGTCGGGTTTGAGGACGTCCGGGCCGTCGCGCCCGCCGTGCTCAACCACCGTCTCATCGTCAACTACAAGGCCCGCTTCGACGAGGTCAACACGTTCGCCGTCATCGACGAGTTACTAGGTTCGCTCGACGAGGCGGGGCTGGACTTGCCACAGGACGTCCACGTGAGCGGAGAGGCAGAGGAGTGACCGGGACGGCTCAACGCAACGGGTGGCGGAGGATCGACCGGATGGCGGCCGCGGCCGCGGTCCTGGCGGCCGCTGTCTTCCTGCCTGCCAGGTTGGTTGCGGCCACACACGCCGGCGTCCCGCCAAGCGCCGGCGACGTCACCGTCCGCGCCATACCTGTGTGGGAAGGCGACACGGTGCACGGGTACGTCGAGTACCGCTTTGCCGTGCGGAACTACTCCAAGAAACACCCGCACAAGGTCACGATCTCCCTGCCGCACGAAGGCAGGTACGGCTACGGTGCGCTGTCGCGCGTCTCGCGATCGGCCGTGGTCGGGCCCGATATGACGCTGACCCTCTCGGTGCCGCAGATGCCCCTGGACCTGTCCGGCGCCGACGCGTCCGTCCTTATCGACGGCGAGGAGGGCGAGCCGGTCCAAATGAGTTTCCCGTCCCACGGATTGATGGGCCGTAGCAGCGAGAGCAAGTGCGTGGTCCTCCTCAGCCGCGAGACGCGCCACACGCCGTACCTCCAAGGGCAAGAGAAACTCGAACTGGCCCCGGCCCAGGAAGCCGTCGGAGGCTGGAGCCCCAACTGGCTGGCCTATTCGCGCTACGATGGCATCGTCGTCGCGGGCCGCGAGGTGGACGCCATGTCGCCACAGGTGCGGCTGGCGATCGCGCGGTATGTGGAGTGCGGCGGGTCGCTGCTCGTCGTGGGCCCCGTCGAGATGCCCATCCGGTTCTCGGGCGCCGAGGGTCTCGCAGCCGCACACGGCGCCCACGATGTGGTCTTCGGCCGGTGCCTCCTCAGCGGCACGTCGGTCACGGGGACCGTGGTGCACACCTTCTTCCGGTCCGTCGAGGGAACCTACCGCCCGTGGCAGACCGTCTCGGACGTAGTCCATGCGCACGAGCGGTTCCCCGTCGTGGAGGACATCAGCGTGCCGGTCCGCGGGATGCTGGCGCTGATGCTGGCGTTCGTCGTGGCCATCGGACCGGTCAACATCCTGGTCCTCGGCCGCAAGCGGATGCGGATCTGGCTGTTCGTGACGGTGCCGGCCATCTCGCTCGCGACGTGCGGCCTGGTGTTCGGCTACTCGCTTGTGTCGGAAGGGATCACCGGCCGGTACCGGACACTCTCGCTGACAGTGCTCGATGAGAACACGAACCGGGCGACGACGATCGGGTGGACGGCGTTCTACTCGCCCCTGACGCCCCGGCGAGGGCTCCACTTCTCGTATCAGACCGAACTCAGCCCTCAACTGTACCGTTCGTATGGCTATTACTACGGGCGCTCCCGCCAGAGCGGGGCGCGGCGAACGGTCGATTGGACGGAGAACCAGCACCTGGCCGGCGGATGGGTTCAGGCCCGCATCCCGGCCCACTTCAAGATCCGAAAGAGCGAGAACCGCAGGGAGCGGCTGACGGTCCGCAAGGGTGGCGACGGGCGTCTCAGGGTCGTCAACGGCTTCGGTGTCCGTATCCGCCGCCTCGTCTTGGCCGACGAAAAAGGGGGCCTCCACGAGGCAAACGACGTCCCGGCCGGCGCCGAGACGCCGCTCGAGCCCAGCACCGCCCAACTTCAGGCCGGGGCGTCGATGCGTCAGGTTTACGCCGCCGACTGGCTGGAACGGATTCCCCAACTCGAGAGACAGCCGGAGGCCTATTTGCGGCCGGGAACCTACATTGCCTGCTTCGACGAGACCCCCTTCGTCGAGAAGGCGCTCGAGTGGGCCAGGGCGGAGAAGTGCAGCGCCTTCGTGTACGGCATCTCGAAAAGGACCGAAGATGCAGGTCCGGGTTGAAAACCTGAAACGCTACTACGGCCGGACCCGGGCCGTTGACGGCGTCTCGTTCGGTTTTCAGGCCGGGCGGATCGTTGGCTTCGTCGGTCCCAACGGCGCCGGCAAGACCACGACACTGCGCATCCTTGCGACGGTGGACGAGCCGACCGGCGGCGACGCCTTCCTCGACGGCATCTCGGTCGTCGAGGACCCCGAGCAGGCCCGTCGGTTCGTGGGGTTCATGCCCGACTACCTCCCCGCGCACGGAGACACCACCGTCCACGAGTACCTGGACTTTTACGCGCGGGCCCACGGCATACGTGAACCGCGCCGAAGTTCGGTCGTCGAGAACGTCAAGGAGTTTGCGAGCCTCGGGCCGGTGCGTGAGAAGACCTTGCGGTCGCTCTCGAAGGGGATGAAGCAGCGCGTCAGCCTGGCCCGCGCCCTCGTCCACGATCCGCCGGTGCTGCTGCTCGACGAGCCGGCCGCCGGCCTGGACCCCCGGGCACGCGTCGAACTGCGCGAACTGCTGAGGCTCCTGGCCGAGCAGGGCAAGGCGATTCTCATCAGTTCGCACATCTTGACCGAACTGTCGGAGATCTGCAACGATGCCGTCATCATCGAGCAGGGCAAGATTATCCGGGCAGGCCCTATCGACAACCTGCTCTCGGGCAGCGTGCAGCGTCACCTCGTCCGGGTCCGCGGCCTGGGCAGTCTCCAGGATCTCTTGAGGGCCGTCCTCCAGATACCCGCCGTCGAGGACGGGCGCATCGACGGCCGATACGTCGAGGTGGTCGTCGGCGGCAACGAGCAGGCGTGCCAGACGCTGTTGGCCGAACTCGTGCGGCAGGGGCTGCCCGTGGTCGAGTTCACGCACCGGAAGACCGACCTTGAAGACGTGTTCATGAACCTCACGAAAGGGCAGGTCCAGTGACCGGGTTCGCCGCCACCATCGGCCGCCTCAGCGATCGGGTCAACCCGATCGCCGTCAAGGAGTTGCGGCAGGCGGTGCGCAGCCGCATCGTTACCGGTATGTTAGTTTTCTTCCTGATTCTCCAGTTCGTCGTCGTGGCGCTGTACCTGCTGATGCAGCCGTCGGCGGCGAGCGACCTGACCAGCGGCCGGGGTCTGGCGACCGGCCTGTACGCGATACTGATGTTCCTCTGCGTCGTCTTCGTGCCGATGTACTCGGGTATCCGGCTCGCGTGGGAACGGTCGGCGGTCCACTGCGACCTGATGTTCGCGACGACGATCAGCGCGGGGGCGATCATCCGCGGCAAGATGCTGACTGCCGCACTGATTGTCGGCCTTCTCTACAGCGCGTGCGCCCCGTTCATGGTGTTCACGTATCTGCTGCGAGGCATTGACCTACCGGTTATCTTCATGATGCTGGGCACGGGGCTGGTGTTCATCATGGCCGCGGTCCAGTTCGCCCTTTTCCTGGCGTGCATCCCGGCCAGCCGGCTGGCGA
>CAYVAM010000061.1:12460-18744 GCA_964449275.1 uncultured Anaerolineales bacterium
GGCTGGCGAAGATGCTCCTGGGGCTCTTCAGCCTGGGCACCATCCTGTACTTGGCGGTGGCGTCGCTGTCCCTGAGCGTGATGTTGCTGGTAGCGGTGTTTTTCCCCGGCGTGAGCGCGGGGGAGTTCTGGGTCGGCGCGGCATTGGCCGGGTCGGCGGCGCTGGCCGGCATCGGGACACTGTATTTCCTGTCGGTGGCCATGATCCGACCTCCCTCGGCCAACCGGATGCTGCCCGTTCGGATCTACGTCACGGTCGTCTGGCTGTTGGCGGGCACGGTTGCGGCCGTTTGGGGCATCGTGGGCGGCGCCGGTGAGATGATCGTCGCTTGGGCTGTGACCTCGAGCGTTCTCCTGGCCGGCGCAATGCTGCTGGCCGTCAGCGAGCGCGAGAGTTGGCGTCCGCGTGTGCGGCGGAGCATCCCCCGGGGCATCGTCGCGCGGGCGGTGGCGTTCCTGTTCTACAGCGGCTCCGCCGGAGGCGTACTGTGGACGAGCCTGATGCTGGGGCTGACGCTCCTCACGGTCCTGCTGCTGGAGGCGAGGGCGCACATCTCGGCCAGCGACCATAGGGAAACCCTCTATATCTGCGGTGGAATCGCGCTCTATGCCCTGGCCTATTGCCTGACAGGAGGCCTTCTGCGCCGCCTCGTCTGGCGGGTCGGGTGGCGCATCCCGCACTACTACACGTGGGTGGTTGTCCTGGCCCTGGCGACCGTGGGCTCGGTCGTCCCACCCCTGCTTCTGCTGATCAGGGCTTACGACACAGGCCACTGGTGGAACATAGGCTACGCGAGAGGGTCGCTGGCGTTCCTCAATCCCTTCTACCTGGGCGTATCGACCAACCGGGACAGCCGCATTCTGTTCGTGCTGGTCTGGGCGGCCGTCGTGGCCGTGGCGTCGATCCCGTGGTTCGTTCACCAGGTCCGTGGGTTCCGCCCGCTCAAACCGGAGGCCGCGCCGACGCCCGGCGCCGCAAACCATGGATGACCCATCCCGACAACATCTGCTGAACGGACAACGCGCCGGCGCAAGGTACACCATGGGTGTGCCGCAGGGCGCGCCGATGGGCCTGGCCGGAACCCATCTGGCGAACCGTCCCGGCAGCAGCCTCGAGTTCATGGACCACCGCGCGTACGAGCCCGGCGATGACTTGCGGCGCATCGACTGGTCGGCCTTCGCCCGGACCGACCGGCTGACGGTCAATCTTTACCGGCAGGAGGTCAACCCGCACGTCGACATTCTCGTGGACGGCTCCCGCTCGATGGGCCTGGCCGAGACGGCCAAGGCGGAGGCCACGCTCGCCCTGACGGCGCTGCTCGCGACGGCGGCCTCCAACGCCGGCTTCACTCGCCGCGCATGGCTGGGGGCGGAGCAGTGGCAGCCCGTGCCGAACAGCGCGAGCGAGCCGAGCGCGTGGGGGCCCGTGCCACTCGACTCCGCCCGGAGCCCCGACGATTCACTGCTGGGCATGCCGCCGACTCTCGCACCGCGAGGGATGCGGTTTCTGCTGTCGGACTTGCTCTGGATGGGCGACGCTGCGGCGGTGCTCCGGCGCCTGGCCCACGAGGCCACGTGCGTCGTCGTGATCCAACTGCTCGCCCAGGCCGATGCGGATCCGCCGCAATGGGGCAACACACGCCTCCTCGACTGCGAGACCGGCCAGGAGCGCGAAGTCTTCGTGGACGCGGACGCTGCCGACCGGTACCGTCATCGGCTGGCGCTGCATCAGCAGAACTGGCACCGTGCGGCCCGGCAGGTCGGCGCCGTCATGACCACCGTCGTGGCGGAGCGGTTGATTGACGGGTGGGAACTCGAGGACCTCCTCGCCGCCGGGGTCCTGAAGGTGGGCGACCGGTGATCTTCTCCCTGCCGTGGGCGTTCCTGGGGTTGCTGGCGCTGCCGGCGCTGGCCGCCATCTACCTGCTGCGGAGCCGGTCTCGGCCGCAGACCGTCTCCAGCCTGATGCTTTGGATCGACGCCACGCGTGCCCGCGAGGGCGGGCGTGTCCTGAAGAGGATGCACGTTCCGCTTCTGCTGATCCTTGAACTCGTGGTGACGGCGCTGCTGGTTCTGGCGATGACCGAGCCACGCCTCAGCACCGGCGGCGCCGGCCCGCTGGTCGTCGTGCTGGATGACTCGTTCTCGATGCAGGCCGGTGGCGGCGAATCGCCCAGACAACAGGCCCTCCGCACGGTCGAAGAGATGCTCCGCGACGAACCCGGCGTCTCTGCCCGGTTCATCCTCGCCGGCCGCCGGCCCGGGATCCTCGGCGACCGCGTCCAGGGCGCCGCCCGTGCAACCGAGGCGCTCGAGAGGTGGCAGTGCCTGTCGGAAGCGTCGTCGCTTGAGGACGGGATAATGCTGGCGTCCCAGATCGGCGGGCCGCAGGCACGCATCCTCGTCCTCACGGACCGCCCCTCGCCCGAGCAGTTGCCGGAGGGAAGGGTGGTGTGGCGAGCATTCGGGCGTGCCCGTCCCAACGCCGCCATCGTCCATGCGGCCCGCTCGACGCGTGAAGGCAGAGACCGCTGCCTCGTTGAGGTTGCCAACTTCGCCGAGCGCTCCCGAGAGATCACCGTCATGCTGCGCACTGAACCGGCCGGGGCAGCGACCGGCCGGCGCGTTTCACTCGGACCGGCTCGGCGCGAGCCGCTCTTCTTCGATCTCCCCCCGGGCACGCAGGCGGTTCGCGTCTCGCTGGCCCGGGACACTCTGGATTTCGACAACGGTGTCGTGCTCCTCCCGGAGCGGGCCCGGCCCGTCCGTGTGGCACTGACCGTGAACGACGAGTTGCTGCGCGAAGCAATCCGCCAGGCCCTCGAGGCAACCGGCCGCGCACGGCTCGTACCGCGCAGGCCGGAGGTGCTCGTGACCGACGGCGTCCTGCCGGCGGCCCTTTCTGATGAGGTGTGGACGGTGAGGTTCGTCGTGGACACGAAGGCCCGTGCCTACGTCGGCCCGTTCGTCGTGGACCGGGCGCATCCGCTGTGCAGCGGCCTGGACCTCGGTGGCGTCATCTGGGCCGCCGCCACGAAGCCCCCGCTGCCCGGGTCGGACGTCGTTTCCGTCGGCAACGTGTCACTGGTGACCGAAACGAGCCGCGCCGACGGCCGGCGCGACGTCCGCATCCGCCTCAAGCCCGACCTCTCGAACCTGACGCGGTCGGCCAACTGGCCGGTCCTGCTGTGCAACCTGCTCGACTACCGTGCCGGCCATCTGCCGGGGCTCCGCAGGTCGAACGTGCGGCTGGGGTCGAACGCCGAGGTCGTGTTCGGCCCGAACGTGGAGTCGGCGGAAGTGCAGTTGCCCGACGGACGGAAGGAGGAGCATCTCGTCCACCATCGCCGCGTAACGGTCGAGGCCACGCGATGCGGCGTGTACGAGGTCCGCACCGAGAACGCCACGATGCGTTTCGCGGTCAACCCTCTGCAGCCGACTGAATCGGATCTCCGCACGTGTACCGCCGGCCGGTGGGGCAAGTGGGACAAGCCGGAGCAGGGCGGCTCCGTGCACCACCCCCTTGCGTGGCTCGCGCTGCTGGGCGCTCTGGGCGTTTTCGCCGCGCACCTGGCTCTGGCCGGCCGGTCGCCAAAGGAGCGGACGCTGTGACTTTCAGCCAGCCAGGTTGGCTCATTCTGCTGATCCCGCTGGCGGGTGCCATGTGGTATTGGCGTCTGCCGTCGCGGTTGCTGCAGGTGCTTCGGGCCGTCACGCTGGTTCTGGTTCTGCTCGCCTTGTGCGGTGCGGCGGTGCGCCTGCCCAGTCGCCGGGGAACCGTCGTGGTGGTTGCCGACCGCAGCGCGTCGATGCCGCCGTCGGCCGAGCAGGCCCAGAGCGACGTGATCAACCTCGTCCAGGACAGCCGGGGCTACCACGACCGCATAGCCGTGGTCTCTTTCGGTCGGCGGGCCGTCGTCGACCTTGGGCCGCACGGCGGAGGCTTCTCGGGGTTCGCCGGCCAGATCGACGCCGACGGCTCGAACCTGGCCGAGGCCCTCCAGACGGCCGTTGGGCTGATTCCGCCCGACTCGCCCGGCCGGGTGCTCGTCTTGTCGGACGGGCAGCACACGGGCGCCAATCCGGCGTCTGCGGCTGCGCGGGCCGCGGCCCGTGGCATCGGCATCGACTACCGCGTGCTTCGCCGGCCGTCGGCCAACGACGTCGCGATTCTCCGCGTCGCCGCGCCCCTGTCGGCGGCGCCCCAGGAAGCGTACCTGATGCACGCATGGGTCCGCGCGCCCGTCCGGCAAACCATCCGATACGAGTTGCTGCGCGGCGGGGTGAAGGTCGCCTCCGAAGAGCGGACCGTCGAGTCCGGGACGACGTGCCTGACGTTCCGCGACCGGGCGAAAGAGGGCGGGACCCGGGCCTATGTTCTGCGTGTTGAAAGCGGCGCCGACGACCCCGTGCCCGAAAACAACCGGGCGCGGGCGCTGGTCACCGTCCGCGGGCCGAAGCCCGTCCTGCTCGTAACGCGGTCGGCCGAGTCGAACTTGGCGCGCCTCCTCCGGGCCGGTGGGCTGAATATCGACGCCCGCCCGCCCGAGCAGTGCCGGTGGAGGCTCGAGGACCTCGCCCGGTACACCGGCGTCCTCATCGAGAACACCCCCGCCGGCGACATCGGCGACGAAGGGATGACGAATCTGGCGGCCTGGGTCTCCGAGACGGGCGGCGGGCTGATGATGACCGGCGGCAAGAACGCCTACGGCCCCGGCGGGTATTTCCGCTCGCCCCTCGAGCGGATCGTGCCCGTCTCAATGGAACTACGCAGGGAGCACCGCAAACTGGCGCTGGCCATTGTCGTGGCCCTCGACCGCTCGGGCAGCATGGGCATGAGCGTACCCGGCGGGCGGACGAAGATGGACCTGGCGAACCTCGCCGCTGCCGAAGTCGTGGGACTGCTCTCGAGCGTTGACGAGTTCGGGTGCGTGGCCGTCGACTCGTCGGCCCACGTCATCGCGCCGCTGGCGCCCGTCACGGACAAACGGGCCGTCCAGAGTCGCATCCGCCGAATCGGGGCCATGGGCGGCGGAATCTTCGTTTACGAGGCGCTTTCTGCCGCAGCCAGGACGCTCGCCTCGGCCAAGGCCGGGACGCGGCACATCATCCTGTTCGCCGACGCGGCCGACGCCGAGCAACCCGGCGACTACAAGCGGCTGCTTGAGAAATGCCGGCAGGCTAACATCACCGCCAGCGTCATCGGTCTGGGCACAAAGTCCGACAGCGACGCCGCCTTCTTGCAGGACGTCGCCTCACGGGGTGGCGGCCGGTGCATGTTTACGCAGAAACCGCGCGAACTGCCGCGCCTCTTCGCCCAGGACACGTTCGTCGTGGCGCGCAGTACGTTTCTCGAAGAGCAGACGCCCGTCCGGACGACGGGCGGGATGGCGGCCGTTGCCGGGCGGACGTTCGGCGACGTCCCGCCGGTGGGCGGATACAATTTGTGTTACCTGCGTCCAAAGGCCAACCTGGCAGCCGTTACGGAAGACGAGTACAAGGCGCCGCTGGTGGCCACGTGGTCGGCCGGCGCCGGCCGGGCCCTCTGCTACACCGGGGAGGCCGACGGCAAGTACGCCGGCCCCATCGCCGGCTGGGCGGACGCGGGCCATTTCTTCACGACGTTGGCACGCTGGGCCGCAGGCCGATCACAGGAACTCCCCGCGAACATGCAGATCGCCCAGGAGGTGGCGGACGGCCGGTGCACGGTCGCCCTGCATCTGGACCCCGAGCGCGGGGCGATGCCTTTCGACGGCGTGCCGACCGTCACGACACTGCACGGCCGACCGGGCAACCCGCCTCGCTCGAAGCGCCGCCGCATGCAGTGGGACTTGACCGACATGCTCCGCGTCGATGTGCCGCTTGGCGGCGTGGAGACGGCCCTTTCATCCGTCGAGATTCCCGGAGTGGGGCGGACCACGCTGCCGCCCGTCTGTGCGCCGTACTCGGCGGAGTTCAAGCCGGCCAAACCCGGCGCGGGAACCAACACGCTCAAACACCTGGCGCGGGCCACCGGCGGCGCGGAACGGGTGAACCTGGCGGGGATCTGGGACTCACTGCCGGCCAAGCCGAGGCGCGTGGCGCTGGCGCCATGGACGCTTGTGGCGGCCGTGGTGCTCTTCCTGCTGGAGGTGCTGGAGCGGAGGACGAGGCTGGTCTCGGCCGTCGGCGCCATCACGCTCCGGCGCAAGGCCGAAGCGCCCGCCACCGCCACCGAACCGGCGCCGACCCGACGCCGGCGCTGGAAGGCCGCACGACGCAAGAACGGTAAGGGCCGGGCGCCGG
>CAYVAM010000061.1:18844-21536 GCA_964449275.1 uncultured Anaerolineales bacterium
CGTGGGTGAAGGAGACAGCGATGGCGAAGCGGTGGATGATCCTGGCGGTGACGGTCGCGTGTGCGTGGGGCTCGTCGTGGGCGGCGGAGGTCATGCCGGTTGACGGCGGCAACCTGCTGGCCGGCGCACGCGTCCGTCCGAAGGCTTCTCAGGCGAGAGCGCGGCCGCAGCGCAAGCCCGGCCTGCCTCTGCACGGCCCGCGCAGGCCCGACGGCAACGGTTCGGTCACGATCGGCGGCGACCTGAAGGCGTGGCACAAGGTGACGCTGACGCTCGACGGTCCGTTTGCCCACGAACGGGACAACGCGCCCAATCCGTTCACCGATTATCGGATGACGGTGACCTTCCGGCACGAGTCGGGGACGCCGACGTACGCCGTGCCGGGCTACTTTGCAGCGGACGGCAATGCGGCGAACACCTCCGCGGCGTGCGGCACGACGTGGCGGGCACACCTCGCGCCCGACAAGCCGGGCAAATGGACTTACGCCGTATCGTTCGTCAACGGCAAGAACGTGGCGGTGAGCGATGTGCGCGGGCAGCCGGTCGCGCCTTTCAACGGCAAGGCGGGTGCCTTCACGGTCGCGCGGACCGACAAGACCGGCCGCGACCACCGCGGGAAAGGCCGGCTCCGGTACGTGGGCAAGCGTTACCTGCGGTTCGCCGAGACGGGCGAGTACTTTCTCAAGCAGGGCGCC
This sequence comes from uncultured Anaerolineales bacterium, assembly GCA_964449275.1. Classification (GTDB taxonomy): domain Bacteria; phylum Planctomycetota; class Phycisphaerae; order FEN-1346; family FEN-1346; genus JAUVZF01. The sequence continues at coordinate 19,540 of CAYVAM010000061.1, forward strand.
GATGCGCCGGAGAACTTCCTCGCCTACGCCGATTTCGACGGCGACTTCAAGACCGATGGCCACAAGGACAACCTCGTCAAGAATTGGGGGCCGCACGTCCGCGACTGGCGGCCGGGAGACCCGGCGTGGAAGGGCGGCAAGGGTAAGGGGATGATCGGCGCGATCAATTACCTCGCGTCCGAGGGCATGAACGTCTTTTCGTTCCTGCCCCTGAACATCGGCGGCGACGACCGGAACGCCTTCCCGTACGTGGACTACGATGATTTCCTTCACATGGACGTTTCGCGGCTCGCGCAGTGGGAGATCGTCTTCGAGCACGCCGACACGCTCGGCATGTACCTGCACTTCAAGACCCTGGAGACCGAGAACGAACTGCTGCTTGACGGCGGCGACCTCGGCCCCCAGCGCCGCCTGTACTACCGCGAACTCATTGCCCGATTCGCGCACCATCTGGCAATGAACTGGAACCTCGGCGAGGAGATCAACAACGCCTCCACCGGTCAGAAGAAGGCCTGGGCCCAGTACTTCTACGACCACGACCCGTACCACCACCACATCGTCATCCACAACGGCGCCAACCACTACGACCTTCTGGGCCCCGGGTCGAAACTCACAGGCTTCTCCCTCCAGACCAACCACACCAACTTCGACCAGGTCCACAGGCGGACCAAGAACTACATCGACCGCTCTGTGAAAGCCGGCAAGACCTGGGTCGTCGCCTGCGACGAGCCGGGCGATGCATCGCACTCGTTGCGCCCGGACAACGATGCCGGCAGTTCCCACGAGGACGCCCGCAGGAACGCCCTCTGGGGAAACCTCCTGGCCGGCGGCGCGGGCAACGAGTGGTACTTCGGCTACAAGCACGACCAATCCGACCTGACGTGCCAGGACTGGCGCAGCCGCGACCGATGGTGGGACACCTGCCGGCACGCCCTCGAGTTCTTCCGCGCCGGCAAGATCCCCTTCTGGGAGATGGCCTGCCGCGACGACCTCGTGGGCAACGCGAAGAACGACAACAGCCGGTATTGCTTCGCCAAGCCGGGCGAGGTGTACGTGGTGTATCTGCCCGGAGGCGGCACGGCCGAGTTGGATCTTCGCCAGGCACGCGGGACGCTGGCGGTGGGGTGGTTCAACCCGCGCACCGGCGGCGCGATGAAGCGCGGCGTGAGTGTCAGCGGCGGCGGCAGCGTCACCATCGGACCGCCCCCGGCGGAAGCCACGGACGACTGGGTCGTCGTCATCCGACGCTGACCGGCTCCCGGATTCGTAGCGGCGGTGTTCGGAGGACGCACACGGGTCAACGCCGAAGGGCGACCGGTCTGAAAGACCGTTCACCGTGTTCCTCGCCCGGTTCTCATTCCCAATCCAGTTTTGCGGTTCTTTCGGACGCGTCCAGCCACACGTCGACATGCTCGAAAGATCGTGTGTAGATCCAGCCGTTCCTGGTGGCATCGCCCTTGGGTTTGCCCAGTGGCTTGTGAAACTCGGGGTAATCCACAAGGCTGCCGTCTTGCTCGCGGTAGCCCCACGAATAGCAGAAATAGGAATTCTCCTGGGCTGCCACCAGGAAGCATGCCAGGGGAAAGGCGATCTTGTCCCTGGCCTCGTTGGCCAATTGCGGGGGCGGCAGTCGCATCTTCGTTCGGTTCAGCCAGTTGAATTGCGGGTCGGGCCAACCTTTGACCACGACGATTTTTCCCGCCTTTCCTGCCTGGATAATGGCCTCGATGTCGCGGGCGATAGATTCCTTCTTCCGGCTCTGGAACGCTCCGAAGTGTTCCACCATGGCTCCGTCTGCGTGAGGCAGGTACTCCTGGCCCGTCGGTTTTTCCCCGCGGTCCAGGGTTCGCAGGCCGTTGTACAGAAGGATCGCGTCATCCCCCATTCTCTCGTTCGCAAGTTGCATCATGTCAATGACTGCTTTGGTGAGCCGGTGCTCGTTCCCGTTGCCCCAGCCCTTCTGCATCCAGAGGGGCCGTTTGGCCTGGTTCACGGCA
>CAYVAM010000062.1:0-21492 GCA_964449275.1 uncultured Anaerolineales bacterium
TTTCAGGGGGACAAAATTGATGTAAGTCACCCATGCCAAAATGGCAGGCCGGACGAGAGGCCGCAAAGGCCCCAAAAGTTGTTAGAGTTCTAACAAAATCCGGGGTAGGGCGCACTTTTTGTTAGAGTTCTAACAAAACGGCCGAAAAACAGGGAATAGGGGCCGGGAAATGGGGAATAGGGGTGGAAGAGAGGCGCTCATGCCCTTTTAGCCGCGACCCGAAGGGGAGCGCGTGCATTGCGGATTTCGGATTGAACAGCAAACGACGCGTGGCATGGTCATCCCGAAGGGTGACCATGTTCCGACCTTCCCCCCCGCGCTACGTCTCCAGCGGCGGCGTTTGATCGCTTCGCGGGAACGAAAGCCCGTAACCGGGCCTCATAAGCCCGCGGCCGGGGTTCGCGCCGGCCTGCCCACCTCCGTCGGTCACTGGTTTCCCGCGCCGGAGTCTCAGGTCCTGCGCTTCCGCACTACCAGTCCTGCGAGCCCTGCGGCCAGGAGGGCGAGGGTGGCGGGTTCGGGTGTCGGTGCGGGTGCGCCGCCGCCGAGAGGGGCGCCCTCGGAGAGCACCCATGCCCGGTCGATCATGTCGTAGTCGTTCGAGTTGATGATGCCGTCGTAGTTGAAGTCGCCGACCGCATAGCGGAAACCGCCTTCCGGCACTCTCCCTTCATTGCTCCACAGCATCCAGGCCGTGTCGATCAGGTCGTAGTCGTTCGAGTTTATCACGCCGTCCAGGTTGGCGTCGCCGGTCCACCCGTACTTGATGAGGATGCTCGTCGGGTCCACCGGCACGCCTTCCAGGTGGGACAGACCGCCGACCTTCGGAGGGGAGGTCTCGCTGAGCGGGTCGTCGTTGGCGATGATGGCCAGGCCGGTCGTCAACTGCGAGTTGTCCCTGGCCTCGGCGCTCGTGATGCCCGTGCCTTCCCAGAGGTTCGGGTAGCCGTCACCGTCGGTATCGACGTCGTTGTAGCCTTCTTCGACCAGGGCCACCAGGTCGTCGAACGGGCTTGCGCCGTCGGTGTAATCGACAATGAGGTTGTTGTCCGCGAGGTCCAGCGCGGCGGCGGGAGCAACCGATAGCGCCTCCGTCACGAGGCTACTCGTCCCGCCGCTCGTCAGCCGCGTGGTTCCCTCGACGAGGTTCAGGGCGGCCAGGTTCCGGGCGCCGGCCAAGGCGAGCGTGCCCGGGCCGGTCTTGGTGAATCCTGCCGCGGCGGCGATGGCCGACTCGATGCGGGCGTCGACGTTGGCCTCGATGGCCGCGCCGCCCTCGAGGGTAATCGTCCCGCCGGTAAGGGTGTACGTGTGGCCGTTTGCATCGTTGAACACGATGCCGCTTGCCGTGACGGCATCGACCGTAACGGTGGTGTCGGCGGTGGCGTTGCCGGCGCCGAACGCGGCGACGTCCGCCTTCGTATTGTCCCAGGCGACGTTGCCCGACCCGTTCCACCAGTTGTCGCCGCCGTGGCTCCACGTGCCGCCGCCGTCCTGGGCGTCGGTGGCGACGGTCTCGGCGTCCCAGACCAGCGGCAGGGCGGGCATCATCGCAGGGTGCGTCCCGTCCTTGATCTGGCCGATATCCTCCACGCTGTTGAAGATCACCATGTCGTCGAGGTCTCCTAGGAATCCGCTGCCCCCAGCAAGCCACCCGCCAAGGTAAAGGGTCTCAAACGAGGGAAAGGTTGAACCAACACCTATTGTGGTCTGCAAAGTGTCGTCCAGGTACGACCTCATATCAATACCGTCGTACGTGAGCGCTATATGGTGCCACGCACCGTCCGGAATCGCCCAGCCCAACGGTTTCTGCCAAGCACCGTCCGTGGTGGACCAGACATAGGCCTGGTCGCCGGCATCGGTTTGGAACAACCAATTTCGGTTAGAATAATCTGACGTGGTAACAACGATGTGTCCATAGTTCGATTCTTCCCTTTCATACGCCCACGCAGCGATGGTAAAGTTGGTGGTGATGGTGCCGAGGCTCGCGGAAGTGGGAACCGCGACATAACTGGAGAAGCTAAAAACAAAATTGAGCGCATTGTCTTGCGGGTTGGCCGTGTGGCCGGCTACCCACGACGGAAGCTGGTTGCCCGCGAGGGTGCCGTCGTTGGCATTGGGTGAGAAGTCGCCGGCCGTCGTTCCCTCGCCTTCGTTGAAATTCCAGTAGCCGACCAGATCGGCCTGCGCCGGTGTTAGCCAGGCAAGGCCGACGACGGCCAAGGCAGCAGCACAGAGAATGAGACTTGTGTGGGTTTTTATCACAGGCTCCTTAAAAAAAGCCGTACTCGTGGTTCTCAGCGACACTGCTTCGCCCCTCAACAGCAAGGGCCTGCCTGCCGCGACCCCGTGCGGCTCGGCGACGCCCAGGTCTACAGCGCCACTTCGCCATGTCGCACGGTGGGTCTCCGGACGCGTACGCCAACACAAAGGGTGATACTTCAGGAGGGCTATCCCCCCAGACAACCCCCCGGACACAACCATAGTATCCTAAGTATAGCACAAAACGAGCGAGAAGCAAATCGTGGTGGGGAGGCCCATTTTCTCCCAAGCCGTTGCGACGCGAGGGGTTACAAGATTCCCGACCACCGGTTTTTTTGAGGCAAAAAGGCTCCAGGGGTGGTACGTGTTTAGCGTGGCGGCCAAGGCTGTCACCCTAAGCGAAGCGAAGAGCCTGCCCCTTCGACAGCCTCAGGGCAGACTCTCGGCTGCGCTCGCGGTGACAGGGTTACGCGAGTGGGGAGTTGGAACATGGTCACCCTTCGGGATGACCGTGCCACCCGCCTGCCATTTCGACCGAGGCCGCCTTGGCGACCGAGCGGAGAAATCCCACCGTCCGAAACAGCCACCGGCGAGACCCTTCGACTCGTCCCGAGGCATCGGGACTCGCTCAGGGTGACAGCGCGGCGAGCAGCCCGTCAGCCGATCTGACGGTTGATGAGTATCTGGCAGGCGGCTGTCAGGGCGAGGGCCAGGGCGCCTGCAAGGACGTCGTCGGCCATGATGCCCCAACCGCCGGGTAGGCGCTCCGCCTGGCGGACGGGCGGTGGTTTGACGATGTCGAACACGCGGAACCAGGCAAACGCCAGGGCCGCGCTCAGCCAGCCCCAGCGGCCGGTCGGCAGCCACGCCGCCAAACTCGCGATGAGCATCCCGGCGACCTCGTCGAGGACGAACGGCCGCGGGTCGTGCCGCCCGAGACGCCTCTCGAACCACGTGCCGAGGGGCACCCCGACGCCGGCGGCCGCTGCCGCAACCGCCGCCACGCTCCACCACGGCGCCCCCAGGTAATACGCCGCCGCCGCCAGGCCGGCGACGACGGCCGAGGTGAACGTGCCGCTCGGTCCGGGCACGAAGCCGATATAGGCGAACGTTCCGAGCGCCCCGCCGACGCCCCGCAGACGTGCCCTGCCCTCGCGCTCGTCGCCCCACTGCCGCCTGAGGCTGACCGGCACGTTGAAGAACAGGTTGAAGACGCCGTGCTCCAGCAGCGCCCCCTTCTCGCCGAAGACCGGCACGATACCGATGGCGCGGGTGGCCCACCGCGTGGCCATGAACGTGGCCAGCGTGGGGTAGGCCTGGATCATCTGGATGGGGAACCCCAGGTAGCCGACGTACTTCCAGTACGAGATGCAGACGGCCCAGGAATAGTTTTTCCAGTCGCGTTTCCACAGGGCGAGGCCCGTCGAATACAGCCCGCGGCAGAAGGAACCCGGCGAGATCGGGATGACCTGAAACAGGACCACCGTGCCGCCGAAGATCGCCCCCGACTCGGCCGCCGAATCCCCGTACCTGGCCGCCAGATAGTAACCGACGATGACCGAGACGATCTGCGTAATCGGAATCGTGAACAGGTGGACAACAAGGCTTAGCAGGTATGTCTGGATATATGGCTCTGTGATACGGGCGAGGATGCGGTCGGCCTCGTCGCCGGCAAGGATGCCCTCCGCCCTGCCCTCCTCGATCATCTCGCCCAGCCACCGCTCGCGGCGCGGGCGGCTGAAGAACAACGCGAACGGACGCACGCAGATGTACCGCAGCACGTCCCAGGCGTACCGCCGGTCCGTCAAAACGCGATGCGCCCCGGCCGGCAGAATCGCCAGGGTGAACCGCTGCAGCCAGAAGGCCACCGGCCATCGCACGAGCGCCCTGGCGCGCCGCCCGGTCACGCGCCCCCGGCGGTGCCAGTCGATGAGAATCTCGGCCTCCCGGGCGCCAACGCAGCGCGCCAGGTAGCCGAAACTCGCAAACATCATCCCAACGTGCCGCCGGTACCGTGCACTGCCCCACAGACGCTGCAAGAGGCGGCCCGCGAAAGGCGCCAGGCCCAGGACGATGAACAGGATGAGCCGCACCGGCCGCCCGGCCATGCGCTCGGCCTTCTCGTCGTCCATGATGTGCCGCGCGGCATAACCCTCGGCCCACGCGCGGGCCGCGTTTCGCCGCAGCGCCGGGTCCGCGAGGACGCGCAAGCGATGGTTCGCCAGGTCGAGTTGCGCTCCGTGATACCGTGCCTCGGCCATCCGGAGTTCGGCGACCGCGCCGCCGAGACCCTCAAACCGCGCCGGATGCTCGTGGACAAACGCCTCCAGGCGGTCCGGGTCGCCGCGGTCGAACTGGACGAGGCGGCCGCGCACAAGACCGCGCAGAATCAGCCGCACGTCGGCCGGGCTCATCGGCAGAAACGGCAGCAGCGCCAGGCCTGCCCCGAAGTCCACCGCCACCAGGCCGTCGGCTGCTCCGTCGCCGGCGCTGCGGCGTTTCAGGACGTTCGGCTGGCTCTTCATCGTCCACCATTCGTACTGGCGGGCGAGTTCCGGGGCGCCCATCTCGTGGAAGAGTTCGACCAGGCGCCGCATGAACCCGCGCTTGGCGGCGTACTCCGTCTCGGGCGCGACGGCTTCGGCGTCGGCCCCCCTGCCCTCTTTCGAGAAGGCCCGGTCGTTGACGTCCAGGCGCCAGACGCGGCCGTCGATCCACTCCAGCACCTGGCCCATGCTGCCGAGGCCCACCTCGTAGAAGGTGGCGTGCACGTCCACGACCGCTTGCTCGGAACCCAGACGCTCGGCCGCACCCCGGCGGATCAACTTCTGCCACAGCGCGCACGCCCGCACGGCCGACGGGTTCACCTGAAGCCCGAACGGGGCCTGGAAACCGATGCCGTACAGGACGCTACGGAAGAGGCGGCCGAACCGCGACCACGGGACGAATATCTTGACGGCGTACACCCGGCCGACCTCAAGCGGCGTCGGCGCATCCGGGTCGCCCTGCCACTCGAATCGCACGAGACGGGCCCGATAGACCTGGCCGGCGAAGCCGCCGCCGACGTACGCCTCCAGTTCAAACGCCGCCCGCGCCTTCCACGCCGGCGCGACGCCCGTCAGGTCCAGTTCCAGCAGGTCGCCGACCTCGTGGCGGGTGATCCGTCGCGGGCGCAGCAGGTCGGCCCCGTCGGCCACGGCGGCCAACTCGCGACAGACCTCGCTGGAATATGCTTTCGCCACGTAGTCGCCTTCCGCGCACGTTCGGAAGAAACGCGCCGCGCAAGCGCGGCGGCTAACGCGCGTCAACGCGCGCTCACAAGGTGCGCTACTATGCCGGGCATTACCAGGACCGTCCAGCCAAAAGCGTGTGACCCCCCGCCCGCCCCATCCATCGGACCCCGCCCCGCCGGTACGTTAGCGAAAGCGTTTGCCCTGCCAACTTGACACCGCTACGCCGCCGCGATACGGTCGAAGGCATTGCCAACAGGCCGCAAGGGGGAACGCGTGCCATCGCCCGTTGAACTCATCGTCGGACCTGCACGGAGCGGCAAAGGCCGCCGCGTCCTGGCAGCCTATCGCGACGCGCTTGCCGAAGCCGGTCCCGGCCGCGCGCTGATGCTCGTGCCGACGGCGCTGCGGCGTCGGGCGACCGAGAGCCGCCTACTCGCCTCCCAGCCGAGCGGCGTCCTCGTCCAGCCGCACGTCCTGACGCTGCCCGGCCTGGCCAAACGTCTGCTGACGGCGGCGGGCAGCCCCGTGCGCCGGATCACGCAACTGGCGCGGCGGCAGGTTATCCGGGAGTGCCTGGACGCCCTGCGCGGCAAGGACGCCGAGATGCTCGGCGACGTCCGCTCGACGCCCGGTCTGGTCGGGGCGCTTGACGAACTCTTCCGCGAGTTGAAGCAGGCCCGCGTCGAGCCCGACGCCTTCGGCCGCGCGCTCCAAGGTCCTCTGCGGTCGCCGCGGAACCGTCTCCTGGCCCGTCTGTATGATGCGTACCAGAAGGCGCTGCACTCGCGCGACGTGTACGACGACGCGGGGCAGTTTTGGCACGCCGCCGCACTGGTGGCGGCTGGCGAGTTCGGCCCGTTCGGCGAACTGGCGCTGCTGGTGGTCGATGGGTTCCAGGATTTCGCCCCCGCGCAACTCGACATGCTCGACGCCCTCTCGCGCCGCTCCCGACGAACCCTCATCACGCTGACGTGGGAACCCGACCGCCCGAACCTCTTCGGCGTCACCGGCCGTACGCGCGACCGCCTGCACGAGCGTTTCGGCAAGCGCCTGAGCGAGACCGTCCTGGACGAGCCGAGCCCCGGCGCGCCGGGGCCGGCCGACCTGGAGCACGTGCGGCGGCACCTGTTCCGCCTGTCGGACCCCGCCAAGGCGCCGCATGCCGCGGGCGCCGTGTCGCTCATCCGCGCCGCCGGGCGGACCCGCGAGGTGGAAGCCGTCGCCCGCCGCTGCGTGGACCTGGTGCGGGGCGGCTCGACGGAGCCGGCCGCCATCGCCATCCTCGCGCGGTCGCTCGAGGCGTACGCGCCGCTGGTGCGCGAGATCTTTCCGCGGTACGGGCTCGCGTTCCGCATCGAGCGGGGTCTCCCGCTGAAGGACTGCCCCGTCGTACGGGCGGCGATGGCACTGGTCCGGCTCCAGGTGGAGGACTACTCGTTTCGGTCGGTGGCGCGGCTGCTGCGATCGAACTACTTCACGCCGTCGGCCTTCGGTGCCGATGGCGACACGGCCCGCGCCGCCGTCCGCCTGGCACGTAAGGCCCGCGTCTTCAAGGGCCGCCACGCGTACGCCGGCGGTCTCGACTACCTGCGCGGTCGCCTGGAGCGCGAGAGCGCCGCCCTCGACGACTCCGGCGAAACGGTTCTGGCGCCCGAACACAAGGCAGAGCGTGCCGCCGAGATCGACCGGGCCGAAGACCTGCTCCGTTGCGTCTTCGACCGCCTGGCCCTTCCCGCCGAAGCCACGCGCCGCGCGTTCGCGGATGGGCTGCGTGAGATGATCCGCGCGGCCGGTCTCTGGGACGCCGCCCGATCCGATCCCCAGCCCGAGCGCCGGGCGCGAGACCTCAGGGCGCTCGCCGCACTGGAAGAGGTTCTGAAAGAGGTCGCCTTGCTGGACGAAGCCGGCGGGCCGAACGTGCCGCTCGGCGAGTTTCTCGACGAGGTGACGCACGGGCTGGACTTGGCGACGATTGCGTCGGCCGAGCCGTCCGACGCGCCGGTCATCGTGCTTGATGTCTACAACAGCCGCGCGCTCTCCTTTGAACACGTTTTCGTTGTCGGCCTGGCCGAGAAGGAGTTCCCGCGTCGCGGGCGCCGGCACCCGTTCTTCGACGACGCCGAGCGTGAGGACCTGCGCCGGCGCGACGTGGACCTGGCCGACACGGGCCACGCGGCCCAGGACCAGATGTTCCTGTTCTACCTGGCCGCCACACGGCCCCGGCAGACGCTGACACTGAGTTACCCGTGCCTCGATTCGCGCGGCCGCGCGACGCTGGCGAGCCATTATTTGGAGGAACTCAAGTGCCTGTTCGCGCCCGGTTCTGACGGCGAGCCGCTGCCCGCGACGGACGTCGGCACGCGCGACCTGGACCTGCCGCCCGAGCACATCCGGGCGGAGCGAGAACTGCTGGTTCTGGCGATGGCGTCGTTGTGGGGACCCCGCCGCGGCGGGCAGATCGATGCGGACCTGGGGGTGCTCGATGCGCTTCTGGCGCGCGGGCCGGCAGCCGAGACGGCCCTGGCCGGGGTTGCGGCCGAGTGGGAACGCGAGCACGGCGACGCCTTCGGCCCGTTCGACGGGTGCCTGGATGCGGGCGCCATCCTGGAGGAATTGTGCCGCCGGTTCCCTGGCGAGACGGCGATGAGCGCGCGGCGGCTGGAGGCGTTCGGCGCGTGCCCGTTCCGCTTTTTCGCGGGCGAAGTGCTCGGTCTGCGGCCGGTGGACGAACCGTCGCCGGACCTCAGTCCGATGGACCGCGGCCTCATCTACCACGAGTTGCTGGAACGGTTCTTCACGACCGCGGCGGCGTCGAAGACGCTCGCCGGCCGGATAACGGACGAGACTCTCGAGCGTGCGCTCGCGCTGCTTGAGAAGACGGCCGCAGGTTACTTCGCGGACCTGGAGAAGGGCGTGCGGCTCGGGTCGCCGGCGCTGTGGCAGGTCCAGAAGCGGAACATCCTCCGCGACGTTCGCGGCCTGCTCCGGTGGCACGCCCGGCGCCTCGCCGGCTGGCGTGCGGCGTACATGGAGGTCGCGTTCGGTTGCGGCGGTCGCAAGGTTAAGCCTCCCGGCCGCGCCGAGCCCGTCATCTTCAACACGCCGCACGGTGACCTGCGGCTGCGTGGGCGGATCGACCGGATCGACCTGGCCGACGACGCCGCGGGGTACCGGATCATCGACTACAAGTCGGGCTCCTCGCCGCCGGGCAAGAGCGCCATGAAGGCCGGCACGAGTTTTCAACTGCCGCTGTACCTGTGGGCGGCCGCCGAGATTCTCGATCGTGCAGCCGACGACGACCGGGCGGAGGCGTTCTTCCTTCCCGTTCGAGGGCCCGGCTTCAAAGGACTCCTGGCGAGCGCCGATTCCAAGGGCAACCGGAACCCCAAGTTCGATGAGGCCCTGGACCGGGCGGCCGCGTACATCCGCCGCTTCATCGAGGCGATGCGGCTTGGCCGCTACCCCGTGTACCCGCGCGCAGGGTGCCCCGGGCACTGCGATTTCAGCGGCATCTGCCGCTTCGCCCGGTGGCGGATCCAACGAAAATGGGAAGCCAACCCGATCCCCGAACTCGAAACCATCGGCGACCGCACCGATAGCGGCGGGGAGGACGACGCATGACCCGCCTGACGGAGGCTCAGCAGCGCGTCGTCACGGCCCTCGACACGAACTTTTGCGTCACCAGCGGCGCGGGCTGCGGCAAGACGCTGGTCCTGGTGGAGCGGTATATCCACTTCCTGGAGCAAGACCGGGACCTGCCGCTCGCCCGCCTGGCGGCCATCACGTTTACCGAGAACGCCGCGGCCCAGATGCGCAGCCGCATCCGCAAGGCCTGTCTCCAGCAAGTCGCGGCGGCACGCGAGGCGAAAGACAGCGTCCGTCTCCAGACGTGGCTCGGGCGGTACTGGGACGTGGACGTCGCGCCGGTCAACACGATTCACGGTTTTTGCGCGGCGCTGCTTCGGCAGTGGCCCATCGAGGCCGGCGTGGACCCGCAGTTCACGATCCTCGACGAGACCGAAGCCGCTTTCCTCCGGATGGACGTCGTCGCGGCCACCATGGAGGAACTGCTTGCCGCAGAGGACGCCAACCTGCTGGCCGTGCTGGAGCACTTCGATCTCGATGACGCCCGCGACATCCTCAGAACGGTGGTCGGCGAGAAGCGCGAAGTTCTCCGCCGCGTGGCGGGGCCCGTCATGGCCAAGGGCGACGAGGAGATCCTCGCGGGGCTCAAGAAGGCAATCAACGAGCACGTCATGGAGGCACTGCAGCGTCTCGTTGACTCTGCGCCGATTCGCGATGCCCTCGCCACCCTCAAGCGTCTGGCCGGCCAGCCAACCGACAAACTCGAGGCCATTCGGCAAGAGGCCGTCACGCAGGTTGAACACCTCCGCCGCGCCCGCACGGCAGACCTGGCGGCCCAAGCGGCCAACCGCATCGCCAAGAGGATCAAGGTGAACTGCGGCAGCGCGAGGTTCTGGCCGTCGCCGGAATCCCTGAAGGAGGCCAAAAGCGCGCTGAAAACACTGCGGGAGCCTTTCAAGGACATCGTCAAGGACCTCCCGACGTTCGACGAGTCGGCGGAGCGCCGGCACCTGGCCCTCGCGCGGGGCTTCTATCGCACCGCCTGCCGCGTGATCGACGCGTACCAAGCGGCCAAGCGGGAGCGGTCGGCCCTGGACTTCGAGGATCTCCAGATCCTCACGCGGGACCTTCTGCGCAGCGACCGCCGGGTGCGCCGGCGGTGCCGCGCGCGGTTCCGCGCCATCCTGGTGGACGAACTTCAGGACACGAACCTGCTCCAGTTCGAGATCGTGGACCTCCTCACGTCCGGTCCGCGCGGGCGGCGGAAGGAGGCGCCCCTGCGGCCGGGTGCACTGTTCGGCGTCGGTGACCCCAAGCAGTCGATCTACCGCTTTCGCGGCGCCGAGGTCGAGGTCTTCCGGCGTGCGACCGGCCGCGTCGCCCCTACCGGCAGGAGGGGCCTCTCGGAGAGTTTCCGTCTGCACCCCGGCACGGCCGGCCTGGTCAACCATCTCTTCGGCCCGCTTATGGGCGAAGCGTACGAGACGATTGAGGGCCGGCACACGCAGGTCAACGAAGACGTCGCCGAACTCATCCACATCATTAATCCCGACGAGCCGAAAGGGTTCCGCGCCGAGGAGGGGCACGCGGAGGAGGCGCGGGCGCTAGCGGCACGGCTCGAGAGAATCGTCAAGACGGGCAGCGTGAAGGTCTGGGACGCCGGCCGGAAGTCGGGCCGCCCCGTCCGGTACGGCGACATCGCGATACTTCTCCGCCGCACGACGCATCTGCACGTGTACGAGGAGGCGCTGGAGCGCCGGGGCGTGCCGTACTACGTCGTCGCCGGTCACGGCTTCTACAAGCAGCAGGAGGTGCTGGACGTGATTCACCTGCTGCGCGTGCTGGACGATCCGGCGGACGATCTGCACCTGGCGGGCGTGCTGCGGTCGCCGCTGTTTGCGGTCAGCGACGAGGGCCTGTATCGGCTGAGCCGGCTCGGGCGGTCGCTTCACGAATCGCTGCCGGGGGCGGCCGAGGCCGAGGGGCTGCACGCGGAGGATCGTCGCGGCCTCTGCCGCGCGGCGCGCCTCCTGCCAACATGGACCGCCGAGAAGGATCGGCTGGGCCTGGCGGCGCTCGTGGACCGCGTGGTGTTCGCGTCGGGGTACGCGGCGGCAACCGTCGGACGGTTCGGCGGCGCCCGGGCGTATGCGAACCTGCGGCAGATGGTCGAACTGGCCCGGCAGTTCGAGCGGCACGGCTTGTCGGCCCTCGGCGATTACGTGGACTACGTCACCGACTTCATGCAGAGCGAAATGCGGGCCGAGCAGGCCGCCGTCGAGGCCGCCGAGGGCGACACCGTCCGCCTTATGACCATCCACAAGGCCAAGGGGTTGGAGTTTCCGGTGGTGGTCCTTCCGGACCTGGGGTACAGCCCGCGCGGCCCCCAGGCCAAGTGGTTCATCCACCCGGCAACGGGCGTGGCCGTCCGGATGCGCGAGGAGGAAGACGAAAGCGGCGGCGCGGACGAGGGCCGGGACCGGCCGCCGGAAAAAACCGCCAGGAAACCCACATCCGGCGCGCTCGCCCTGGCCCGCCTCGCGGAGACCGACGCCGAGCAGGACGAGTCGCACCGTCTCCTGTACGTCGCGATGACTCGTGCACAAGATTACCTGATATTTGCCAGCCACGAACAGTATCGTGGGCCGCGCCATTCATGGCTCAACGCCGTGCTCCACGGCCTCGGAGCAACTTCCGACCCAGGCGATCACGCTATCCGGTTGCCGACGGGGGGGACGGTGCAGATAGGCGTCCATCCACCGCTCAGCCGGCGGCCGGGCCGCGGCGCCCGGCGAGGCGGTCCGCGAGACATCTTCACGGCCGGCCGCGTCCGCTGGGACCGGCTGCGCGATCGCGCCCAGGCGGCGCCCCGTCGGTCGGTCGAACAGGCGCTGCGGCAGGCGACTGCCGCGCCGAAGACGTCGCGTCCTCCGGCGCGCATCGCCGCGACGGCGCTGGCCGACTACGTTCGGTGCCCGCGTCTGTACTGGTGGCAGCACGTCCTGGGCGTCGAACGGCCGGAAGCGGCGCGCGCGGCAGCGGGCCTGTCGGCCAAGGAATGGGGCACCGTCTGCCACCGCGCGATGGAACTCGCGCAGGACTCCGGCGACGCCTCCGTCCGGGCCGCGGCCGACCAGGCGCTTCGCGAGGTCGCGCTCCCCGAAAGCGAGCGCCGCAAACGGAGCGACCGGCTGGTGGCTTTGCTCTCAGCGTTCTGGGAGAGCGAGATCGGGCACCGGGTGGCGGCGGCGCGGCAGGACCGGCGCGAGATGCCGTTTGTGCTGTCGCTCGATGGCACGGAGATTCGCGGCACGATCGACCTGATGTTCGAGGGCGCCGAAGGGGCGTGGGAGATCGTAGACTACAAGTCGTCGGCGCCGTCGCGCGACAGCGCCGAGGAAGCCGCAGCGCGGTTCGACCTCCAGTTGGGTCTCTACGCGTTGGCCGCAAGCCGATGGCTCGGTCGCAACGTGGTGCGGCGGTCGGTGTATTTCCTCGGATCGGCCGTTGCGGTCGAGCACGAGGTGTCGGCCGCCGACCTGGAGCGCGCTGCCGCAGATGCCAAAGGAGCACTGGCCGGGATCGCTGCCGCGAAGTATGATTCTAAAGACCGGCACGTGTGCCGACACTGTCGGTACGTGACTGTTTGCGACAACGGTTCCGAGCGAGAAGCAGCCCATCCAGAGACGGGGGGAAGGTGATGGCCTACGGCCGGATGGCCGGAAGCGGATAGATCTTCATCTTGTTTCCGCCAAACAGGCGGACGCAGGTCGTCTCACCGTCCTCGCCGTTCGGGAAAACCCCCCGGTACTCGCGGCTCGAGAGCAGTCTTTCCTGCGCCCGGCGCGCCAGGTCTGCGCCCGCGAGCGGCACCCACACGGCTTCCACCTGCTTCGGCGTGAGACGAACCAGGTGATAGGCCAGGGGCCAGACGCCGACACTGGGAGAAGCGAGGTACACGATCGGTCCGGCGATACGGCCGCCCGCGAAGTGGTGGTGCCCCGTGACGACCATCAGGACGTTCGGATGGCGTTCGAGCACGTCGCGGACCGCGGCGGCGTTATCGACCATCAGATGCTGCCAGGCCGTCCCCTCGTCGAGCGGATGCAGCGGCACCAACCCGTGATGGGCGATCACAACGACCATCTTGTCGGCATGACGGGTGAGCGTGCTGTCGAGCCAGGCCAGTTGCCGGGCGTCGATGTGCCCGGCACGACGGCCGGGCTGCACCGTGTCGAGGCCGACCAGGATCAGGTCGGGCGGAATCGGGTGCACCCAGTAGCCATCCGATCCCGATAAGCCGTGGCCCTGGAAGGCCCAGATGACGGTGCCGCGACTGCCGCCCTCGCCGGGCTTCGGTGTTGGGGCTTCGGCCTTCGGGTCCGCCGACTTCACCAGCGGCCCCGGGCCGTCGTAGTCGCCGAGGACAACGTAGTACGGCGCGCGCAGTTCGTCCAGTGCGGACTTGGCGCGGTCGAGGCTCAGCGGATCGCTGCGCGCCAGGAGGTCGCCGGCTACGAGGACGAAGTCGAGGTCTTTTCTGGCGTTCAGGTCGGCGACCGCCCTCCTGAGAAGCGTCTCGGCTTCTTCGACCATCGCCGCCTCGACCTTCACGCCGGGGACGGCCGAATAGTAGGTCCCGGCGAGAACGGCGAAGGTGGTCCGCTCGCGTTGGAGCGTCGGCGTGCAGCCGGCGGCCAGAAGGACCCCGAGCGCAATCCACAGCACGGTGCGTTGCATTAAGAGGGCTCCACTTCATGCGCGAAAGTCGCGGCATTATACCGCGACCGTTCGGAGAAAGCCAACCGGTTCGCCTCGTGTGGGGAGATCGCTTATCCTCCCCGCGCGAGGGTCTCCCGCAACCGCGTGGCCCGTCCCAGGAGCTGCCCGCCGCTCAGTTGCGCGACGAGTTGTGGAGGCAACGGCCCGCCGCGCGCCAGCAGCGTGAACGTGGTTTCGAGGGGGGCCAGGTCGTTCGCCCAGGCAGGTTCCGCGTCGGACCGTGCTTCGAGGAGCCGCTCCGGCAGCGCCAGTTTCCTGGTTTCCTCCCCGGCCCACGCCAGCCGCCGCGATTCCTCGGACGCCTTGACATATACCAGTCTCACGAGCACGCGTTCGGCATCCGCCAGGACGGGGCCGGTCTTTCGAGCCCAGTTCCGGCGCGTCGCCTGATCGACGCCGGCTGCCGCCAGCATGAGGATACCGGCCGCTACGGCGAGCGCGGCCACCATGCGACCGGAGACGAGGCTGTCGCCGACCATCCGCCGCTTGCCGGCCGCCACGCGTGCCTTGAAAAACGCGCCTCGGCGCCGCAGATCGTCGGTCACGCGCGACGCAATGTCCGGCGGATGGGCCGGCGGATGGGTGTCGCTGCGGATGGCGTCCTCCAGGGCACGCATCTCGGCAAGTGCCTTTCGGCAGCGATTGCAGGCCGCCACGTGCGCGCGGACCTTCTCGGCCGCCGCCGCCGACAGATCGCCGTCGAGGTATTGACTGAGTGTCCTCTCGCTTGCGCACTCACCCATCGAGCAACTCCCGACATGTACACCTGGCTGACATGGCAGTCATAAACCGGCATCCGCCGCCGACCCGGCGTACATGGCGGCCAGGTGCTCGGCAGCGGTACTACGTCTCAGAATCGCAAGCACTTCCTGCCGGGCCCGGAACAGACGGCTGCGAACCGCGTTCACCGACAGGCCCAGAACATCGGCGAGTTTCTCGTAACTCAGCCCTTCCACGGTCCGCAGCAGCAGAACGCTCCTGAGTTTTGCCGGCAACTTCTCGACGGCGGCACGCACGGCGTCGGCCGCCTCCCTCGACTCGATGCGGCTGCAGGGTCTGACCACGCGGCGTGCGATGGGGTGCTCGCGAAGCACCTGCATCCGCCGCTCGCGGGCGTCTTGCTTCCGCCAATGGTCGATCACCGCGTTGGCCGCAACACGCCGAAGCCACGCCGGCAGCAGCCCCGCCTCCTCGATCCGGTCCAAATGATGCCACAACCGAACGAACACCTCCTGCGACAGGTCCTCCGCGATGGCCGGGCGGCGGACCATCCGCAGGATGAAATGGTATGTTGGCGTCTCGAATCGGTGAACGAGCGCGGCGAACGCCTCCGCGTCGCCGTCCCTGGCGGCCTCCAGAACCGACGGCAAGGCTTCCCGGGAGTGACTGACGGCCTCGGCAAGGGGGGCGAGCGGATTCACTCCGACGACGCCGGCGGCGGCAGTCATCTGCGGCTCCTTGCTGGCCTGTTCGTCCCGCATAGTTAGACGTACCTCGCGCGGTGGAGTTTGACAAAAAACCGCCGGCCTCTCCTCTTGATTATACGGCCGAATCGCCGCCGTCGCCGACGCAATCCGCCGCAACTTGCCGTAACGCGTTATTTGGGAAGGGTACCTGTTTAGCGTGCTCTCGAAGCGATGTCATTTCGACCGAGCCCTCGCGCAGCGAGGGCGAGCGGAGAAATCTCGTCGTCCGGACACGGATAACGGCGATCCCGGTGCGCCGGGCCTCGCGAGTCATCCGCCGAAGCGAACGGTCAACCTGTCATCGATGCCCGTCCCGGCCTCGCCGACAATGGCCACCGAGAGGGCGTCGGCGGTCTGTTCGATGCGGCGGAACTCGCGGATCCGCGATTGGCCGCCCTTCAGCGGCTCGTGCAGCGCGGCGAACATCGTGGCGGGTCCTTGGCGCGCGACAACCACCGTGACGCCGCCGAATTCGTTGGCTGCGGGCGTGCTGCCCTTCCCCGGTTCCTGCTCCGGCGTGCGATGGACGTACGCTTGCGTCCCCGCCTGGCCGAGCATCATGAGGCGAACGCCGATTTTGCGGTCGTACCACGCCTTTCCGACGCGGCTCCTGGCCGCATCGTCGAGGGCACACGTCTGAAGCGCCGTCACCGACCACGTCTTCGCGCCCGGATCGAGGCGCTGCTCGTCCCGGACCGCGATGCGTCCGCGATCGCCCACCGCGTCGTAGAGCGTTTCCTTGAGGTTCGTGGACGACCGCCACCCCTCCCCTTCCCCCAAGACAGCCTTGCCCAGCGTGTGAACCAGCCAGTGGTACGTGTGCGGCTCCTTGGCGACCAGCCGCGTGACGTCGAGCAGGTAATGGCGCGTCAGGACGAGGGCGCGCGAGAGGTCCACGCCGGGGTACACCTCCTTGCTCTCCGCGACGATGCGTTTGGCGCGCTCGTCGAAGGTGTGGCGGACGGCCGTCGCGCCGGTGAAGCGCGGCTCCTTCAGATCCACCATCACGCCGCAGTGGCTCAGGATGCTGCGGCTGTAGCCCTGGGCGTAACTGCGACAGATCTGCCGGTTCAGGTAAATCGGCCGGTTGAAGGCGTAGAAACCGGCGATGGCGAAGGCGTCGTTGACGTTGTGGGCGTAGTTCGTGGCCAGACGCAGGCAGACGGCCGGGGCTTCGGATTCCCAATAGGCGTGCGACTCCTCCGCCCGCATCATCACGAGACCCCGTTCAGGCCAGACGCCCGATGGCGCCGGCGGCGGCTCGGCCTTCTTCGGGTCGATGGGCGCGAGGCCGAAATACAGCGACGGCGTGTACGCCGCCTCGTCCGGGCCGCGCATCTGAGCGAGAAAGTAATCGAAACCGACCTCGGGCCGCCGCTTGTGCGCCATCTCGAACCAGAAAGGCGTCTGCATCTTTGACGTCTTGCCGATGTCCCACGGCGGTGCCGGCGGATTGCGCCCGCGACGCGTGCCGCCCCACGCGCCGTGGCGTTTCCAGAACACGTTTCCGCCGCTGCCGTCGGCCAGGTAGCCGCGGACGATGGCGTGCTGAAACGCCTCGCCGGCGAAGCGGCCGTCGGCGCTCGACCCGAACTGCCGCAGGTCGCCGATGGTCACCATGGGATAATGCGGCCGGCCGCTGCCGACGTCCACGCGCGGGTAGCCGAGGTGCAGGAGGCTCTCGATGTGCCCGTCCATCGTTGCGCCGCCCTTGCCCCGGTATCCGTAGCCGAGTTCGCCCAGGCCGAGCCGCTCCAGTCCCCGGCAGTACAGGAGCATGGCGCCGGGCGTGGCGCCCATCTTCGAGAACTCCTCGCCGTAGAAACCCGTGTCGCAGAGGTACTCGTCGAAATACCACTGCCACGAGCCGTAGACGGCCCAGGTCTTGCGGATGAGGGCCTCGTCCTTCAAGGCCAGTGCCATGAGATTCGCGCTCACCTTCCACGGCCAGATGATGTTCGGCAGCCAGTTGGTGCGGGTGTACCGGTTGGCGTCATAGCGACGGTAGTTGCCCTTGTTGGGGAAGGCGGCGTCGTCGAAGATGATCCGCTTGAAGACGTGGTTGTCGATGTACTCGCGGAAACACTTTTCGCAATCGCGGCGCTCCTGGGGCGAGAGGCGGTCGTACAGCAGATCGTATCGCAGGACCGTGGGCCACTGGGCCGCGCCGCGCGGGGCCGGCGAGCGGACCACCTGCATCAACTCCTTCTTCTCCTTCTCGATAAGGTCCGTCTCGCCCATGACGGAGCAGCGGAAGAGGCGTCGAAGTTCGCTTCCCTTGTCGCGGTCGGACGTGGCGCGGAGTTTCTCATACGCCGCCTTCGCCCACATCTCGTTCTCGATGCGCCGGCGGATGGCGGCCGCCTCGTCCTTCGTCCACAGGATGAAAGGGTGCGGCACATCGCTCGCGGCGGCAGGTGCGATTGACGGAGACAGCATGCCCAACAACACCGTCCCAACCAGCAACGCACGCATCGTCATCAGGTCTCCTCCGCCAGAGAAAAGGGGACGTTCTGCTTGTGCGCATCGCACGAAACCCCACTGGGTCAACATCCGGTGCCCTGCCGTGTGCGGTGCGAACCCCGGGGCGCCGGAGAGAGCGGGGAACTTGAAGCCTGTCCGGCGCTTCGTTTGCCACCCCTTCTCAGTTCACGCGCTCATAGGTCATAACGACTACGCCCGGCTGTGTCGGGATCGAGACGGGTAGTCCACGCTCGCCGAGTTCTCGGCCCGTCATTCGGGTCGTGGTTTCCGTATCGAGGTCGGTCACCGCGTACCGCGAGTCGGCGTCGAGGCCGCGCAGCCTGAGGCGGACCGCCTCGTAAACGCTCTCGGCGCGGCGAAAGACCTGGACCACGCCGCAGCCGCGGTCGGGCCGGTCGAACTGCCAGGCTATCCACTGCCCGTTGTCCTGGCTGTACGGCGTCAGCGGATAGAAATCGCCATAGTAGCAGGAACTGACCTTCCGCCACTGCTTCAGGAGGCGACGGAGGGCGTCGTAGTCAATCTCCTTGACGCGGATGTCGATCCCGCTGCCCAGGCTCGGCGCAGCGTTGCTCCAGAAGGCGTAAGGCTCGACAGGCGTCCGTCCGCCGCCGTAGTAACCCGCCTTCGCGCAGGCCACGGTGCCCGTTCCGTGGTAGGGCAGCCAGAGCGAGATGCCGTAGGTCATGCCCTGGTGGCCGACGGGTTCAAAGGCGTAGTCGCTCCGCCACAGGGGGACGGCCCGGCGCATGGTTTCCAGGTCGTTTCGCCGGCCGCCGCTGGCGCAGGAGTCAATCAACATGTTCGGGTGGCGGCGGCGAAGTTCGTCCCAGTAGGCGAGGTACCCCGTGACGTGGCGGATCTCGGTGATGCCGCGGCGATCAGGGGCGTCGTTGGCTCGCCAATAGCCGAGCGGATCCATGTTAAAGTCCTGGCGGTAGAGGTCGATCCCCTGTTCGGCGAGGAGGCTGTCAACGTGGTCGGTGAGCCACCGGCGGGCCTCGGGGTTGCCGAGGTCGAGGAGTTTGTTGGCGCCGTCGCGGCCGAGAAGCCACGTCGGACGGTTCTCGTAAAGCCAGGTGCCGGGCGCGACGCGCTCGGGCTCGAACCAGACCAGGATCTTGATGCCCTTGGCATGGGCGTGGTCGCTGATGGGCTTGAAGCCCTTGGGAAAGCGTTTCGGGTCGATCTGCCAGGTGCCGACCTGGGGCCAGCCCTTCTCTTGGATGTACCAGCCGGCGTCCATCCACCAGTAGTCGAGTTTGAGGCGTTCCTCGAGGTAGCGGTCGATGTGCATGATCTGGTTGGCTTCGTTCGCGCCGATCATCTCGGCGTAGGCCCGCGAACTGGAGGCGACGAACTGAGGCGGGGGCAACCTGCCACCGGGCCTGGGCATGCTGTGGGCCATCATCCACCGCCGCCAGATGTTCTGGGCGCGGATCCAGTCGCCGCCCTTCCAGAACTGGATGACGATGAGCGGCGTGCGGACCTCCTCGCCCGGCAGGAGTTTGAAGTGCGTGTCTTCCTGGCCGGCGCGGATGCGGATCCCCTTGTTCTCATCGCGAGCGAACGTGGCCGCCCACTGTCCCGGCCAGCCGACGACCACGATCGCCCCCTGCCCGCCCCACTCCAGGTTGAAGTAGGACCAGTTCCCGTTGGTCGGTCGGCCGCCGGCTGCGGCAATGCGCTTCGTGGCCCGGGGTCCGAGCGCCGTTGTCAACGGACCGTAGTCCGAACGGCTCGCCGTGGAGCCCACCGCGTGGTGGAGCAGAAACTCCCCTGCGGCCCCGCGATCGAAGCGGGTGTCGAGTGCCTGGATGTCGGCCAGGATGGGCGTATCGGCATCCCCGGCATTCTTGAAGTAAAGGGTCCATTCGATGGTGGGGAAGTCGCGGTACTCGACGCCAACGCAACGGACGACGAGGCCGGTCTTGGGGTCGGTCCACGTGAGCGAGTGCTCGGTCCGCCGGTCGTCGAGCCCGCGGAGGGCCCGTTTCAACTGCCACGTGGGGAGCAGATCCGCGGACGGCTTCCCACCGAAGGTGAAGGAGAACGGCGGCCCCGGCGTGAACTGTCCGCGCGGCAATTCGAGGAAATCGAGATCGCCGAGCCATACGGTCCTGCCATCCTGAAGGACGACCTTCGCATCGGCCCAGTCAGCCTGATCGCAGGAGATGCCGTCGCCGGCGTCCCCGACCCGGAGGGCGAACTCGGTTGCGCCGCCCAGATCGGCGCTGGCGGCAGCGCCGGCCATACCTTCGCGCATCACGCCCGAGCGGAAAACCGGTTTGCCCGCTACACTCGCCGAGAAGACGATGCTGCCGCGGCCGGGGCGCGTCTGGTCGTTGCTGTCCACACCGACCGTTGCCGAGAAGGTCTTGCCCGGGCCCGGCAGGCGAACGACGACGTGGCTCGCGGCGTGGCAGTAGAGGCCGCGCGTGTACTCGGCGTCCACGATTCTCAGCGGCTTGTCGCCGCGCGCGTTCCGCGTCACGTGGTCGTGGTTGGCGAGAACGAGCAGGCCCGGCCCGGGCTTCAGCGGCGGTTGCGCGGCCTGGAACTTGGCCGCCACCCACCGGCGCGCGGTCGCCATCTCGCCAGACGACGGGCTCACCGCACGCGCCAAGCGGGAGATCGTCACGACGGCCATCGCTGCCACAAGAACCGTTGCGGCCGCAACGTGACGCTTCCGACGTGTGCCCGTGCAGGTCATTTCGTGTTCCTTTCCGTTTTACGTCCGGTGGCTACGCCCGACGGCGCTTCCGCAACCGCAACGTGAACAGCACCGTATGTGCGTGCCCGAAGAAAACCGTATCCTGTCCCCGGAATCGTCCGTCCCCGGAATCGTCACGGGATCCGGAATCCCCCTCTGCGGAGGAGCCCTGTCCGCAGAATCCCCCACTTCGTCGAATGGTGAGCCTTCGCCTTCCGG
This sequence comes from uncultured Anaerolineales bacterium, assembly GCA_964449275.1. GTDB lineage: Bacteria > Planctomycetota > Phycisphaerae > FEN-1346 > FEN-1346 > JAUVZF01. The sequence continues at coordinate 20,745 of CAYVAM010000062.1, forward strand.
AACGAAGCCGAAGTTCCGGAGCCGCGCCGCGGCGATCCTGGCATAGGCAATGAGTTTCTCGCCAGCCCTGGAGCGATACCGGTATAGCAAAACGTCCTGTTCACCGTCCTGCAGACGCATGTCTGGGCACCCCACGTATCGTATCAACTGCACTTCGGTCACCGTTTTGCCATCGAGTGCCCGGTCGCTCAGACTATGCGCCAAGGCTTCGAAATACGCTCCGCGCCCCTCGGCCCCCTCGTGCGTCAAGTACTGGTACAGGTAGCCGGCGGACTTTTGCTCCTCGGTCAAGGGCGATGGCCACTCATGTCCCGACATGGGACCAACGACCAAACCTATGACCAACCCCACGCCAGGTAGGACCAGCAGCCCCGCGGCGAAGCCCAGGATTGCGCACAGGACAGGCCAGCCCCATCGTCTGGCTTGGCGTGACGCTTCCGCCTGCTCCGAACACGCTTGCCCTCTACCATTTCGCATTACCATCGCTATCTCCCTGGGTGCGCGCGTGGTCTATTCACAAAGCCCGTGGATCTTAGCGCTACCCATTCCCTCCCACCTCCAGGCACCCCTGTGCCAAGGCAGTGTGGTTCTGGGGACGTGGTTCTGGAGTGGTTCTGGGTGGTTCTGGGGACACGAGACTTATCTCCGTGGGCGTTTGGGTTTCGGGCCTGGCGGGCGGTTGCGCAGGGCCCGGTGCAACGACACAAGCCAGTCGGGCCATGCCCACCACCCTATCACCGCCACCACC
>CAYVAM010000063.1:0-21132 GCA_964449275.1 uncultured Anaerolineales bacterium
AACAGCGCCGACCCGACGCGCACGATCGTGGCGCCTTCCTCGACGGCTACCTCGTAGTCCTGGGTCATGCCCATCGAGAGTTCCGTGAGCGGGTGCGGCAGGTCGGCCTGGCGGTTGAGCGTCTCCATCAACTCCCTGAGTTCCACGAACAGCGGCCGCACGGTCTCGGCATCGTCCACGAACGGGGGCATCGTCATCAGGCCCGCCAGGTCGATTCCCTCCAGCGCGGCGACCTGCGAAGCGATTGCGGGGGCGTCGGCGGGCGTGACGCCAGCCTTGGCCTCCTCGCCGCTCGTGTTCACCTCCAGCAGGCACGTGGCCCGCACGCCCCCGGCCCGGGCACGCTTGCTGATGGCCTCGGCCAGCCGCAGCGAGTCCACGCTGTGGATCATCGTGCACGTCGGGACGACATACTTGACCTTGTTCCGTTGCAGGCGGCCGATCATGTGCCAGCGGACGCCCGTGTCGGCGAGTTCGGCGGCCCGGTCGCGGATCTGCTGTGCCCGGTTCTCCCCGATGTCCTTCTGCCCGGCTTCGGCAAGAACGCGGATCGTCTCAGGTGCCACCGTCTTCGTGACGGCCACGAGGCGGACGTCACGTGCCCCGCGGCCGCTCCGCGCCGCGGCCTCCGCGATGCGGTCGCGGACCTCTCGCAGGTTCGCCAGGACGCGTTCAGGTTGAAGGTCGGTCATGGTGCGGCACCTGCCGGCGAGACTCACCGGCTGTAGAGGCCGGTCAGTTTGGCTTCGGCCAGGATGTGTCCTTCGATGGCGGCAAGGAGGGCCTGTTTGTCGGCGCCGGGGGCGAGTTCCAGTGTCTGGTCCAGGGCGTAGAGCGCAAAGTGGTAGTGGTGGACGCCGTGGCCGGGCGGCGGCATCGGGCCGCCGTAGCCGATCTTCGGCCAACTGTTGTTGCCCTGGCAGGCGCCGCCGAGGTCCGTGACCGTCTCGGTCGCAGGCACGCCTTCGGGCAGGTTCCGCCGGTCGGCGGGGATGTTCCAGATGAGCCAGTGGTCCCACGTGCCGGCGGGTGCGTCCGGGTCGTCGCAGATGAGGGCCAGGCTCCTGGCGCCTTCCGGCGGGTCGGCCCACTCCAGCGGCGGCGACGAGTCGGCGCCCTCGCCGGTGTACTGTTTCGGGATGCGGTCACCGCCGGCAAACGCCGGGCTGGTCAGCGTAAAGGTCATGACGGTCTCCTTCGGCTTCTGCTTGCATGCGGTCGGGGCCGGCGTGACGGCCGCGAGGCCGATGGCCAACAGGACGCGGGGCAGCACGCGGGAAGCCGTCGCGGTCGTGGTTGCCTCCTTCAGTCTTTATGATGCGCCTACAGCCGCGATGCTGCAAGGGCAAAGGCCCGAGCCACACCCGTGGCCTCTTTCGCCTGGTGTGCTCAGCCGGAGGGGATCTCGTCCAGAGTCTGGACCCGTTGCGGGGCGCGCTTGGCTGTCGTCTCCCGAAACGCACCCGTTTCTTCCTCGATGCGCCGGGTCGCGAGGGATGCGTACTGCTCGGACAACTCCGTGCCGACCCACCGTCGCCCGTGCCGCGCGGCCGCCACCAGCGTCGTGCCGCTGCCGGCGAAGGGGTCGAGAACCACGTCGTCCGGATTCGAGCAGGCCAGGACGATCCGCGCGAGCAGCGCCACCGGCATCTGGCACGGGTGCCAGCCCACCCGTTCCTTGAACGTGCCGCACACGCGCGAGAACGTCCAGACGTCGTCGGGTAGTTTGCCCTTCGGATTGGCCCGCTTGTCGTTGTACTTGAGTTGGCGGTCCGACGGGACGCGGACGGCGTCGGCGTTGAATGTGAACGCTCCGGGGTCCTTGACGAAGTAGAACAGGTGGGTGTGGCCGCGGTTGAACTTGCCTTTGCAGTTCTGGCCGAACGTGTACCGCCAGATGACCCAGTTCCGCAGCGTGGCCCGCGGCCGCATCATCACGCGGACCTCGGCGGCGTATGCGTCGCCGATGGCGATCCAGAACGAGCCGGTCGGCGTGAGGACACGAAGGCACTGATCCAGCCATCGGCGGGTCCACTTCACGTACTCGGGTGGTGCAATGTTATCATGGTACGTATCGTATTTGTATCCGATGTTGAACGGCGGGTCGGCGAACACGAGGTCCACGCAGCCCTCGGGCCACGTGGGCAGGATTTCCAGGAGGTCGCCTTGAACGATCGTCCCGACCGGCGGGAGGTCGGCCATTCGCGTTATCCCCAACGGGTTGCGGCCCGAGGGCGGCGCTGCCCTACGCCAGAGTTCTTTACAACTCCGACGCTGAGATTATAATGGCCTCCACCGTGGGTGCAACTCAGAATTTGCTCTCGGCGGGTGGCATGGCCACACGCCTCTGCGTGGCCATGTTTCTTGACTGCGGCTGAAGGGATTGATGGCTGATGCGTAAGTCGTTCTCCTTGATCCTCTCGGTTGGCCTCGTTGTGGTTCTCCTGACGTGGCCTCCCTGCGCACGGGCCGCCGAGCCGACCGCGGCCGTCGAAGCGCTTCGCGCTCGTATCGAGGAGATCCTCGCCGGCGCCGGACTCGCGGAGACGGTCGTTGCGGTCCATGCCGTTGCGCTGGCGGCACCGCCGGACCATGTTCGAAACGACGTGCTCTACAGCCTGCGGCCGGACGTGCCGCTCATCCCGGCGAGCACGATGAAACTGGTGACGACGGCCGCCTGTTTCGACCGCCTGGGTCCCGGCTGGCGCATCCGGACGCACGTCGGCCGCATCCCCTCGCGCAAGGTGAAAGGCAAGTGGGACCTGGCGGTCATCGGCGGCGGCGACCCGAACTTCTCCGGACGGTTCTACGGCGGCGACACACTCGGCGCGTTCCGCAAATGGGCCGAGGTCCTCAAAGGGCGCGGCGTGACGGCCGTCGAGCGGGTCATCCTCGACGACACGCTCTTTGACACGGTGCTGGTGCATCCGAGTTGGCCGGCGAATCAGCGCGCCGAGTGGTACGAGGCCCCCGCCGGCGCCCTGTCGATCAACGACAACTGTCTGAACGTTCACGTAGCGCCGGGCAAGGTGGGCGGGCCCGCCCGCGTGTGGGTCGAGCCCCCTGGGGGCATCGCACGCGTCACGGGCAGGATCCTGACGGTTGCCGACCGGAAGGCCCACCGGTTCAGCCTCGAGCGGGTGGTGGACGAGCGGGGCCTGGCGATCCGGGTAGGCGGCCGCTATTGGAGCAAGGCGTCTGCGGCGGTCGAGTTCCGCACGCTCGACGATCCGACTCGCGTCTTCGGCCTTGCCCTCGTGCATGCTCTCCGCGCCTCCGGCATCGAGGTGGCCGGGCCGGTGGTGCGGGCGCGGCTGGCGGCCCCGGACGGGGCTGCGCGAAAGGATTTCGTCTGCGATTTGGTTCACGCCTCCCGCTTGGACGCCACCGTCGCCGTTGCCAACAAACGGAGCCAGGGGATGTACGCCGAGTGTCTGCTGAAACTGCTCGGCGCGTACGGCCTCACGCCGCACGTCACCACGCTGTTGCCGCCGCGGCAAGGGTCGTGGCAGAGCGGGGCCGACGAGGTCCGCCGCTGGCTCTCGGAGCGCGGCGTGCCGAACGCCGGGTGCGTCTTCGATGACGGGTCGGGCCTGTCGCGGGAGAATCGGCTCACGGCCTTCACCGTGACGCACCTTCTGGGGCTGATGCACCGGCTGCACGGGCCGCGGTGGGTCCAGACGCTGTCCGTAGCCGGCCGCGACGGCAGCCTCCACAAACGGATGCGCGGCACCGCCGCCGAGGGACGCGTGTACGGAAAAACCGGCTACATCCGCGGCGTCACCGCCCTGTCGGGGTACGTGTATGCCGCCGGCGGCCGGGTCATCGCGTACTCGATCCTGATGAATAACCTTCCCTCGGGTTCCCTCTGGAAAGCGCGCCTGGCGCAGGACAAAATCTGCCTGCGTTTGGTTGACATGTAGGCCGGGGCGTGCCCCGGCGAGGGTTCGTGCCGTCAGGCACGATTGCGCTGTAGCCACGTGGCGCGAGCCCGTGGAAGGCGGGAGCGAGACAGTCTGCGTGAGGAGCCCCGGCGGGGCGATTGAGGCTTCAGGCGCCCCGCTGGGGCTCGGGGGCTTGGGCTGCCGCTCTTGCCCCCGGACTGGCGTCCGGGGCTACAGCGCAGCCGCCCCTAGCGGGGCTGACGGCAACGGCGGGATTCCTCCCCTGGCTGGGCGCCGTGGCGACCGCACTCGCCACGGCACGCCGGCGCTCGGTCGGAATGAGAGATCAACGGCGCGCGATCCCTGTCGGATGCTTCTCCAGAAACTCGGCTTGATGCGTGCGGCCGGTCGAGTCTTTTAGGGTTGCCGGGCCGGAGAGGGGGGTCTAATATCGGTGGTGCGCCGTTCGGGGGTGGCATGGCCACGCTTGCGTGGCCATGGCGCACACCGGACCAAGGGATGTTCATGGCCACACAAGCGTGGCCATGCCCCCCGGCCGGCGGGCCGACGCCCTGCGGCGGGAGGGGGATCGGTGTCCGACGTGCGGGCGGACGTTCTGGCGATCGGCTCTCTGGCGGCGAACGCCTACTGGGACGAGAAGACGCCCGTCCGCCGCGAGTACGCCACCGCCACGCTTGTGCGGTCGGATGACGTGGTTCTGGTCGTGGACCCCGGCTGGCCGGCGGACGTGCTGCGTGCGGCCTTGTACTATCGGGTGGGCCTGGAAGCGGCGGCCGTCACGCACGTGTTCCTGACGCATTTCGATCCGGCGCACTTCGGCGGCATCGGCGTCTTCGCCGGCGCCGTCTGGTCGATGTACGAGGAGGAGATCCGCTGGGCCGAGGCCGAGGCCCCCGCCGGCGACGCGGGATGCGAGGTCCTTGAGCAAATCGAGGCGGCCCCTGAGAAGTTCGCGCCGGGGGTGGACCTGTTCCCGACGTTCGGCCACACCCCGGGCCATGCGTCGCTGCTCGTGTATACGCCCATCCAGAGCCTGATCGTCGCAGGCGACGCCGTGCTGACGCGCGATCACTTCGAGCACGGAGACCTCGGCGAGGGGCAGTGGGACCTCGAGAAGGCGAAAGAATCGTTCCAGGACGTGCTCGAGATCGCCGACCTCATCGTGCCGGGCCACGACAACCTGTTCGTGTGCCGCGCGCCCGGCGGGCTGCTGTAGAAACAATGAAGAATGACGAAATCAGAATGACGAATAAAGGTCAGAGCGACAATGACGGGGGTGGCATGGCCACGCTTGCGTGGCCATGTGCGCGAATCTGGAACATGGTCACGCAACGGCGCGTGACCATGCCACCCAGGAATGCCACCCTGACAGGCTTCCGGTAGCGATGGCGTTGCGGGAGGGCCGCCCATGTTAAATGTCCTGGCCGAATTCCCCCTGCACCTGCTGGCCATGGCGCTGCTGTTGGGGGCGTCGGGCTTCTTCTCCGGCGCCGAGACGGCGATGTTCAACCTTACGCGGGACCAACTGCGCCGCTTCGGCGTTTCACGAAGTCCGTTTCGGCGTGTCACTGCGCGGCTGATGGACGAGCCGCGGCGGGTGCTGGTGACCGTTCTGGCCGGCAACATGACGGTGAACGTGGCGTTCTTCGTCATGGGTGTGATGCTGATGCAGAAGGTGGGCGTGCGGCACCCGGACACGGCGGGGACGTGGCGGTTCATCATCGGGACGCTCACACCGCTGCTGGTCATCGTCTTCGGCGAGGTCACGCCCAAGAGCGTGGCGGCGACGATGCCGGGCCGGTTGGCCCCGGTGGCCGGTCTGCCGCTCATGGTCCTGGGGTACCTTGTGCTCCCGGTTCGTCTCCTGCTCGGCTACGCGATCGTTGTGCCGCTCGCGCGTCTGATTACGGGCGGCCGCAGAGACGAGCGCGGCTTCGTGACGACCGACGAACTCCAGGCCATCGTCGAGGTGGCCGAAAACGATGGCACCGTCTCCGGCGCCGAGAGCGACATGCTCGCCGACATCCTCGAACTTGGCGAGATGAAGGTCCGTGAAGTCATGACGCCGCGCGTCGAGATCGTCGGCTGCGACGTCCGCGCCCACACACGCGACGTCCTGCCTGTCTTCAAGCGGTCGATGAAGACCAAGATCCTCGTGTACGAAGGGCGGATGGACAACGTCGTCGGCGTGGTGTACGCGAAGACGGCGTTCCTGAACCCCGCCGTGCCGCTCGCCGACCTGGTCCGGCCGGTCCGTTACGTGCCGGAAACCAAGACGGTCGAGAGTTTGCTGAAGACGTTCCGGGCGCGGCGGATTCAGTTCGCCGTTGTGGTGGACGAGTACGGCGGCCTGGCGGGCCTTGTGACGCTGGAAGATTGCCTGGAGGAGATCGTCGGCGAGATCGAAGACGAGACGGACGTTCCCGCCGCCGAGCCCGTCCGGCGGCTCGCACCTTCGCACTACCTCCTGGCCGGGAACCTCTCGATCCGCAGTTGGGAGGACCTGTTTGACATGGACCTTCCGGAGGGCGGCGGCCGGTACTCGACCGTGGCGGGGTTCGTGACCAGTTTGCTGGGGCGGTTGCCAAAGCGCGGTGACACGGCCCGCTGGAGGAACCTCGAGTTCTGTGTGGACGAGGTCCGCCGCCGGCGCGTGACGCGCGTTCGCTTGCGTCTGCTGCCCGGAAAGGGCGCTGTAAGGCATCCGTCTGAAAAGAATACGGGAACGTATGTCCGAAGTCAGGACCCGTTCCGGGGAGAAGCCGCGGACGACGCCGCCTCCGAGGCGGAAGGTGACGAATGATGGACGCCGTGCGTGAACTGTTCGATCCGTGGGGCCTTTATCTGCTGGCCCTGGTCGGCCTGGCCGTCGCCGCCATAGCCAACGGTATGGAGACGGGCCTGTACCGTCTGAACCGGATTCGTCTCCGCCTCAGGGGCGAGCAGGATGACTCACGCGCCAGGACGCTGCTCGCGCTTCTGAAAGACCTGCGCGGGATGATCATCGTCTGCCTCATCGGATACAACGGCGGTGTGTACGTGACGACGGTTGTGGTGACGACGCTCGTGGCGGCGTCGGGCTGGGTCGAAACGGACGTTGGCAAGGAGGTCATCGCCACGGCCATCCTGACGCCGATTCTCTTTGTCTTCGCGGACGTCACGCCCAAGAGCATCTTCGCGCTCGAGGCGGACCGATGGACCTATCCGTTGGCCCATCCGATGCGGTGGGCTTATGCCCTGCTGCGGGGCATCGGCCTGGTGCCGGCGCTCAAGGGCGTCAGCGACTTGGTGCTGTGGATCGCCAAGACCTGCGGCGCCGAGGGCGCCAACCCGTTCACGCCGCGCGAGCGGCTCCGGGCCGTCATCCGCGAGGGTGTGGCCGAGGGCGTCATCACCGGGTACCAGGACGAACTGGTGGAGAAGGTCCTGGGGCTTCGCGAGCAGCCCGTCCGGGGCGTGATGATTCCAATGAGGAACGTGGCGGCGGTTCCGGCAAACGTCAGCCGGCAGCGGTTCAGGGTGGAACTGGGCCGGCACTCGTACACGCGACTGCCCGTCTATGAGAAGCACAGGGACAACGTTGTCGGCATCGTTCGCATCAACGACGTGCTGGCCGAGAGCGAGGAAGCGTTCGACCTCTCGTGCGCCATGAACCGCGAGGTCGTCACGGTGCCGCCCGAGATGACGGTCAGCGCGGCGATGTTCCGGATGCGAGGGGCCCGGGCGGCGATGGCTGTGGTCCAGGGCCCCAAGGGCCGGGCCGTTGGCATCATCACGATCAAGGACCTCGTTGAGGAAATCGTCGGCGAACTGGCCGAATGGTAGCCGCGCAGGATGGGGCGAGGCGCTGGCGGTGGCACACCCTGCCGCCCCGGGGAAAGCACGGCGCCCGGCCCCCCCATCCAAGATTGTGGCAATTTTTTCTGGCGGGCTGGCGATGGCCTCTGTCACCCCGAGCGAGCGCAGCGAGCCGAGGGGTCTCGCCGCTGGCTGTTTCGGACGGCGAGATTTCTCCGCTCGGCCGTACGGCCTCGGTCGAAATGACAGGCCCGCCCACCCCTGGGCACAACGGCCATGCCAGAAATTGTTGCCCCATCCCCATCCAAGGCCACCACTGTTTTTGCTTTCTCCCCATTCGGCGCCGCGCTATAATCCGGTTTCTTATTTCTGAGGAGAGCGTTTGATGTGGAGACGATGGGCGGCGGGACTGCTGGTGGGGGTGCTGTTGTTGTGCGCCCTGCCGGCGTCCGGCGGATCGGCCCCGGTCGCGAAGCCAGTTGGAACGGCGACCCCGGCTCGGCCTGTTGACGAAGAAGGCGCCGGCCTGGCCTGGGAACTCCCGCCCGAGGCCATGCAGGTGCTGAACCTGACGGGTCTTCAACTTCGTGTCCTCGGCCGCATGTTTCGCCAGTATGCCTATGAGACGCCGCCACCGGCGAAGGCCGACGCGACGTTCGGCGTCAAGGTCGGTCCGACGGTACCTGGCGGCTTGTACCGGATGGGTTCCGACGGTGACCTTCCCGCGCGGCTGGCTGTGACCGTCCGCTCGACCGACGCGCCGTCGGCCATTGGCCTGCGCTACCTGGCCCAGGATTTCTACGGGCGCAAGGTGGCGTCCGGCACGTTGCCGCCCGTCTATCCCGACAAGTTCGGCATGGCCGTGGCCGACCTCGTTATCAAGGAACTGTCGGCCTTCGGTTATTACCACGTCCTGGTCACGGCAACCCGCGGGGGGCGTAGCGTCATGGGGTCGTGCGGCATTGTGGTCGTGCATCCGCTGCCCGAAGGGCCTGACCCGAAGAGCCCGTTTGGCTTGACCATCCCTCCGGGGAAGATGGCGGCCGACGTGCCGCAAATCTGCCACCGCCTCGGCGTCAGGCATCTGGCGTTCGACTGGACCGGTGACGAGGCGGCCGCCCGCGCTGCGGGCAAGGCGGGCCTGGTTCCGACGGCCATCGTTCGGTTGGAGATTCCTGAGGGCAGCGCGGCCCCGGCCTCGCGTCCACCCGGCCCGTATGGGGACGGCTTTGCTTCGTCGATAAGCGATGCGATTGCGCAGCGTGTCGAGACGGTGGCCGACTGGCAGATCGGCCGCTCGCCTCATCGGGTCGCCCGTGGCGACCGGCCGGTTTTCGGCCCAGGCGCGTCGGCCGACTCCGCCGCCTCGTATCGGCGGGTGATCTCGGGCCTGATTGAGGCGGTCCGGCGGCGGGAAACCCCGGCACGGCTGTGGGTGGCGGCCTCACCCGACGCCCTGGCCGACCTTCTCACGGAAGGGCCCGTCCTGGCGGGCGCCGACGGTGTCAGCCTATATGTCGATGCGGACGCGCGTGAGGCGAACCTCCGGAGCGGCGCCTACCGACGGTCGCTCGATTACGGCATTCAAGTGGCCCGGCGAATGGGCGTCGAGCGGGCCGTCGTCGGCGCCGGCGACGACCCGTCGGCCTACTCGCCGCAACGACAGGCGTGGAAACTGGTGACCCGCCACGCCGTCTCGTTGGCGGCGGGGGCCGAGCGCGTTTACGTCTCGTGGGGGCGCGGGCTGCCCACGCCCGTCTCGTCGGCTGCCGCTTATGTCTGGATGACGCATCTGCTGGACGGGGCAACCTACGAAGGCGATGCCTGGGACGACGTGCCGCTGATCGAGGCACACGTGTTCTCGGGACCTGAACGGCGTGCGGCTATGGTCTGGTCATGGGTCGGGGCCGACCCGCAGGCTCCGGATCGTGGTCTGCTGATCTTTGACGACGGCCTGGGACTGGAGGCGCTGGACGTGGTCGGTCAGCCCGCGGGCATCTGGAAGGGCAAACAACTGGTCGTCCCGTTTGGCGAGGCGCCCGTTTACCTCGTCAGCGGAGAACTCAGCGTCGGCCGGATGCGCCAGCGCCTTCGCAAGGCGAGGATCCTGGGCGTGCTTCCCGCCACGGTTCGCGTCGAAAGCATCATCCGCGGCCGCATTCCGGGCAAGGTGAACGTGACCCTCTGGGTTCAGAGCCACCGACCGTACAAGCAGGAGGCGGTTGCGGGGCTGCTGTTGCCGGCGGGCTGGCGGGCCAGGCAGGGCAAACGCCGGTTCCCGCTCGAAGCGGGCCAGGCACGCGAGGTCACCTTCGAGTGTGACGTGTCCGCCGACGCCGGTCGCGGACCGTATGCGATTGAGGCCGTCGCTTCGCTTGGCGAGGACTACGTCCGGTGCAAGCAGAACGTCTGGCCGGCGCAAGCGGTCGAGCGGACGATCGAGGTCGGCTACGGCTTGTCGGACTGGGAGGGCATCGATCCGGTCGTTCTGGAGGATGCCGGCGGCGACGTCTGGGCGGAGGTCCGGACGGCCTGGGACAAGGAGTTCTTCTACTTCTCCGCCGCCGTCCGGCGCAAGCGCGCTACGTTTAAGGCGGGTGCCCACGCCTTCGGGGGCGATGCCGTCCAACTGGCGTGGGGCCTTTCAAGGCGGGCCGACGACGACTTCGGGCACAAAACGAAAGACTGGGCCTTGCCGGCCGGCGCGTTTCGCGATACGGATCATCTGATGGCCCTGACGTTCGGCCGGGACGGGGCCGCCGTGGTTCGACTTCGCGCCCCGCGCGTCACCCTCCGGACGCACCGGCCGGGCAACCAGGACGATTGGTACGGCCCGGTCCAAGGGGCCGTGGCCAACATCGTACGCGATCAGGCCATCGGGTACACGCTGTTCGAGGCGGCGGTCCCGATGAAGGAACTGGCGCCGCTGAAGGGCGAGCGCGGCCGGATCTTCCGGTTCGGCTTCCGCGTCGGCAACGGCGACGGCCGACCTCTGGAATGGTCCCGGACGGCGGGGGTGCCCGACTTCCTCGCCAACCCGTGCAGTTTCCTGCCCACGTCGCTGGCCGACGGTTTGCCGTGCCAGACCTGGTGGGGAATGACGGGAAGGAAATGACGTGCGTGTTTAGGGTGTCATTCCGAGCGAGTCCCGGCGCGCCGGGATCGCCGTTATCCGTGTCCGGACGACGAGATTTCTCCGCTCGGCCTTACGGCCTCGGTCGAAATGACATCGCCTCGAGAGCACGCTAAACAAGTACGTCGTTTGATTCGACATTTGAGATTCGTCATTCGTCATTCTTGAGTGAAGGAGCATTGATGCGCTTGGTTCGTTTTCTCGTGGACGGCCAGGTCCGGTACGGGGTGCTTGAGGGTGACCGTGTGCGGGAACTGTTGCGGCCGTTCTTCGAAGGGCTCGTCCCCATGAACGCGGTGCGGCCGCTGGCCGAGGTCGAGTTGCTTGCCCCGTCGCGCCCGTCAAAGATGCTCTGTGTCGGCCTGAACTACCGCGACCACGCCGAAGAGATGGGCGAGCCCATTGGCGATGAACCCGTCCTGTTCATGAAGCCGACCACCGCGCTGGCCGGACACGGCCAGCCGATCGTGTATCCGAAGATGGCCGGCCGCGTCGATTACGAGGCCGAACTGGCCCTGGTTATCGGCCGCCGCTGCCGAAGCGTGACGGTCGAGGAGGCCGACGACGCCATCCTCGGCTACACCTGCTTCAACGACGTGACGGCCCGCGACCTTCAGTCGAAGGACGGTCAGTGGACCCGCGCGAAAGGGTTCGACTCGTTCGGCGCGATGGGGCCGTGGATCGAGACCGACCCAGGCGACACCGGCCGCCTGACCGTTACGAGCCGCCTGAACGGCGACCTGCGCCAGCAGTCCTCCACCGAGCAACTCATTTTTAGTTGCCGCGACCTCGTGTCCTGGGCCAGCCGCATTATGACGCTCGAGGCCGGCGACGTCATCGCCACCGGCACGCCTGCCGGCATCGGGCCGATGCAGCCGGGCGACCATGTCGAGGTCGAGGTCGAAGGCATCGGCACTTTGAAGAACCCCGTCGTCGCGGAACCCGACGAGGGGGCGAAGGCGGCGACGGTCCGGTAGACCGTGGCGGTGCGCCCCGCGCCAACGTGGCGGCTAAGCGGGGTCAGGTAAGTTTTTTGCGGTTGATGCGCGGCGGGTCTGGAGTACCCGCCGCGACATGGCGCTCGCAAGCGCGGTGGGTACGGAGACCCACCGCGCAAGACTTACGTAAGTCCGCTTGGCCCGTACGAGGATGTCATGCGACGACACGCGCAAATCCGGCGTTACCTGACGGCGTTCGACACGGTTCGCCTTCCGCAGGTGTTTACCGACGTGCTGATCATCGGCAGCGGCGTGGCGGCGCTGCGAGCGGCGCTGGAGGTGTCGCCCGCGCTGCGCGTAGCGCTGGTGACGAAGAGCGGCCTGACCGAATCGAACAGTTACTACGCCCAGGGGGGGATTGCGGCCGCCATCGCTCCGAAGGACTCCGTCGAGAGCCACGTGGCCGACACGCTGGCCACGGGCTGCGGCCTGTCGGACGAGGCGGTCGTCCGGCAGGTGGTCGAGGCTGCGCCGGACTGCATCCGCGAACTCGTCGAGTGGGGCGCCGAGTTCGACAAGACCGGCGGCCGCATCAGCGTCGGCCGCGAGGGCGGGCACTCCGCGCCTCGCATCGTTCATGCGCGCGGCGACGAGACCGGCAAGGAGATCACCTCTACGCTCCTGGCCGGCGTCATCCGCCACGAAGCCATCGACATTTATGAGAACACCTTCGTGGTGGACCTGCTCACGGTCGACGGGGCCGTCGTGGGCGTCCTGGCATGGCACCCGCGGCACGGGATGCTGATTGTGCGGGCCCAACGGACGGTGCTGGCGACCGGCGGCCTGGGCCGCATCTACCGCGAGACAACGAATCCCGACGTGGCCACCGGCGACGGCCTGGCGATGGCCTACCGGGCGGGGGCGGTGCTGAGCGGCCTGGAGTTCGTCCAGTTCCATCCGACCACGCTTTACATCGCCGGTGCCAGCCGCCATCTCATTTCCGAAACGGTGCGCGGCGAAGGCGGGCGGCTGGTGGACAAGGCCGGCAACACCTTCATGCACGCCTACCACGAGATGGCCGACCTCGCGCCGCGCGACGTCGTCAGCCGCGCCATCGTCGATCACATGCGCGCCACCGGCGCCACGAATGTCTTTCTCGACCTGACGGGGTTCGGGACCGGGGTGTGCGAGCGTTTTCCCGGTATCGCGAAGGCGTGCGCGCAGTTCGACATCGACATCGCCACCGACCTCATTCCCGTCCGCCCGAGCGCTCACTACATGGTGGGGGGCGTCCGGGTGGACGCCTTCGGGCGCAGCAGTTTGCGTCATCTTTACGCCTGCGGCGAGGCGTCCTCGACCTGGCTGCACGGGGCGAACCGGCTCGGGTCGAACAGCCTGCTCGAGGGGTTGGTCTACGGCCGCGTGGTCGGCCGCCACATTACGGAGGACCTGGCGGGCACCTCGTCCGGCGGCGCGGACGCCGGCGGGGCGCCCGAACGGGTCTACAGCGACGCCACCCCCTCGACGCGCGGCGAACTGCACCTGCCGGACGTGCGGGACAGCCTTCGGTCGCTGATGTGGCGGTACGTGGGGATCGTCCGCAACGGCGAAGACCTGACCGAGGCCGACGCCCTCATCGAGTTCTGGCAGAGTTACGTCCTGGACAAGGTGTTCGAGGAACCGGGCGGGTGGGAACTTCAGAACATGCTGGCTCTCGGCCGCCTTATGGCCCGGGCGGCGCTATCGCGGACCGAGACGCGCGGCGTGCATTTCCGGTCGGACTACCCTGAGCGCGACGACGAGCACTGGGCCAGGCACGTCCTGATAGCGCGCGACACCGAGCCGTGGTTCGAGTGACGTGCCGGTCGGCATCGTTAGCCGCCGGGCTTGCCCGGCGCGCACGCCCGAGTGGCGGTCGCAGGTCGCGCGGTGGGCAATCTTGCCCGGCGCGCGCGCCGAGTGTCATAGCGAGATCAGCCCATGCCTGAAGAGATTGAGGCGAAGATCCGGATCGGCGCTCCCGAGGCGTTTCGCCGCCGGATGGCGGACCTCGCCCGGTCGGCGGGCGAGACCGTCTTTGAGGTCAATCGCCTGTTCGACGATACCGCCGCGTCGCTCCGCGGGCGGGGCTCGGCCCTGAGGGTGCGGGAAGAGTTCCGGTTGCCGGATCGCGTGCGGCTGCGGACGATCCTCACGTTTAAAGGTCCGCTGGCCGCCGGGCCCATGAAACGGCGGCCGGAGTTTGAACTCCAGGTCCAGGCCGCCGAACCGCTCGTCGCCATCCTCGAGGCGCTGGGCCTGTCGGAAGCGTTCCGCTACGAGAAACGGCGAACGAAGTGGCATGTCGGGAAGTGCGAAGTGGTGCTCGATGAACTGCCGCACCTGGGATGGTTCACCGAGATCGAGGGCCCGACCGAGGATGCCGTCCTGGCCCAACTGGGCGACCTGGGCTTGGCCGATGCGCCCCTGATCCGCGCCGGTTACATTCGCCTGCTGCGCGAGCACCTCAAATCGCTCGGCCGCGATCCGACGCGGGCGGTGTTTGAGGAGTGACTTGGCCGCCGGGATGGCGAGCGCGAAATCTTCTCCTCGCGCGGCCGACAGTCTTGCCCACCGCGCGGGCCGTCGCCGCGCTCACGCAGATTCCAGATTTCAGATCTCAAATTTCAAATCTCAGATCTCAAATCTCAGATCTCAGATCTCAGATCTCAAATCTCAAATCTCAGATCTCAGATTCTCGATTCACCCCGGCTGGAAGAGTTTCCAGAATTGCCACCACTTGTGTCCCACGCGTGCTTTCGCACGCTCCTTGACGCCTCTTTCGAACGCTTTCTGGTCGAGCGAATCGGCCTGGCGGAGCCGGTCCAGGGGTGGCAGGCGGGCGAGCATCGTCTCGATCGTCGAACGGCGGAACGTGTCGGCCTGCTCGGCGGCCCTGCGGCGGCTCGCATCGGACCAGAGCGCGGAGGAGGGCGGCGAATCGTCCTGGGGCACGTAGAACTTCAGCGCCTCTTCCAGGCACTGCCTGGCGTCGAGCAGCGACTGGGCTTTCCGGACCGACTCGGTGAGTCGCTCGATGCGCCCGAGGTAAAACTTCGCCAGGCCCATCCATTCGACCACGTCGAGGGCACGTGACGGCTCGGCGGTCGGGTTGACCTGCCGGATGGGGCCTTTCGGCCCGCCGTGCGTGTCGAGTTGAAAACGGAACGTCCGCCGGGCGCCGCACGTGGAGCACGTTGCCGACACCTGGTGCAGCACGCGCGCCGCGTCTTCCTCAACCTCCTGCGAATCGCTCTGCCACGCCCCGCCGCACACGCACGGGTGCACCATCAGGTAGAAGTACTCTTCCTGGACGCCGTGAACGTGTACGGTATCGTCGGAGGGCACGTGGGCCTCCGTTCGGCGGGCGCGGCATCGGGACGTCTCAGGGATGGCCGGCCGGAATCAGTTGGTCGCCGCCGGCGCTGCCGTCCCTGCTGCCGGCGCGGCTGTCCCGGCTGCTGGCGCTGCCGTCCCCGGTGCGGGCGCCGCTGTCCCGGCTGCGGGCGCGGCTGTCCCGGCTGCGGGCGCTGCTGTCCCAGGCGCCGGCGCTGCGGTCCCGGCTGCGGGCGCTGCGGTCCCCGGTGCGGGTGCTGCGGTCCCGGCTGCGGGCGCTGCGGTTCCCGGTGCGGGCGCTGCGGTTCCCGGTGCGGGCGCTGCGGTTCCCGGTGCGGGCGTCGCGGTTCCCGGTGCGGGCGCCGGGGCCGACGGTTCCAGTGAACCGCTGACGTTCGGGCTGGGCTCGGGCGGCGAGGGAACGTCCGGCTCCAGTTTCCTCGGGCGTATGAACTCGCCCGTAGAAGCCTGGCTTGGCTGGTCGCCGCCGCCGCAACCGGCGACACACACGCAGGCGGCAAGCATGGCCGACGACAAGAGGAGAACAGAAGCGCGAGTATGCATTATGGCATTCCCTTCTTGAGCGTTTCCAGGCCCTCTATGCTACCCGGAGGCTGCGGTTTTTCAACCCGAATCCGGCTGCACTCGTAACGCGGGGCGTGGCAACAATTTCTGGCAGGGCACGATTTCCTGCGGCTTGCCTGTAGCGCCGGGGTTTATCCCCGGCGCATCCTGGCCGGCGCCGCCGCCAACGGCCGCCGGGCATAAAGCCCGGCGCTACAACCGCCTGCGCTCGCCATAAAAGCTTGCCAGACCCGTAACGCCTGAGTTACGCGCGTGTGGCCCCCAGTGCGCCGCCGCCCCGGCGGCGCTACCCGCCGATGCGGCTTTTGACGAACGCCATCAGGCCGCCGGCGGCGATGATGTCCTGAATCTCCTTCGTAAACGGGGAGAAAGTGAACGCGTTGCCGGTGGTCAGGTTCCTGAGTTGGCCCTTGGCCGGATCCACTTCGACTTGGTCGCCGGGACGGATGTCTTCGACCGCTTCGGGGCAGGCGACAATCGGCAGGGCGATGTTGATCGCGTTGCGGAAGAAGATCCGGGCGAAACTCCTGGCGATGACGCACGAGATGCCGGCCGCCTTGATCGCAATGGGGGCGTGCTCGCGGCTGGACCCGCAACCGAAGTTCTCGCCCGCCACGACCACGTCGCCCGGCGCCGCCTTCGCGACGAACTCCGGGTCGGCGTCTTCCATGCAGTGGGCGGCCAGGAACTCCGGGTCGATCCGGTTCAGGTAGCGCGCGGGGATGATCTCGTCGGTGTTGACGTCGTCGCCGAACACGTGCGCCTTGCCCTTCATGCCGGTCTCCCTCGGGGGCAATCTAGCAGACGCGGCGGGCGGCGGCAATGCAAAAGGCCGGCGAACGTCACTCGCTCTTGAGTGCAACGTTGCCGCCGGTTCTAACCGTGAACGTATTGTCGTCGCGTAGGGTGATCGTATCCGTTCCGCTGCCGTTGCGAATGGTGACGCGGATGCCTTCAGTGGCCTCGCGCGTCTCGACGGTCGTGACGGCGGGTTCCTTGCCTTTGGCGACGGGTTCCAGGACGCACGCGAACTGCGCCGTCTTGCCGCGCCGCGTCAACATGACCAGCGGCACGCGGTCCAGGACGCTGGCGCACGGTCCGTCGCCGGTGAGGACGCTCGTCAAGTCTGTGGAGGTCGCGGCCGCCGCCGTCAGGTGCGTCGTCACGTCCTCGCCGACGAACGTCAGGCGGACGGCACCGCTCGCGGCGCCGACGCGCCGGTTCCGAAGGTACGACCACCACAAATGCGGATGGTCGGCCACGACGGCTTCGCCTCGGACGGCCTTGCAGTCTACGGTCGTGCCGCGGTTGTGGTACGTCCAGTCGAACGCGTGCTCCTTCTCGGCCGCCAGGTCGTCCACGACCAGCAGGTACGTCGGCGCGAGATACAGCATCCGCCGGTGGCGGACGCCGGGATAGGCGGCGTCGCACCGCGCGACGATGGCGGCGTGGGTGTCGCCGGCGGCGAAGCGCTCGAGCCGACCTGTTGCCGGTTTCTGCGAGGAGCCGTCCACGAGCACCGCGTTGTGCCCAATCGTTGCCTTGTACCAGTTGCGGTGGATCGGCAGACGGTAGGCCTGGCTCCTGGCGCGTCCGGGGTCGGTGCCGAGTTCGCGCCCGTGGCCGAAGAAGACGAACGAGAGTTTGTCGTAGTGCCCGTGGAAGCCGCCGTACGGCCCGAACGTCATGGCGGCCGTCAGGCCCGCCTCGCCCTTGGTGCGCAGGATGGCGTGGCCGGCGCCGGGGAAGACCTCGCTGCCGGCGATCGTCGGCGGGGGGCGCTTCTCGACCTCTCGTCCCAACAGGACGCTGTCCCAGGTCGGTTTCGCCGGCAAGAGAGCGGTGATGCCGGGGTCCTTGTACGCCTGGTAGGCGGGCTCGGTGTAGTAGCCGATACGCGAGACGGTGGAGTGGACGTCGTCGCCGAAGCGCGGCAGGCTGCCGTCGGTCATGGCGTAACGGACCGGGAGGGTGAACATCCCCTTGAGGGTCGGGTGCGACCACAGGTCGATGCCCAGCCGGCGCGCCGCCTCGACGATCTGCACCATGGCGCTGAGCGTGTAGAAGTGGTAGCCCCACGAGTTCTCGTACCACATGCCCTCGTTGCTGACGCTGACCTGCATCTGGTAGAGGAACCCGTTCTTGGGGTCCACGACGGCCTTTCGGACCCACTGGACATCGCCGAGGGCGGCCCCGCCCCAGAGCATCGCCGCGTTGTGCCACGTCTGCCAGTTGCCCTTGCCCGCCTTGTGCTTGTCGATGTTCTCCAGCATCGGCACGACCAGACCGTCGCGGACGGCCCGGCGCTCGGCGGGCGAGAGGGCGTCGTGCAGCAGATCGTAGGCGGGCCCGATGGTCCGGGTCATGGCGCTCGCCTCGTTGAGGGTCTGCTCGAAGAGGTGCCCGCCCGAGCGGCTCGCCCCCTCGCCCGTGCGGCAGCGGCTGTCGTGGTAGGGGTACGTGGCGTACCGCTCGGCGTAACCGAGGAGGACCTTCTTCGCGAACTCGGCGTACTTGGCCTGTCCGGTGATGGCCCAGGCCCATGCGGCCGCGGTCATGTTCCGCAGGTTCGTTCCGTGAACGTGCGAGAAGATCACGTCGTCGTACGGCTCGCCGCTGTACGTCTTCCCGCACTTGGGGCACTTGTGATGGGTGGCATCGACGGTCTTGAGGCCCATCTGGCACGGCTCGCACTGGTACCACTGGTTGTGCTGGCCGCCGCGCGGCGGGAAGGTGAGCGGCGCCTTCAGCGCGCGGTCGGCGCGTGCCATTTCGCCCGCGACCGGCGCGCGCTCGGGTCCCTTCGATTTCCACGCCGCACGCAGCCGCGCGAGTTCCTTCGAGGTGCACGCGACGAGGGGGTGCTTGGCGTCCTTCGGCAGGCGGATCTCGGGCGCCGACCATTCTGCGCCCCGGCAGAGCGCCCAAGAGAGCAGCACGACGGGAGCGATCAGCAAGACGGTAATCAGGCGATTGGCGGCCATGCTCTCTCCCTGGCATGGGTCCCGGCCTCCTCATCGGCCGGGAACCCCCTGGTTTTCAGCCGCCCTCAAGCATACGCTATTGGGGCGAAACGTCAACCAACTGGGCGCGGAGGTGGTGTCATGGTGAGGACTATCGTACGCCTTGCGGTGCCGCTGACAGTGATGGCCGTCGCGACGGCCTCCGTGGCGGCGGAATCTGCAACGGACTCTGGCGTGAAAGGCCGGATGCTCACACTCAACCTGCGCAGACAGAAACTCGTCCAAAACGACCAGGGCTACAACGTCTGGAAGGTCGAGACGACCACACGCAAAGTCAAAGCCTCCGAGACGGCCCTCGTCCTCTGCGACGTCTGGGACAAGCACTGGTGCCGCGGGGCAAACGAGCGGCTCGCCGAAATGCTGCCGCAGATGAACCAAGTGGTCAAGACGCTGCGCGAAAAGGGCGTCCTTATCGTCCACGCCCCGTCCGACACGATGAAGTTCTACGAGGGTTCACCCGCCCGCAAGCGCGTCCTGGATGCCCCGAAGGCGCCGGACCCCAAGACGAGGAAGCACGACGATCCGCCCTTGCCCATCGACGCCTCGGGCGGCGGCTGCGACACCGGTGAGAAGTCCTCGCACAAGGCGTGGAGCCGCCAGCACCCGGCCATCGAGATCGACCAGGCCCGCGACGCTATCTCCGACAAAGGCCGCGACCTCTACAACCTGTACCAGCAGCGCGGCATCAAGAATATCCTCATTATGGGTGTGCACACGAACATGTGCGTGCTCGGCCGCTCGTTTGCCATCAAGCAGATGGTGCGGTGGGGGTTCGACGTGGCCCTCATCCGCGACCTGACCGACACGATGTACAACCCCGCCCGGTCGCCGTACGTCAGCCACGAGGAGGGCACGCGCCTGGTGGTCGAGTTCATTGAGAAGTTCTGGTGCCCGACGACGACGAGCGGCGACCTGCTGACGGGCGCTGCGAAGAAGTGAGGTGCGTGTTGCCTACGGGCCGCCGCGCGCTTTGAACACGACCCGGTCGTCCTTGTCCAGGCCGATGGCGTAGGTGAGGTCGAGGCCGCCGTGATAGACGAGCCAGACCTGTGCGCCGCTTTTCTCGGCGTCGGCATAGATCTGCTCGTGGCCCTTGCGCGGGCCGAGGCGGAACTCGACGGTCTCTTCAGCGGGGTCTCCCAGGAGTTCCAGCACGGCCTCGCGCGAATGGCCGAAATGCACCTGGTCCCATTCCGGATACTCGACGCTTCCCGTGTAGTGCTGCCAGGCCAGGTAGGCCAGGACCGCGATGGCAACCAGGCCCGCCAGCCGGAGCAGGGCGCGAACGGTGCCGCTGCCTTTCGTCATCATCGCGTCCTCCCGTCCAAACGTGCGCCCGCCGATGCTACTTTGAGGCCCGCGTATTTGCAAGCGCAACGCGGACGCCATCAGTCTCCCACAGCACGATGGGGCGCCTCGCCGGGTGGCACCCTGGCACGGATACGGCTCGTGCCGTGGCTGGCGGCAGCCCGAAGGGCGGCCGTGTTGGACGCTGCACGCACACGGCCACGCTTCGCGTTGCCGTGCCACCCTCCTGTAACCCGAGTGTCACGTGGCGGATGGGCGGCGACCATCCTCCGCGCGCTCATCGTCAGTTTCCACAGGACGATTGACCGTGGCTGCGGTTACATGTAATGAAGGACCGCATGGTAGGTGTGCGCCGAAGCAGCCGGTCGTGAGGGGATCGATGATGGAGCGTCGAGGCAGAGGAGTCCGGCTTATGGCCGCACGCAGCCGCGCCGCGAAGGTCTCCCTGTGTCTTGTCCTCGTGCTTCTCGTCGCGTGCAGCGCCTGGGCGGGTG
Organism: uncultured Anaerolineales bacterium; assembly: GCA_964449275.1. Taxonomy (GTDB): domain Bacteria; phylum Planctomycetota; class Phycisphaerae; order FEN-1346; family FEN-1346; genus JAUVZF01. The sequence goes on from CAYVAM010000063.1 coordinate 20,560, forward strand.
CGCCGGGGCCGACGCTGAAGCGATTCCTCGACGGCCCCATGGCCGGCCTCGAGGAGATCATCTTTGCCGTCCGTGGTGTTGGCGGCGACGGGCACTGGTACGCCAACTTCGGCCACCGTTCCAACAATCCCAAGGCCCGCAACTACGGTCCGCCGGGCGGCCGGCTGTGCCGCCTGGACCTGCGGACCGGCAAGGTCCGGATCCTGCTCGATGATCCCCAGGGCGGCGTGCGCGACCCGCAGGTCCACTACGACGCGAAGAAGGTCCTCTTCTCTTATCGCAAGGGCAACTCGTCTCACTACCACCTGTTCGAGATCAACCTGGATGGGACCGGCCTGCGGCAGTTGACGGACGGCCTTTTCGACGAACTTGAGGCGATTTACCTGCCCGACGGAGACCTCCTGTTCTGTTCGTCGCGCTGCAACCGCTGGGTCCAGTGCTGGTTCACGCAGGTGGCCGTGTTGTATCGCTCGGACGGCGACGGCAGGAACGTGCGCCTCGTGTCGGCCAACATCGAGCACGATAACACCCCCTGGATGCTGCCCGACGGCCGCGTCCTCTACATGCGGTGGG